>CAJYSA010000105.1 GCA_913777325.1 uncultured Sphingomonas sp. | reverse complement strand
CTTCGCCTGACCCAGCACGTCCAGGCTCCGCGCGAGGTCGGCGGAGGGGACGGTGAAGGTGACGTCGGTCGATCCAGTCGAATGCGCGATGTTCTGCACGATCATGTCGACGTTGATCCCCGCCTCGGCCAGCGGCGCGAAGACGGAGGCGACGGAGCCGGGCCGGTCGGGCACGGCGGCCAGCGTGATCTTCGCCTCGTTCTTGTCGTGCGCGATGCCGGTGATCAACTGGCGTTCCACGTCTTCAATCTCCTCTTCGCCGACGATCATCGTCCCCGGCAGCGTATCGGCCATCGGTGCCCCATCTCCGTCGGCACCGCCGGTGAACGACGACAGCACCTGGACGCGGACCTTTTCCTTCATCGCCAGCCCGACCGAGCGGGTCTGGAGCACCTTGGCGCCGACGCTGGCGAGTTCCAGCATCTCCTCATAGGTCACCTTGGCCAGCTTGCGCGCGCGCGGCACGATGCGCGGGTCGGTGGTGTAGACCCCGTCGACGTCGGTATAGATGTCGCAGCGATCGGCCTTCATCGCCGCCGCCACCGCTACCGCCGACGTGTCCGATCCGCCGCGCCCCAGCGTGGTGATCCGCCCGTCGCCGGACACGCCCTGGAAACCGGGGATCACCGCCACTTCGCCCGCCGACAGGCTGGCGTCGAGCGCCTGCGTGTCGATCGTGCCGATCCGCGCCTTGGCAAAGGCGTCGTCGGTGTTGATCGGCAATTGCCAGCCCAGCCACGAGCGCGCGGGCACGCCGATCGCCTGGAGCGCGATCGCCAGCAGCCCGCTGGTGATCTGCTCGCCCGCCGCGACCACCACGTCATATTCGCGCGGGTCGTACAGCGGCGAGGCTTCGCGGCAGAAGCCGACGAGCCGGTCGGTCTCGCCCGCCATCGCGGAGACGACCACCGCCACCTGGTTGCCGGCGGCGGCCTCGCGTTTCACCCGTGCGGCGACCGAGCGAATGCGCTCGATCCCCGCCATCGAGGTGCCGCCGAACTTCATGACGATGCGCGCCACTGCTTATCCAAACGCCTTGGGATGGGAGGGGCGTCCTGATAGAAAGCACGCATGACCGACGCAAGCGTAACAACCGCAACCATCCCACACGCCTCCGTCGTGGCGGGCGAGGCCGCGCATTTCGGGAAGCTGGCGGCGGAATGGTGGGATCCCACGGGCACGTCGGCGATGCTCCACCGGCTGAACCCGGTCCGGTTGCGCTACCTGCGCGCCGCGATCGACCGGCACTGGGATCTCGACGACCGCAGCTTCACGCCGCTGGCGGGCAGGAGCGCGCTCGACATGGGCTGCGGCGCGGGGCTGCTCGCCGAGCCGCTGGCGCGGATGGGCGCCCGCATCACCGCGGTCGACGCGGCGGCGGAGAGCATCGCGGTGGCGCGCGTCCATGCCGAGGGGCGCGGCCTGTCGATCGACTATCGCGCCGGCGGGGTCGAGGCGGTGGCGGGCGAGACGTTCGATCTGGTCTGCTCGCTGGAGGTCGTCGAGCATGTGTCCGATCCGCACGCCTTCGTCGCAGGCCTGGCGGCGGCGGTCGCGCCGGGTGGGTTGCTGGTGATGAGCACGCCCAACCGGACGTGGTGGTCGCGCCTGGCGCTGGTCGAGGGCGCCGAGCGGCTGGGGCAGATCCCGCGCGGCACCCACGACTGGGACAAGTTCCTGACGCCGGAGGAGCTGGGCGCGATGATCGCCGATGCCGGCTTCGCCGTGATCGACACCACCGGGCTGTCGGTGGGCGCGACCGGCTTCACGCTCGGCGGTTCGACCGCGCTCGATTATTTCGTGACGGCGGTGCGCGCGGGCTGATCGCCACGAACCGCGTGGTGACGACCCTCAGCCGCGCGCCTTGTCCGCATGGCGCGCGACCACCTGCATCCCGTTGCGCTGGCACGCCGCGCTGACGACCGGAAAGTCGAGATCGGTGTTGCGCGCCAACGCCGCCGGCATCGCGGCCTGGCATTGCTGCACCGTGGCGTAATGCGCCGGCTCCAGCCGCGCGGTGGCGCAGCCCGAGGCGGCATCGCCGCAGCCCATGATCGCCATCACGAAGAAAGTCGCTTCCATCCCAACCTCCTGTCGCGGATAAGAACGAACGCCGAACCGCCGCGTTCCGCGCGCCATTGACGCCCGCCGCCGCGCGCACGACATCACCGATCGCTTATGCCCCCCGACACATCGACCCGATCCGCCGTCGAGCGCCCGCTGCTGCCGACGCTGCGCCGCTTCCTGCCCGATCTGTGGCCCGCCGACTCGCCGGGGATGAAGCTGCGCGTGTCCGGCGCGCTGGCGCTGGTCGTGCTGTCGAAGCTGGTGCAGGTCTACGGCGCCCCCTTCGCGTTGCAGGGCGCGATCGACGGCATGGGCGTGCGGACGACGCCGGTGTCGTTCGTGATCCTGCTGATCGTGGGTTACGCCGCCGCGCGCTTCGGCAGCACCTTGTTCGACAATCTGCGCAACACGGTGTTCGAGCGCGTCGGGCAGGAGGCGACGCGGCGGCTGGCGGCGCGCGTGTTCCGTCATCTGCATCAATTGTCGCTGCGCTTCCATCTGGAGCGCCGCACCGGCGCGGTGACCAAGGTGGTCGAGCGCGGCACGAAAAGCATCGACACGATGCTGTATTTCCTGCTGTTCAACATCGCGCCGACCGTGCTGGAGCTGGCGCTGGTGCTCGGCATCTTCTGGGTGAAGTTCGGGTGGCCGCTGGTGGCGGGCACGGTCGCGATGGTCGCGCTCTACATCTGGTTCACGCGGATGGTCACCGACTGGCGCTCCTCCCTGCGCGAGCGGATGAACGACCTCGATACCGGCGCGGTCGCCCACGCCGTCGATTCGCTGCTGAACTTCGAGACGGTGAAGTATTTCGGCGCGGAGGATCGCGAGGCACAGCGCTACGACAAGGCGATGCGCGCCTATGCCGATGCGGCGGTGGTCAGCGAGAACAGCCTGGCGTGGCTCAACATCGGGCAGGCCGCGATCACCAACGTGATGCTGGCGGGCGGCATGGCGTGGGTCGCCTGGGGCTGGAGCCGGGGGGCGTTCACCGCCGGTGAGGTGGTGCTGGTGTCGACCCTGCTGTCGCAGCTCTTCCGCCCGCTCGACCTGCTCGGCATGGTCTATCGCACGATCCGGCAGGGCGCGATCGACATGGGCGCGATGTTCGACCTGATCGACACCCCGTCCGAGGTGGTGGACGTGGCTGATGCGCCCGCACTGCTGGTATCGCGCGGGGCGGTGCGGTTCGAGGACGTGCGCTTCGGCTATGACGCGGGCATGCCGATCCTGAAGGGGATCGATCTCGACGTGCCGGCGGGCACCACCTGCGCGGTGGTCGGTCCGTCGGGCGCGGGCAAGTCGACGCTCGCGCGGCTCATGTACCGCTTCTACGACGTCAACGGCGGGCGGATCACGATCGACGGGCAGGATATCGCGGGCGTGACGCAGGCCAGCCTGCGGGCGGCGATCGGGATCGTCCCGCAGGATACGGTGCTGTTCAACGACACGATCGGCTACAACATCGCCTATGGCCGCGCCGACGCGGACCAGCGCGCGATCGAGCAGGCAGCGCGCGGCGCGGCGATCGCGGGCTTCATCGAGCGCCAGCCGGAGGGCTATGCCACCCGCGTCGGCGAGCGCGGACTGAAGCTGTCGGGCGGCGAGAAGCAGCGCGTCGCGATCGCGCGCACCCTGCTGAAGGATCCGCCACTGCTGATCCTCGACGAGGCGACCAGCGCGCTCGACAGCCGCACCGAGGCGGAGATCATGGAGACGCTGGAGGCGATCGAGCGCGGCCGCACCACGATCGTGATCGCGCACCGGCTGTCGACGATCGTCCATGCCGACCAGATCGTCGTGTTGGAGGCGGGCCGCGTGGTCGAACGCGGTTCGCATGCCGAGTTGCTGGCGGCGGGCGGCCTCTATGCCGAAATGTGGGCGCGCCAGGCGCAGGAGCAGGAGGAGGCGCTGGTCGCGGAGTGATGCGCCCCCGCCCCGTCATTGCGAGCGTAGCGAAGCAATCCAGCGCCGGACCAGGACGCCCTGGATTGCTTCGCTACGCTCGCAATGACGGACGAACGCACGCGCCTCCGCGTAAACCTACTCCTCGTCGATCCCCCAGTTCAGCCCGCGCGAGATCGCCGGGTCCGCCACTGCCGTCAGCAGATAGGCCACGAACTGCTTCGTGCGCTGCCACCAACCCGTCGCGGCGCGGTACGCCGCCACCGTCACTTCGTTCGATTGCGCGATCTCGCCATCGACATAGCCGCGCACATGCGCCGCGAACGCCGCATCCTCGATCCGCAGCATCAATTCCATGTTGATGAACAGGCTGCGCATGTCGAAATTGGCGCTGCCCACCCAGGTCGCGTCGTCGACGACGTACAGCTTGGTGTGCAGCTTCGTCGCGGCATATTCGAAGATCCGCACGCCCTTGCGCAGCAGGCCGGCATAAGTGAAGCGCGACGCCGCGATCGTCACATTGTTGTCGGATCGCGCCGCGGTCACCACGCGCACCTCGGCGCGGCGCCGTCCGGCCCGGTCCAGCCGCCGCAGCACGGTCGGGCTCGGCGTGAAATAGCCCGCGATGATGTCGATCCGCCGGGCGTGGCGCATGTCGGCGCGGATCGCGCGCGCCCAGGGCGACAGATGCCGCGTCGGCCCGCCGATCAGCCAGCGCAGCCGCCCGTCGCGCTCGCTCCACCGCGCCAGCGCCTTGTTCAGCCGCCGCACGCGCCCGCCGGTGCGGATCCCCTCCTCCAGCGCGTCGAAATAGCCCGCCATCCGCGCCGCCGCCGGTCCTTCGAGCAGCAACCCCAGGTCGCGCCACGAATGCTCCTTGGGCGTGCCGAAATAATCGTCCTCGATGTTGAATCCGCCGATGATGATCCGCGCCTCGTGCCCGTCGTGCGTCTCGGCATCGGCCAGTGCCAGCTTCTGGTGGTTGCGCAGCAGATAGCGCCGCCCGAAACGCGGCGAGAAGCGGCAGACCGACACCCCCGCCTCGCGCAACGGTTCGAAGAAGGCGTCGCCCTCGCTGCCGAAGCCGTCGACGATCAGCATCACGCGCACCCCGCGCCGCGCCGCCGCCGCCAGCGCGGCGTTCACGCGCCGCCCGGTCGCGTCGTCGGCGTAGATATAATAGAGGATGCGCAGCGAGACGCGCGCACCGTCGATCAGCGCCAGCAAAGCGTCGAGCCGGCGTGGCCCGGTATCGAGCAGCGTCAGCCGATGGCCCTCGACCGTGAACACTGGCTGGGCGTCGGCATCCTGCATCCACGCGGAGATGGCGCGCGCGGGCGCCGTGGGCAAGGACAGGCTTTCCTTGACGGATGGCGTGCCGGCGGCTACCTGCTCCAGCTTCCCTGAGTTTATCGTTTAGAGGATACGCGGATGGCGCGCGTCACTGTCGAGGATTGCGTCGACAAGATCCCGAACCGTTTCGATCTGGTCCTGCTCGCCGCACAGCGCGCGCGGCAGGTGTCGGGCGGGGCCGAGCTGACGATCGATCGCGATCGCGACAAGAACCCGGTCGTCGCGCTGCGCGAGATCGCCGAGGAGACGGTGCGCCCGAAGGATCTGCACGAATCGGTGGTGCAGAGCCTGCAGCGCGTGCAGATCGACGACGAGGAAGAGGCCGACGAGATCGGCAGCCTGGCCGCCTCGGCGGAGGCGCTGCGCCTCACCGCCGTCGCCCCGCCGCGCAACCAGAATCTCGGCGCCGACTACGACGGCTGATCGCGCCGCATCGTCAAGCCGAAACGGGGCCGGTCGCTGGATGCAGCGACCGGCCCTTTTTCTTATCCCCCACCCGTCATTGCGAGCGCAGCGAAGCAATTCAGGGCGTCCTGATCCGGCGCTGGATCGCTTCGCTATGCTCGCCATGACGAAAGAATTGCCCGGGCGCGGTTCAGGCGTCGCAACCGCACACGCACCCGCTTCCTACGTTACGGTTTGCCTCCTGCCCGTAAGCCGATAGGGTCGCGCGTGATGACAAGGTTGCCGATCCGTCTTTCCGCCGCGCTGCTGCTGCTGGCTCCCGTCGCGACGCAGGCGCAGACGACGACGCTGGCGCCGCCGAGCGCGCCGACGGCGACCGCCTCGCAGGGCGTCGTCTCCGCCGCCGATCCGCGCGCCACCGCCGCCGGTCAGGAGATCCTGCGCGCCGGCGGCAGCGCCACCGATGCCGCGATCGCGATGGTGCTGGCGCTGGGCGTGGTCGAGCCGCAATCGAGCGGCATCGGCGGCGGCGGGCTGCTGGTCCATCACGGCGGCCGCACCGGGCTGTACGACACGCTCGACGGGCGCGAGACCGCGCCGGCGGCGGCGCGCCCCGATCGCTTCCTCGGCGCCGATGGAAAGCCGCTGCCGTTCGTGCAGGCCTGGCCCGGCGGCTATTCGGTCGGCGTGCCGGGCACGCTGCGGCTGGCGCAGGCCGCGCATCGCAAATGGGGCAAATTGCCGTGGCCCCGGCTGTTCGAACCCGCGATACGGCTGGCCGACCAGGGCTTCGTGGTGAACGCGCGGCTGGAGAATTCGCTGAAGCAGGTCGCGGGGCTGTGGCAGGAATTTCCGGCGATCCGCGCGCTCTACTCGATCGACGGACGCGCGCTGCGCGCGGGCGACACGTTCCGCAATCCCGCGCTGGCGGCGTTCCTGCGGCGCGTCGCCGCCGACGGACCCGACGCCTTCTACACCGGCGACAATGCGCGGGCGGTGGCCAAGGCGGTCAGCGACGCGCCGCGCAATCCGGTGCCGATGACCGTCGCGGATCTCGCGGGCTACCGCGCGAAGCCGCGCGCGGGGGTGTGCGGGCCCTATCGCGCATGGACGGTGTGCGGCATGGGGCCGCCGTCGTCGGGCGGGGTCACCGTGCTCCAGATCCTGGGGATGATCGAACGCTTCCCGATCGCGCGCTGGGGCAAGGACGACGTGCGATCGTGGCAGGTGATCGGTGAGGCGATGCGGCTCGCCTATGCCGATCGCGACCGATATTTGGGCGACACCGATTTCGTGCGCGTGCCGCTGACCGGCATGATCGACCGCGACTATCTGCGCGCGCGCTCCCGCTTGATCGACGTGGCGCACGCGCGCGGCCATTACGAGCCGGGCGTGCCGCCGGGCGCGACGCCACGCACCGTCGCGCCATCGGGCGAGGTGGCGGGGACGACGCATTTCGTCGCGGTGGACGGCGACGGCGATGTCGTGAGCTGGACCAACACCGTCGAAAGCGTGTTCGGCAGCCAGCTGACGGTGAACGGCTATATCCTGAACAACGAGCTGACCGACTTCAGCTTTGCGCCAGAGAAGGACGGTCGCCCGGTCGCCAACGCGGTGGCGGCGGGCAAGCGCCCCCTGTCGTCGATGTCGCCGACGATCGTGTACGACGCCGCCGGCAAGCCGGTGTTCGCGATCGGCGCGGCGGGGGGCCGGACGATCATCATGCAGGTGCTCAAGGCGCTGGTCGCGCATTTCGACTGGGGCCTGTCGGCGCAGGATTCGATCGCGCTGGGGCAGGAATTCTTCGACAAGGACGGGCTGGTGCTGGAGGACGGCACCGCGATCGCCGCGATGAAGGCGCCGCTGGAGGCGCTGGGACAGCATGTCACGCTGGCCAGGCTGGGACTGAAGGCCAATGCCGCCGAACGGCTGCCCGACGGGCGCTGGATCGGCGCCGCCGACCCGCGCAGCCCGGGCAATTCGCTGCAACAATAAACGACGAAGCGGCGGGCACACGCCGCGGGAGAGGATATGCGCCGGCTCGAACCATTCCCCAATCTGGTCACGATGTTCTTCACCCGCGCCGCGGAGAAGGGCGACGCGCCGTTCCTGTGGCACAAGCGCGACGGCGCATGGGTGTCGATCAGCTGGCGCGAGGCGGCGGAGACGGTCGCGCGGCTGGCGACCGGCCTGCGCGCGGTCGGGCTGGAGCGCGGCGACCGCGTGATGCTGGTCAGCGAGAACCGCCCCGAATGGTGCCTGTCCGATCTGGCGATCATGGCCGCCGGCTGCGTGACCGTGCCGACCTACACCACCAATACCGAGCGCGATCACGCGCACATCATCGAGAATTCGGGCGCCAAGGCGGTGATCGTGTCCACCGCGAAGCTGGCCAAGGCGCTGATGCCCGCGATCCTGCGCTCGATCCGCCCGCAGATGCTGATCGGGATCGACGCGATGCGGCTGGGGCAGACCGCGATCGACGTCCACGACTGGCGCACCCTGGTCGACACGCATCCCGCCGACGTCGCGCGTGTGGCGGCGCAGGCCGATTTCGCGCGCGGCGACCTGGCCTGCATCATCTACACCAGCGGCACCGGCGGCGCGCCGCGCGGGGTGATGCAGCATCACGGCGCGATCCTGCACAATGTCGCGGGCTGTTCGGCGGTGGTCGCCGAGGATTTCGGCTGGGGCGACGAGGTGTTCCTGTCGTTCCTGCCGCTCAGCCACGCCTATGAACATACCGGCGGGCAGCATTTCCCGATCGGGATGGGCGGACAGATCTATTACGCGGAGGGCATCGACAGACTGGCGTCGAACATCGAGGAGGTGCGCCCGACGATCATGTTCGTCGTGCCCCGCCTGTTCGAGGTGCTGCGCACCCGGATCAGCAAGGCGATCGAGCGACAGGGCGGGCTACCCGCCAGGCTGCTCGCCGCCGCGCTCGATATCGGGGCGAAGCGCGACGCGGGCACGCTGCGGCTGGCGGACCGGCCCAAGGCGCTGCTGGTCGACACCTTGTTCAAGCCGAAGATCGCCAGGAAGTTCGGCGGGCGGATGAAGGCGATGATCTCCGGCGGCGCGCCGCTGACGCCCGAGGTCGGCGTGTTCTTCCAGTCGCTGGGCGTCACGTTCCTGCAAGGGTATGGCCAGACCGAGGCGGCGCCGGTCGTCTCGTGCAACCGCCCGTCGGCGGGGGTGACGATGGACTCGGTCGGCCCCCCGCTCGCCGACACCCAGGTGCGGATCGCCGACGACGGCGAGATCCTGGTGAAGGGCGAGCTGGTGATGCACGGTTATTGGCGCAACGAGGCGGAGACCGCGCGCGTCCTGAAGGACGGCTGGCTCCACACCGGCGACATCGGCGAGATCGACTCGGGCGGACGCATCCGCATCACCGATCGCAAGAAGGATCTCATCATCAACGACAAGGGCGAGAATGTCGCCCCGCAGAAGGTCGAGGGGCTGCTGACGCTCCAGCCCGAGATCGGCCAGGCGATGATCGCGGGCGACCGCCGGCCACATATGGTCGCGGTGCTGGTCCCCGATGCCGAATGGAGCGCGGAATGGGCGGCGGCGCATGGGCTGGCGGCGACCGCGCTCGCCGGGGATCCCGCCTATCGCGCCGCGTTGCAGGCGGCGGTCGATCGCACCAACGCGATGCTCTCCGTCACCGAACGCGTGCGGCGCTGGATCGTCGCGGACGAGCCGTTCGCGATCGAGAACGAGCAACTCACCCCCAGCCTGAAGATCCGCCGCCACGTCCTGCGCCAGGTCTACGGCCCGCGCCTCGACGCGCTGTACGGGGTTTCCGCCTAGTTCTCCCGTCATTGCGGGCTGGACTCGCGCGCCGGCTTCGGCTTGGACGGCGCGTATGACGGATACGACCATGACCGACACCGACGACCTGAAGACGCACCTGCTCGTCGCGATCGACGCCAGCGCCTCGCTCGACGCGCTGGAGGCGGTGCGCGTCGATGCGCTGGGCAAGCAGGGCCGCGTGACGCAATTGCTCAAGACGATGGGCGCGCTGTCGCCGGAGGAGCGCCAGACGCGCGGCCCCGCGATCCACGGCCTGCGCGAGGCGGTGACCACCGCGATCGCCGCGCGCAAGGCGCATCTGGAGCAGGTGGCGCTCGACGCGCAGCTCGCCAGCGAAGCGCTCGACATGACGCTGCCCGCCGACGCGCCGCTCGCGGGCACGGTCCACCCCGTCAGCCAGGTCATGGATGAGCTGGCGGAGATCTTCGCCGACCTCGGCTTCGCGGTGGCGAGCGGGCCGGAGATGGAGACCGACTGGCACAATTTCGGCGCGCTCAACATCCCCGAAACGCATCCGGCGCGGGCGATGCACGACACGTTCTATCTCGCCGGGCGCGAGGATAGCGATCCGAACGATCGGGAAACACCTCGCGTCCTGCGCACCCACACCTCCCCGGTGCAGATCCGCACGATGCTGGCGAACAAGCCGCCGATCCGGATCATCGCGCCGGGCCGCACCTATCGATCGGACAGCGATGCGACGCACACGCCGATGTTCCATCAGGTCGAGGGGCTGGTGATCGACAAGGGCATCACGCTCGGCCACCTGAAATGGACACTGGAGACGTTCCTGAAGGCGTTCTTCGAGCGCGACGATATCGTGCTGCGGCTGCGCCCGAGCTATTTCCCGTTCACCGAGCCGTCGGCGGAGGTCGACGTCGGCTATTCGATCGTGAAGGGCAAGCGCGTGATCGGCGGCGATCCCACGAAGGGCGACGGCGGCTGGATGGAGGTGCTGGGCAGCGGCATGGTCCATCCGAAGGTGATCGCGGCCTGCGGGCTGGATCCCGAGGAATGGCAGGGGTTCGCGTTCGGCTGCGGGATCGACCGGCTGGCGATGCTGAAATACGGCATGGACGACCTGCGCGCCTTCTTCGACGGCGATATCCGCTGGCTGAAGCACTATGGGTTCAGCGCGCTCGACGTGCCGACCCTGTCGGGCGGCGTCGGCACGCCGGCCTGACCCTCACCGCACGCCACAGACATTCAGGCTCCCCGCTGCGGGAGCGACGGGAAGCACCATGAAATTCACCCTCTCCTGGCTCAAGGACCATCTCGAGACGACCGCGTCGCTGGACGAGATCCTGGTCGCGCTCACCAACATCGGGCTGGAGGTGGAGGGCGTCACCGATCCCGCCGCGAAGCTGGACGGCTTCACGGTCGCGCGCGTGCTGACCGCCGAGCGGCATCCGCAGGCCGACAAGCTGCAGGTGCTGTCGGTCGACGCCGGCGACGGACCGCTCCAGGTCGTGTGCGGCGCGCCCAACGCGCGCGCCGGGCTGGTCGGCGTGTTCGGCAAGCCCGGCGCGGCGGTGCCCGCCAACGGCATGGTACTGAAGGTCGCGGCGATCCGTGGCGTCGAATCGAACGGCATGATGTGCTCGACCCGCGAGCTGGAACTGGGCGAGGATCACGACGGGATCATCGAACTGCCCGATGATGCGCCGGTCGGCACGGCCTTCGCCGATTACGCCGGGCTCGGCGATCCGGTGATCGAGGTGTCGGTGACGCCCAACAAGCAGGATTGCATGGGCGTCCACGGCATCGCGCGCGACCTCGCCGCCGCCGGGCTGGGCACGCTGATCGCGCCGACCGTGCCGCCGGTGGCGGGCGACGGCCCCGGTCCCGATGTGCGGATCGAGGATGCGGCGGGCTGCCCGGCCTTCTTCGCGCAAGAGGTGCGCGGGCTGACCAACGGCGCCGCGCCGGAATGGATGGCCAAGCGGCTGCGCGCGATCGGGCAGAAGCCGATCTCGGCGCTGGTCGACATCACCAACTACCTGACGGTCGATCTCGGCCGCCCGCTGCACGTCTATGACAAGGCGAAGCTGTCGGGTGGGCTGGTCGCGCGTCAGGCACGCGATGGCGAGACGGTCGAGACGCTGAACGGCAAGACCTATACGCTGTCGGCGGGCATGACCGTCATCGCCGATGACGTCGCGGTCCACGATATCGGCGGGATCATGGGCGGCGCGCATTCGGGCGTGTCGGACGCGACCACCGACGTCGTGATCGAATGCGCCTATTTCACACCCGAGGCGATCGCGCGCACGGGTCAGAAGCTGGCGCTGACCAGCGACGCGCGCCAGCGGTTCGAACGCGGGGTCGACCCGGCGTTCCTCGACGACGGCCTCGCGATCGCGACCTTCCTCGTCCTGGAATATTGCGGCGGCACCGCCAGCGGCGTTACCCGCGCGGGCGAGCCGCCGCTCGGCACGCGCTCCTACGCCTATGACCCGGCGCGCGCCGAAACGCTGGGCGGCCTCGCGGTCGCGCCGGAGCGGCAGCGCGCGATCCTCGAATCGCTGGGCTTCGCGGTCGATGACGCGTGGGACGTCACGCCCCCGACGTGGCGGCGCGATGTCGACGGCACCGCCGATCTGGTCGAGGACGTGATCCGTATCGAGGGGATCGACAAGGTCGCGCCCGTGCCGCTGCCGCGCACCCCCGGCGTCGCGCGCCCGACCGCCACGCCGGAGCAGCGGATCGAGCGCCGCACCCGCCGCGCCGCCGCCGCGCGCGGGCTGGACGAGGCGGTGACGTGGAGCTTCCTGAGCGAGAAACAGGTCGCGCCGTTCGGTGAGGCGGCGTGGCGGCTGGCGAATCCGATCAGCGAGGAGCTGAAGGTGATGCGCCCGTCGCTGCTCCCCGGGCTGCTGTCCGCCGCCGAGCGCAACCTGCGGCAGGGCGCGGAGGGCGTGCGGCTGTTCGAGATCGGGCGCCGCTATCTGCCGGAGGGCGAGCGCGCGACGCTGGGTGTCGTGCTGGCGGGCGACCGCCGTGCACGCGGCTGGCGCGAGGGCAAGGCGGCGGCGTTCGACGCCTATGATGCCAAGGCCGAGGCGCTGGCGCTGCTCGCCGCCGCCGGTGCGCCGGTCGACAATCTGCAGGTGATGGGCGAGGCGGGCGCGGCCTTCCACCCCGGTCGCTCGGGCACGCTGCGGCTGGGGCCGAAGACGGTGCTGGCCGCGTTCGGCACCGTGCACCCGGCGGTGATGAAGGCGTTCGACCTCTCGGGGCAGGTCGCGGCGGTCGAGCTGTACCTCGATGCGATCCCGGCCAAGCGGGCAGCAGGCTTCATGCGCCCCGCCTATGCGCCCCCCGCGCTCCAGCCGGTGCGCCGCGACTTCGCGTTCCTCGTCCCCGCCGATGTCTCCGCCGACGCGCTGGTGCGCGCGGTGAAGGGCGCGGACAAGGCGACGATCGTGCGGGCGCGCGTGTTCGACGTCTTCACCGGCACCGGCGTGGCCGAGGGGCATAAGTCGGTCGCGGTCGAGGTGGTGCTGCAACCCGCCGACAAGAGCTTCACCGACGCCGATCTGAAGGCGATCGCGGACAAGGTGGTCGCCGCCGCCGCCAAGCAGGGAGCGCAATTACGTGGCTGATGACTGGATCCGCATCTCGAACGGCGCGCTGACCGCCGCGATCAATCCGCTGGGCGCCGAATTGTCGTCGCTTACCGACGCCGACGGGCGCGAGCTGATGACCGACGCCGACCCGCGCTTCTGGACCGGGCGCGCGCCGCTGCTGTTCCCGGTGATCGGGATGACCGCGACCGGCGCGATCCGCATCGACGGACAGGCCTATCCGATCGCCAAGCACGGGTTCGCGCGGCGCAGCGTCTTTTCGGTGATCGAGACGGGCGCGACGCGCGCGGTCTTCGCGCTGACCGACGATCAGGCGACGCGCGCCTCCTATCCGTTCGCATTCCGGCTGGAGGTCGCGTTCGAGCTTCGCGACGCCACGCTGGCGATCGACGTCACGGTCTGCAACCCGGCGGACGAGCCGCTCCCCGCCAGCTTCGGCTTCCACCCCGCCTTCGCCTGGCCGCTGCCCTATGGCCAGGATCGCGCCGCGCACCGCATCGCGTTCGCGACGGACGAGCCTGCCGCGCTGCGCGTGATCGCGCCCGACGGCACGATCGCGGCGCAGGATCGCCCCTCCCCGCTCGACGGACGCGTGCTGCATCTCGCCGACGATCTGTTCACCGACGACGCGCTGGTGTGGGATCCGGTCGAATCGCAATCGGTCCGCTACGGTGTGGACGGCGCACCGCAACTCGACGTCGCGTTCCCCGATACGCCGAAGCTCGGCATCTGGACGAAGCCGGGCGCGGCCTATGTCTGTATCGAGCCGTGGCACGGCATCGCCGATCCGCACGGTTTCGACGGCGAGTTCCGCGACAAGCCCGGCGTGTTCGAGGTGCCCGCGCACGGCGAGAAGCATATCGCGCTGCGGATCTCGCTGGTCGGCTGACGCACGAGGCCGCTTTCCTCGATCGATCAACACGCTAGAGTCCGTGCTGCGCAGGCTCGATCATCAATCCCGTTCGTCCTGAGCGTGTCGAAGGGCGTGTTCCAACCGGTGGGCTCGCGGCGCACGTGCTTCGACACGCTCAGCACGAACGGTTCGGGTGGTTCGCGCCAGATGATAATGACCCTCGATAGGGCAGGAGACGGATGATGCTGAAATCGTTGATGATGATCGCGGTGCTGGCCGCGACGCAGGTCGGGAGCGACCCGCATCTCCCCGCGCCGGTGGTCGATACCGTCGCGCCCACCCTGCCCACCGGGCTGAAGGGCGCGGTGCTGATCGTGTCGAAGACCAACGGCTGGCGCCATTTCGAGCATATCCCGCATTCGAACGCGGTGCTCGCCGACATCGCGCGCGAGCTGGGGCGCAAGAGCTTCACGACCGAGAATGCGGCGGTGTTCAACGATCGCGACCTGCGGCATTTCTCCGTCATCGTGCTCAACAGCGCCAGCGGCGCGTTCCTGACCCCGGCGCAACTGGCGGCGTTCACGCGCTTCGTCGCGCGTGGCGGCGGGGTCGTCGCGCTCCACGCCGCCGGCGACGACAGCCACAAGGAGCCGTGGTACGACAATACGCTGCTCGGCACGACCTTCATCGGCCACCCCAATGGCGATGATCATATCCAGCCCGCGCGCGTCGTGGTCGATCAGCCGCGGCACCCGGTGATGGCGGGGGTGCCGCGCGACTGGACGGTCAGCGACGAATGGTATTCCTTCTCCGGCGATCCCGCGACGCGCGGGATGACCGTGCTGGCGCGCGTCGACGAGGGCAGCTACCGCCCCGGCAAGCTGGCGATGGGTGCCGCGCACCCGGTAATGTGGGTCAATCCCCGCGCCAAGGGGCACGTCTTCTATTCGGCGCTCGGCCACGAACCGGCGGTCTACGACGATCCCAACATGCGCCGCGTCCTCGTCAACGCGGTCCGCTGGGCGGCGGCGCGCTGATCGGTCAGGCGGCGGTGCCCACCGCCGCCGCCACGCTGGCGAAGCCATCGCGTGCCAGGCACGCCGCCAGTTCGGTCACCACGCGGCGCGGCAACCCCGCGCCTTCGTAGACCAGCGCGGAATAAAGCTGCACCAGGCTCGCGCCGGCGCGGATCCGCGCATAGGCCTCCGCGCCGCTGTCGATCCCCCCCGCCGCGACCAGGGCCACCTGCCCGCCGGTCGCCGCGCGCACCTCCGCCAGCTTCGCCGCCGCCAAGGCGCGCAGCGGCGCGCCCGACAGGCCGCCCGTCTCGGTGCCGTGCGCGCTACGCAGGCCGGGGCGCGAGATCGTGGTGTTGCCGATCACCAGCGCGTCGACCCGGCGATCGATCACTGCCCTCGCTACCCCGTCGATCCCGGCGCGGTCGAGGTCGGGCGCGATCTTCAGGAACAGCGGCGTCGTGCCGCGCACCGCGACGCATGCCGCCAGCAATTCGTCGAGCGCCGCCCCCGCCTGCAGGTCGCGCAGCCCCGGGGTGTTGGGGGAACTGACGTTGATCGTCACATAATCCGCCACCGGCGCCGCCGCGCGCACCCCCGCCACGTAATTGGCGACCCGGTCGGTCGCGTCCTTGTTCGCGCCGACGTTGATGCCCAGCACCCCGCCGCGCCGGTTCGCGGTGCGCGCGCGGGCGACCCCGGCGTCCAGCCCGCCGTTGTTGAACCCCATGCGGTTCACCACCGCACGGTCCTCAACCAGCCGGAACAGCCGTGGCCTGGGGTTGCCCGGCTGCGCGCGCGGGGTCAGCGTCCCGACCTCGACCGATCCGAAGCCCAGCGCCATCAACCCGGTGATCGCGCGCGCATCCTTGTCCAGCCCGGCCGCCAGCCCGACCGGATTGGGAAAGCGCACCCCCGCCACGATCGTCTCCAGCCGCGGCATCTCCTTCGCCAGCGGCGCGCCCGCGCGTCCCCAGGCTCGCAGCGCGTGGATCGCCCAGACATGCGCGGTTTCGGGGTCGAGCGCGTGCGCGACGCGGAGGAAGGGATCGGCCATGGTCACGGCATGTCGCCGCGCGGGCGGCAGAGATCAAGCACGGGCGTGAATTGTAACTTTTCATGGGTCGCGTGTCGCAATCATCCAATCCTCGCCGTAGAATCAGCGTCATAGGGGTGCTGCGACCCGAAGGGCTTCCCCAGGGAAGTCTCTTTCCTGAGGGGCCCGGCCTAACCGCCGGGCCCTTTTTTTGCGCGCGGTTGATTTCGCGCGCGCAAGCGACCATCTGCCAATCGGAACGATTCGATCCGATTTGAGAGTGGTTCGCAACAGATGCGCCAGCCGTCATGAGACTTTCCAGCCTGACCGATTATGCCGTGGTGCTGCTCAGCGCCGCCGCGCGGCATTGCGGCGGGCTGGCGCGCCAGAATGCGACCGTGCTGGCCGAGGAAACCGGCGTGCCGCTGCCCACCGCGCAGAAGCTGGTCAGCAAGCTGTCGGCCGCCGGGCTGATCGACAGCGCGCGCGGCACCGGCGGTGGCATTCGCCTGGCGCGCCCGCCTGCCTCGATTACGCTGGCCGACATCATCGAGGCGGTCGAGGGGCCGATCGCGATGACGTCCTGCGTCGATGCGGCGAACCACGATTGCGCGATCGAGGGCAATTGCCGGGTGAAGCCGCACTGGAGCACGGTCAACCGCGCGGTGCGCGGCGCGCTGGCCGGGATCACATTGGCGCAACTCGCCGCCGACGCGCCGCTGGCGCAGCAGCAGATGAAGGTTGAGGCATAATCATGGCCACCAAGAACGCCGAGGCGCATGCCGCCGTCGCCAAGAAGTACGAATGGGGCTTCGCGACCGAAATCGAACAGGATTTCGCGCCCAAGGGGCTGAGCGAAGACACCGTCCGCTATATCTCGGCGAAGAAGAACGAGCCGGAATGGATGCTCGACTGGCGGCTGAAGGCGTTCCGCCTGTGGCAGACGCTCGAGTCGCCCGACTGGGCGAAGCTCAACGTCCCGCCGATCGACTATCAGGACGCCTATTATTACGCCGAGCCGAAGCAGAAGAAGACGATCGCCTCGCTCGACGAGCTCGATCCCGAAATCCGCCGCACCTATGAGAAGCTCGGCATCCCGATCGCCGAGCAGGAAGTGCTGGCCGGTGTCGAGGGCGCGCGCAAGGTCGCGGTCGACGCGGTGTTCGACAGCGTCTCGGTCGCGACCACCTTCCGCGCCGAACTGAAGGCGGCGGGCGTCATCTTCCTGTCGATCAGCGAGGCGATCCGCGAATATCCCGATCTGGTCCGCAGGTGGCTGGGCAAGGTCGTGCCGCAGCGCGACAATTACTTCGCGACGCTCAACAGCGCGGTCTTCTCCGACGGCACGTTCGTCTATGTGCCCAAGGGCGTGCGCTGCCCGATGGAATTGTCGACGTATTTCCGCATCAATGCCGAGAACACCGGCCAGTTCGAGCGGACATTGATCGTCGCCGACGAGGGCGCGTACGTGTCGTACCTCGAAGGCTGCACCGCGCCGATGCGCGACGAAAACCAGCTCCACGCCGCGGTCGTCGAACTGGTCGCGATGGACGATGCCGAGATCAAATATTCGACCGTCCAGAACTGGTATCCCGGCGACGAGAACGGCGTCGGCGGCATCTACAATTTCGTCACCAAGCGCGCTTTGTGTCAGGGCCGAAATAGCAAGGTGTCGTGGACGCAGGTCGAGACCGGCAGCGCGATCACGTGGAAATATCCGTCGTGCGTGCTGGCGGGCGACGGTTCGGTCGGTGAATTCTATTCGGTGGCGGTCACCAACAACCGCCAGCAGGCCGATACCGGCACGAAGATGATCCACCTCGGCAAGAACACCAAGTCGACGATCGTGTCGAAGGGAATCAGCGCCGGTCGCTCCGACAACACCTATCGCGGGCTGGTGCGTGTCGCACCGACCGCCGAGAACGTCCGCAACTTCACGCAATGCGACTCGCTCCTGCTGAGCGATCAGTGTGGCGCGCACACCGTGCCGTATATCGAGGTGAAGAACCCCAGCGCGCAGATCGAGCATGAGGCGACCACCAGCAAGATCAGCGAGGACCAGCTCTTCTACGCCATGTCGCGCGGTCTCGACGCCGAAGCGGCGGTCGCGCTGATCGTCAACGGCTTCGCACGCGAGGTCTTGCAGCAACTCCCGATGGAGTTCGCGGTCGAGGCGCAGAAGCTGCTGGGCATCAGCCTCGAAGGTTCGGTTGGTTAATTCCTTCCGTCACCCCGGCGAAGGCCGGGGTCCAGTTACACCGGTCGGGACTGGATCCCGGCCTACGCCGGGATGACGATGTTAAAGATTGAAAACCTCCACGCCGAAATCGACGGCAAGGAAATCCTCAAGGGCCTCTCGCTCGAGGTGAACGCGGGCGAGATCCACGCGATCATGGGGCCGAACGGCGCGGGCAAGTCGACGCTCGGCTATGTCCTCGGCGGCCGTCCCGGTTACGAGGTGACCGAGGGCTCGATCCTCTTCCGTCCCACCACCCCCGTTCGCCCTGAGCCTGTCGAAGGGCGTGCCGCGAGCGACGCGCTTGGCGCACGTGCCTCGAAAGGCTCAGCACGAACGGAGGGGGACGCGTCCACCGACGACGGATGGATCGACCTGCTCGACCTTGAACCGCACGAGCGCGCCGCCGCCGGCGTCTTCCTCGGCTTTCAGTATCCGGTTGAAATCCCCGGCGTCTCGAACGTCCAGTTCCTCCGCGAAAGCCTCAACGCGCAACGCACCTCGCGCGGCGAAAAGCCGCTGTCGGGCGCCGAGTTTCTGAAGCTCGCCCGCGCGCAGGCCGATGCGCTCGGGCTTCAGCAGGACATGCTGAAGCGCCCGGTCAACGTCGGTTTCTCGGGCGGCGAGAAGAAGCGCAACGAGATGGTGCAGATGGGCATCATCGACCCGGCGTTCGCGATCCTCGACGAGACGGACTCGGGCCTCGACATCGACGCGCTGCGCATCGTCGGCGACGGCATCAACCGCATCATGCGCCAGCCGACCAAGGCCGTGCTGCTCATCACCCACTATCAGCGCCTGCTCGATTACGTGCAGCCCGATCGCGTCCACGTCCTCGCCGATGGCCGCATCACCCGCTCGGGCGGGCCGGAACTGGCGCACGAACTGGAGCGGCAGGGCTATGCCGAGGTCGCGGCGTGATGCTCACGCGAAGCCGCGACGACGCGACGAGGAAGGGCGCACGCGGAGGCGCGGAGGCGCGGAGCTATAGTGCCCCGCCGCGCCAGCGGCTCTCCATCTCCTCAGTTGCGATGACGCATGCGCGCTGCCGCGCGCGATTCTCCTCCGCGTCTCCGCGCCTCCGCGTGAATCCCCTTCTTCGCGTCGTCGTGTCTTCGCGTGAACCCCAAGGCCTAAAAGCATGACCCTCGACCTCCCCTCCAACCGCGAGGAAGCGTGGCGCTGGGCGGATATCGGCGGGATCGCCGCCGCCGCCGTGCTGGCCCCGATCGCGCGCCCGGACGCGCAGTTTCTCGACCTGCCCGGCGCGAAACTGCTGTTCGTCGACGGCGTCCTCGATGACGCCGCCAGCGACCTCCACCGCGTCCGAGTCGGCGACCTCACCCCCGGCACCCATGCGCTCGGCAAGCGTGCGACGAAGGGCTGGTCGCTCCACCTCGACGAACAGGCCGTCGCGCACCCGGTTCAGGTCGTCCACATCGCCACCGGCGCCGACAACCATGTCGCGGCCGAGATCGTGCTGGCCGCCGACACCTCGGCCCAGGTCGTCGAGACGTTCGTCGGCGCCGGCTGGTCGAACCGCAACACCCGCATCACGCTCGGCAAAGCCGCCCGCCTGATGCGCGCCGTCCGCATGACGCAAGCCGGCGGCTTCGTGTCGATCCGCGACGAGGCCGAACTGGGCGAGGGCGCGAGCCTCGTCGGCACGATGCTGGCGGCCGGCGATCAGGGCGTCCGCATCGATGCCGCGATCACGCTGGCGGGCGACGGCGGCTATGCCGAATATGGCGGCGCGCTGCTGACGCGTGATCGTATCAAGCAGGAATGCGCGGTCCGCGTCCGCCATGCCGAGCCGAACGGACAGTCGCACCAGCTCTGGCGCGCGGTCGCCGCCGACCAGTCGCAGGCCAGCCTCGCCGCCGCGGTCGAGGTCGCGCGCCACGCGCAGAAGACCGATGGCGAACAGAGCTTGCGCGGCCTGCTCCTGCACCGCACCGCTACCGTGAACCTGAAGCCCGAGCTGGAGATCTTCGCCGACGACGTAAAGTGCGCGCACGGCGCGACGGTCGGCGAACTCGACGCACGCGCGCTCTTCTACATGGAGAGCCGCGGCATCCCCTCGGCCCGCGCCAAGGCCTTGCTGACGAAGGCGTTCGTCGCCGACGCGCTCGACCGTATCGCGGACGAGACGGTCCGCGACGCCTTCGCCGCCGACGCCGATGCGTGGCTGGAGAGCGCGTTGTGATGCCCCGCGATCGCCTCAACATTCGCAACGTTCGGGCGCGGTCATGACCGTGGCCGTCTCCGATCGCCCGCTCGATCTGGTCGCGGATTTTCCCGCGATCCCGGAAGGTTGGGCGTATCTCGATACCGCCGCGACCGCGCAGAAGCCGCGCGCGGTGATCGAAGCGATCACGCGCGGCTACGACACCACCTACGCCACCGTCCATCGCGGCGTGTACCAACGCTCCGCCGACATGACGCTCGCCTATGAGGCGGCGCGCGCCAACATCGCCGACCTGATCGGTGCCAAGGCGGACGAGATCGTGTTCGTGCGCGGCGCGACGGAGGCGATCAACTTGGTCGCGCAGTCGTGGGCGGCGCAGAACCTGAAGGCGGGCGACCGCATCCTGCTGTCGATGCTCGAACATCACAGCAATATCGTCCCGTGGCAGATGATCGCCGAGCGCGTCGGGGCCGCGATCGACGTGATCCCGCTGACCGAGGATCACCGCATCGACCTCGATGCGATGGCGGCGATGATCCGCCCCGAACACAAATTGGTCGCGCTGGCGCATGTGTCGAACGTGCTCGGCTCGGTCCTCGACGTGGCGAAGGCCAGCGCGATCGCGCATTCGGTCGGCGCCAAGATCCTGATCGATGGTTGCCAGGCGGTCCCGCGCGTCGCCGTCGATGTCGCCGCGTTGGGGTGCGACTTCTACGTCTTCTCCGGGCACAAGCTCTACGGCCCGACCGGGATCGGCGTGCTCTGGGCGCGCGCAGAGCTGCTCGACGCGATGCCGCCCTATCAGGGCGGCGGTTCGATGATCGACCGCGTGAGCTTCGAGCGCACCACCTACGCCCCCGCGCCGACCCGGTTCGAGGCGGGGACGCCGCATATCGTCGGCGCGCTCGGCCTGTCGGCGGCGGTCGATTATGTCCGCGCGATCGGGCTCGACCGCGTCCACGCGCACGAAACCGCGCTGGTGCGCGAGGCGCGCGCGGCGCTGGCGCATGTCAATTCGATCCGCGTGCTGGGGCCGGACGACAGCGCCGGGATCGTCTCCTTCGTGATGGAGGGGGTGCATCCGCACGACATCGGCACCATCTTGGACGAAAGCCGGGTCGCGATCCGCGCCGGGCATCATTGCGCGCAGCCGCTGATGGCGGCGCTGGGCGTGGAGGCGACCGCGCGCGCCAGCTTCGCGGTCTATAACGGCCCCGAGGACGTGGCGGCGCTGGCGGCCGGGATCGAGCGAGTGAAGAGGATTTTCGGATGAGCGATGGGGTCAGGAGCGAAACCGTCGAGACGGTCGACAAGCCGCCGCGCGCGCAGGTTTCCGATGCGGTGGATAATGGCGGCGAGCGCCAGCGCGACTATCTGTCGGGCTTCCTCGCGCAAAAGCCGACCGGCGATGCCGCGAACGAACCCGGCGGCGCGCTGTACGAGGCGGTGATCGACGCGCTGAAGGACATCTTCGACCCCGAGATTCCCGTCAACATCTACGACTTGGGCCTCATCTACGGTGTCGAGGTCACGGAGGACGGCCATGCCGCCGTCACCATGACGTTGACGACCCCGCATTGCCCGGTCGCCGAATCGATGCCCGGCGAGGTCGAGATGCGCGTGGCGGCGGTGCCGGGTATCGCCTTCGCCGACGTCAACCTCGTCTGGGATCCGCCATGGGATCCGCAGAAGATGTCCGACGACGCGCGGCTCGAACTGGGGATGCTGTGATGGCCACCACGCTCCGGGCGCGCCCCGCGCCGCTGCTGCTGACCCCCACCGCCGAGGCGCGCATCGCCGAGCTGATGGGCAAGGCGCCCGAGGGCGCGATCGGCGTTAAGCTCTCGACCCCTCGGCGCGGCTGCTCGGGTCTTGCCTATTCGGTCGATTACGTGACCGAGGCGAAGGCGATGGACGAGCGCATCGACACCCCCGGCGGCACGCTGTTCGTGGACGGCGGGTCGATCCTGTACCTGATCGGCTCGACGATGAACTGGGTCGAGGACGATTTCACCGCCGGCTTCGTCTTCAACAACCCCAATGCCAAGGGCGCGTGCGGCTGCGGGGAAAGCTTCACGGTCTAACCAACCGGACACCAAAAAAGGGCGCCGATCGCGAGACCGGCGCCCTTTTTCGTGCGAGCGGTGGCGGAGGAGCGATCCCCCGCCCGTGCCTTACGCTGCCTGCGGCAGTGCGGCCTTCGCCTGCGCGATGATCGCGCTGAACGCCTCACCCTCGTGCATCGCGATGTCGGCCAGGACCTTCCGGTCGAGTTCGACGCCCGCCAGCTTCAGGCCGTGCATGAACTGGCTGTAGGTCAGCCCTTCCGCGCGGACGCCGGCGTTGATGCGCTGGATCCACAGGCCGCGGAAGGTGCGCTTCTTCACCTTGCGGTCGCGATAGGCGTACTGGCCGGCCTTCTCGACCGCCTGACGGGCGACGCGGATCGTGTTCTTACGACGACCGCGATAGCCCTTGGCCTGTTCCAGGATGTTCTTGTGCTTGGCGCGAGTGGTTACGCCCCGCTTGACGCGTGCCATGGTCTATTCCTCCTCGTCGCTCAGTTCAGGCCGTACGGCGCCCAGGCCTTCACCGTCGCGGTGTCGGCCTTCGACAGCACCGTGGTGCCGCGATTCTGGCGGATGTACTTGGCGTTGTGGCTGATGAGGCGGTGACGCTTGCCGGCGACGCCGTGCTTGATCTTGCCGGTGGCGGTGAGCTTGAAGCGCTTCTTCACGCCGCTCTTGGTCTTGAGCTTGGGCATTTTCATCCTTTCTGCTGCACGATCGACTAAAACGGCCGCGGCAGCCCCAGTTGGCCGGGCCGTCCGTATCCGCCGATCGCTCGGGAAGCGGGCCGCATAGCGAGAAGGGGCCCGGAAAGCAACCACGCCGGGAACCGCGCCGCCCACCTCGCGATTGTACCGCGATGGCAACGACCCTGCCCCCCTCGCCCGGGCCCCATGCCGGGCAGACGCCGGCCACGCGCCGCCGCTGGGGCCGAATCGCCCGCAACGTCGCGGCGGGGATCGTCGCGGTCGTCGCCGCGCTGTGGCTGGTGCTGTTCGTCACGAAGGGGCGCTTCCTGCGCGGCCCGTTCGAGAATGTCGTGGGCACGCTCACCCATCGCACGGTGACGGTCGGCGGCGACTTCCAGCTCTATTTCGCGCCGCTGAGGATCAAGTTCGTCGCCGAGAAGCTGGCGATCGCCAACCCCGGCTGGGCCACACGCCCCTATCTGTTCACCGCCGATCGCATCGACACGCGCATCGCGCCGCTGTCGCTGCTCTTCGGCAAGCGCCGGCTGTACTGGCTTGATCTGACCAACGGCGCGGTCGATCTCGAGTGGAACCGCGCGCACGATCGCAACAGCTGGACGTTCGGCGAGGGAAAGGGCGGCAAGCCGCTCGACCTGCCGCGAATCGACCGCGCCACCGTCACCGGCACGCAGGTGCGCTATCTCGATCCCCGGCTGCGCCTGCGCGCCGACGTGAAGCTCGACACCATCCAGTCCAGCGATGCGCGGATCGGTCAGGCGGTGGGGCTCAGCGGCGGCGGGCAGCTCCGCGACACGCCGTTCACGGTCGTCGCGCGGCTGCTGTCCCCCGATGCCACGGTGGCGCGGGGCAAGAACGAACTGGTGATGCGCGCGCGCGCCGCCGGCAACACGCTCGACGTCGCGGGCACGCTGCCCAGCATCGCCGCGTTCGAGGACGTGCCGCTGGCGGTGCAGGCGCGCGGGCGCAATCTGGCCACGCTGCTCGACATCATCGGCGTGGCGATCCCCACTACGCGCACCTACCGCCTGCGCGCGCAACTGGTGCAGAGCGGGCCGGAATATCGCTTCACCCATCTGCGCGGCACCTTCGGCGACAGCGACGTGCGCGGTCGCCTGACGATCGCCAACAACGAACGGCTGCACCTCGATTCGCAACTGACGACGCGCCAGCTCGACATCGTCGATGCCGCGCCCTTCATCGGCTACAATCCCGATATCGTGGCGGAAAAGGGCGCGGTCGCCGCCGCCGCCGCGACCGGGGCGGCCCCGGCGCGCATCCTGCCCGACGCCGCGTTGCCGATCGCGACGATGCAGCGCTTCGACGCCGACCTGAAATGGCATATCGATCACGTCCGCTCGAAACGGCTGCCGATCAGCGATATCGATCTCGTGCTCGATCTCGATCGTGGCCGCCTCGCGCTCTCGCCGCTGACGATGGCGATGGCGCGCGGCAATCTGGCGACCGATACGGTGTTCGACACGCGCCAGCGGCCCAGCGCGGTCAGCTACGACATCCGGCTCGCCCCCACCCCGCTCGGGCGGCTGCTGGCCGGCTATGGCGTCGCCGAATCGGGGACGACCGGCACGGTGCGCGGGCGCATCGAGCTGAAGGGGCGCGGCGACACGATCCACGATTCGCTCTCGACGTCGAACGGGCGGATCGCATTCGTCATCCCCACCGGCACGTTGTGGACCCGCAACATCCAGCTCGCGGAGATCGACCTGGGCACGTTCGTGCAGAAGATGTTCGAGGACGAGTTGAAGGAGCCGGTACAGATGAACTGCGGGCTGGTCGCCTTCACCGTGCGGAACGGTGTCGCGGCGACCGATCCGATCCTGATCGATACCAAGAAGAACGTGATCCTCGGCAACGGCGGCTTCAGCTTCCGCAGCGAGGCGCTGGATTTGGCCTTCCGCGCGGATTCGAAGAAGTTCAGCCTGTTCTCCGGCCAGTCGCCGGTCGGGGTGAAGGGCTATTTCGCGTCGCCGTCGCTCGACGTCATCTCCCCGCAACTGGTGGCGCGCGCCGGGGCCGGGCTGGGGCTGGCACTGGTGGCGACCCCGGTCGCGGCGCTGCTGGCATTCGTCGATCCCGGCGACGCCAAGGCGGCGCAATGCGGCCCGATCCTGGCAGGCAAGACCGCCGCCGCGCAACGCGACGCCAATGGCAAGCCGCGCAAGGACGTCGGCGCCGGCAAGGTCGAGGGGCAGAAGCGCAAGAAGTTCCTGGGGATCTTCTGATGTGCACGCGATCTCCTGCCATGAACGCCATCCTCTGACGTGCACGCCTTCGCCGCCCTGCTCGACGCGCTGATCTACACCCGGTCGCGCAACGCCAAGCTGAAGCTGATCGGCGATTACCTGCGCGACACGCCCGATCCCGATCGCGGCTGGGCGATGGCGGCGCTGACCGGCGGGCTGGACCTGCCCGGGGTCAAGCCGGCGGTGATCCGCGCGCTGATCGAGTCGCGCGTCGATCCGGTGCTGTTTCGGATGAGCCGCGACTATGTCGGCGACACCGCCGAAACGGTCGCCCTGCTGTGGCCCACGCCCGATCACCCGCCCGCCGACGCGACCCCGCTCAGCGTCAGCGGCGTCGTCGACGCGCTCGCGCACCTGTCGCGCTCCGACGCCCCCGCCGCGCTGGCGGCGATGCTCGACCGGCTGGACGCGGAGGAGCGATTCGCGCTGCTCAAGATGGCGACCGGGGGCTTGCGCGTCGGCGTTTCGGCGCGGCTCGCCAAACAGGCGCTGGCCGACGCCTTCGGGCTCGACGTCGAGGCGGTCGAGGAAGTGTGGCACGGGCTGGAGCCGCCCTATCCCACGCTGTTCGCCTGGGCGGAGGGCAGCGGCACGCAACCGACCGCCGCCGATGTCCCCGTCTTCCGCCCGTTCATGCTCGCGCATCCGCTCGACGATCTGCGCGTCGATCTCGCCGACTATGCCGCCGAGTGGAAATGGGACGGCATCCGCGTCCAGATCGTCCATGTCGCCGGGGAAACGCGCCTCTACAGCCGCACCGGCGACGATGTGACGCGCGCCTTCCCCGATGTCGCCGCCGCCTTCGCCACCCATGGCGTCGTGGATGGCGAACTGATGGTGAAGGGCGATGTGCAGGGCGGAGAGGCCGCCAGCTTCAACGCGCTGCAACAGCGGCTGGGGCGCAAGGTCGTGTCGGCGAAGATGCTCGCCGAATCGCCCGCCTTCGTCCGGCTGTACGACATCTTGTTCGATGGCGATGCGGATCTGCGCGCCCTGCCGTGGACCGAGCGCCGCGCGCGGTTGGAGGCGTTCGTCGCGCGGCTCGACCCCGACCGCTTCGACCTCAGCCAGTTGGTCGAGGCGGCGGACTTCACCGCGCTGGAGGGCATCCGTGCGGGCGCGCGCGATGCCGCGATCGAGGGGATGATGCTCAAGCGCCGCGATTCACCCTATGTCGCGGGGCGACGCACCGGCCTGTGGTACAAATGGAAGCGCGATCCGCTGACCGCCGATTGCGTGATGATGTACGCGCAGCGCGGCAACGGGCGACGGTCGAGCTGGTACAGCGACTATACGTTCGGTTGCTGGAGTGAGGACGGCGAACTGCTCCCGGTCGGCAAGGCCTATCAAGGCATCACCGATCAGGAGATCGCGCAGCTCGACCGCTTCGTGCGCCAGCACACGCTCAATCGCTTCGGCCCGGTGCGCGAGGTCGAGAAGTCGCTGGTGCTGGAGATCGCATTCGATTCGATCCACGAATCGAAACGACACAAATCGGGCGTGGCGATGCGCTTCCCCCGCATCGCGCGCATCCGCACCGACAAGCCGGCGGCCGAGGCCGACACGCTGGCCGCGCTGAAGAAGCTCATCACCTGAGGCCGTCCCCGTCATTGCGAGCGCAGCGAAGCAATCCAGGGCGTTGCCCGGAACACTGGATTGCTTCGCCGCGCTCGCCATGACGAACCCGCGAGGGACTGTCCCCCGCCCCCCGCTTCTGGCAAAGCGCAGCGCCATGAGCTTCAACACCTTCGGCCGCGTGTTCCGTTTCACCACCTGGGGCGAAAGCCATGGTCCGGCGCTGGGCGCGGTGGTCGACGGGTGCCCGCCGGGCATCGCGCTGACCGAGGCGGATATCCAGCCGTGGCTCGACCGTCGCCGCCCGGGCCAGTCGCGCTTCACGACCCAGCGGCAGGAACCGGATCAGGTCCGCATCCTTGCGGGGGTGTTCGAGGGGCGGACCACCGGCACCCCGATCAGCCTGATGATCGAGAATGTCGACCAGCGTTCGAAGGATTATTCCGCGATCGCGCAGGCCTATCGCCCCGGCCATGCCGATTACGCCTATGACGCCAAATACGGCGTCCGCGACTATCGCGGCGGCGGGCGCTCGTCGGCGCGCGAAACCGCTGCGCGCGTCGCGGCGGGCGCGGTGGCGCGCGCCGCGATCCCGCAGGTGCGCGTCCGCGCCTGGGTGGAGGCGATCGGCGGGGACGCGATGGATTATGCCGCGTTCGACGATGCGCAGATCGACGCCAACCCCTTCTTCTGCCCCGATGCCGGCGCCGCCGCGCGCTGGGAAGCGACGATGGACGCCGCGCGCAAGGCCGGCTCGTCGCTTGGCGCGGTGATCGCGTGCGAGGCGACCGGCGTCCCCGCCGGCTGGGGCGCGCCGCTCTATGCCAAGCTCG
>CAJYSA010000104.1 GCA_913777325.1 uncultured Sphingomonas sp. | reverse complement strand
CGCACGGTCGAGGTGATCTCGTCCATCGCCGCCGCCGTCTCCTCCAGCGACGCCGCCTGCTGCTCGGTCCGCTGCGACAGATCGTCCGACGCCTGCCGAATGTCCGCCGCACCGCTGTTGATGCCGTCACCCGCCGCCGCGACCGCCGCGATCGTGCGCGACACCGCGCCCATCGCGCGGTTGTAGTTGACGCGCAGCGTGTCGAACTCGGGCGGGAATGCCCGTTCGATCCGGTGGGTCAGGTCGCTGTCGGCCAGTTGCTCCAGCCCGACGCCGAGCGCGTCGACGATCTCACGCTGCGTCGTCGCGGCGGTGGCGAGCAACTGGCCGTTCCGCTGAAACACATGCATCGCGCGCGCCATGCGGCCGACGCAATCCCGATATTCGGTATAGCCGATCGCCGAGTCGAGATCGTCGGCGGCCAGCCCCTCCATGCGGACGACGGTGTTGACATAGGGATCGCAGATCAGCTTGCGCGACACGATCGCCACGACAAGCACCGCGAGCAGCGCGCCCGCCGCGATCCCGGCCGCCAGCGGTGCGGGAAGCAGATCGTAGCCGGCCCCGATCGTCGCAGCGAGCGAGAGCGTCGACAGCGCGCCATAGCATGCGGCGAGCAACATGAATTTCACGCGAATCGGCGCGTCTCTCTGGAACCAACGGATCATTGTTCTTCCCTTTGGGTGCGGCCCGGCATTCTAATCGATGTTAGCTTTGCGGCGGGTGTGGCGCGTTTGATTGAAGGGAACGTTAATTCCGGGGGGCTGCGGGCGATCACCGGGTTAAAATATCAGATTTCTTTCCTCATCGCCGAAGGTGCGCGGCGGCTCAATCGAGCAGCGCCAGCGGCAGGCGCGGGGCGACCACCTCGCGCAGGACGAAGCCGCTCTCCATCTGCGTGACGCCGGGGAGTCGCGACAGCTCGTCACGGTGGATGCGCGCGAAATCCGACAGGTCGCGCGCGCGGACCGTCACCAGATAGTCGTAGCTGCCCGACATCAGTTCGCAGCGCACCACCGACGGGCTGGCGGCGATCGCGGTTTCGAACGCGTCGAGCACGTCGATCCGCTGGCTCTCCAGCGTCACCTTGATGTGGACGATCGTCTCGCACCCCAGCATCGCCAGATCGAGCCGCGCGGCATAGCCGGTGATCACCCCGGCTTCCTCGAGCGCGCGCTGCCGCCGTGCCACCGCGGTCGCGGAGCGCCCGATCGCCTCCGCCAGCGTGAAGGCGGTGGCGCGCGCATTGTCGAGCAGCAGCGCGATGAGCCGGCGGTCGATTCGATCGGGGGTGTAGGATTTCTGCGTCATCGTGGCCGATCATGCCGGATTTCACCGCGCTGTCACCCCCGCTGCGCCAACTTCGCCCGGTTTCGGCGGGGCGGACGCGCTATGCTGTCGCCACGATAGAGGAGACGGACGATGCGCATCGGTGTGCCCAAGGAAATCAAGAACCACGAATATCGTGTCGGCCTGACCCCCGGCGCGGTACGCGAATATATCGCGCACGGGCATGAGGTGATCGTGCAGACCGGTGCGGGCGCGGGCATCGCGGCCGACGACGCGGCGTATCGCGCGGCGGGCGCGGGCATCGTCGACACCGCCGAGGAAGTGTTCGCCACGTCGCAGATGGTGGTGAAGGTCAAGGAGCCGCAGCCCGGCGAATGGGTGCAGCTGCGCGAGGACCAGATCCTGTTCACCTACCTGCACCTGGCGCCGGATCCCGAGCAGGCCAAGGGGCTGCAGGCGTCGGGCGTGACCGCCGTCGCCTATGAGACCGTCACCGACGCGCGCGGGCAACTGCCGCTGCTGGCGCCGATGAGCGAGGTGGCGGGGCGGCTGTCGATCGAGGCGGCGGGCACCGCGCTGAAGGCGGTCAACGGCGGGCGCGGCGTGCTGATCGGCGGCGTGCCGGGCGTGCAGCCGGCGCGGATCGTCGTGCTGGGCGGCGGCGTGGTCGGCACGCATGCCGCGCGCATGGCGGTCGGGCTGGGCGCCGAGGTGACGATCATCGACCGCTCGATCCCGCGGCTGCGCGAGCTGGACGAGCTGTTCCAGGGCCGGGTGCGCACGCGCGTGTCGACGCTGGAGGCGATCGAGCATGAGATCTCGGAGGCCGATGCAGTGATCGGCGCGGTGCTGATCCCCGGTGCGTCGGCGCCGAAGCTGGTGACCCGCCCGATGCTGAAGCTGATGAAGCCGCGCGCGGTGCTGGTCGACGTCGCGATCGACCAGGGCGGCTGTTTCGAGACCAGCCACGCCACGACCCATGCCGAGCCGACCTATGAGGTGGACGGCGTGATCCATTATTGCGTCGCCAACATGCCGGGCGCGGTGCCGCTGACGAGCAGCCACGCGCTGAACAACGCGACGCTGCCCTACGGCCTGGCGCTGGCCGATCGCGGCTATGCGGCGGCGGAAGCGGACGCCGGCCTGATGGCGGGCGTGAACGTGCGCGGCGGCAAGATCGTCAACAAGGTGGTCGCCGAGGCGCTGGGCGTCGCGGGCTGACCCACAAGACGGCGTGGCGCGGACGGCCCATCGGGTGCCTTCCGCGCCATCGCCTCACTTCTTCTTGCGCGCGCGCTTGGGCGCGGCGGCGGCTTCGGCGTCCTCTTCCTCGTCCGGCTGCTCCTCGCCGGCCTCGGTCAGCGCTTCGCCCAGCGCCTTCAGCTTTTCCTGCGACTTGTCGGCCTTGTCGGCGATCTTCGTTGTCGCCGTCCCCAGCCGGTGAAGCAGCGCATGGACGCGATCGGCGTCGGGCTCGTCCTTCTCCAACTGCTTGCGCAGCGAGCCGAGGTCGCGAAGGATCCCCTTGGCGCCCGGCGTGTCGACATCGGCCAGCGCCGCTTCCCAATCCTCCACCATGTCGGCACCCTTGGTCGGCTTGGTCTCGTCGAGCCCGCGATTGATCGCGTTCATGGTTCCGGCGAATTTGACGGCCATCGTCAGCTTCCTTTGAAGGGAAAAGTCCCGCGCGGCGAACGAGGGGCGACCCGACGTGGGTCCGTGATCCAGATCAAGATCAACGATAAATCCGGCCACCGGCCCCGCGTGTGTCAATCCCGTGGCGGTTCCGTGACGTCGCCCGTCACCCAATCGTCGTCACCCTGACACCTGACCGTCGCACAAGGGTCGCCGTCCCCGGGCCGGGTGTGGCCCCTAGCTAAGGTAAGCGGCGGGAATGACAGCGACGATGACGACGGCCGGCGTGGCGCTGGCTTATGACCGTTGGGCTCCGATCTACGATCTGGTCTTCGGCCCGGTGTTCCGGCAGGGGCGCGCGGCGGCGATCCGCGCCGCCGACCAGGTCGGCGGACGCATCCTGGAAGTGGGCGTCGGCACCGGCATCTCGCTGCCCGGCTATGCCGCCACCAGCCGCGTGACCGGTGTCGATATCTCCGAGGACATGCTCGACAAGGCGCGTGCCCGCACACGGCGGCTGAACCTGTCGAACGTCGATGCGATCCGCGTCGGCGATGCCGAGGCGCTCGACTTCGCCGATGAATCGTTCGACGTGGTGGTCGCGCAATATGTCGTCAGCGCGGTGGCCAACCCGCGCCGCGCGCTGGACGAATTCGCGCGCGTCTGCCGCCCCGGTGGCGAGATCATCATCACCACGCGCGTCGGCGCCGAGCAGGGGCTGCGCGGCGGGATCGAGCGCGCGCTGATGCCGGTCACCGAGCGGCTGGGCTTCCGCACCGATTTTCCGTTCGCGCTCTACACGGACTGGATCGCGACCCGCGACGACGTGTCGCTGACCGAACGGCGCGCGATCCCGCCGCTGGGCCATTTCTCGCTGGTCCGTATCGCCAAGGAGAAGGCATGATGCCGCAGCTTCGCAAGCTCCGTTTCGAGGATGAGCAGGGCAACCCCGGCTTTCGCGCGCAGTTGAAGGAGCAGCGCTGGGACGATCATCGTTATTATCACCACGATCTGATCAACCAGAGCCTGCATTTCGTCAGCGCGTGCACGTTCATCACCGCCTACGCGCTGCTGTTCGTCGATGCCGCGCTCGCCAGCCTGCTGGCGTGGGGCGTGGCGATGACCAGCCGGCAGGCGGGTCATTTCTTCTTCGAACCGAAGGATTACGACGAGGAAAACGGCGTCAGCCACGAATATAAGGAAGAGGTGAAGGTCGGTTACAACCTGATGCGCAAATATGTGCTGATGGGATTGTGGCTGGCGATCCCGGTGGTGCTGGCGCTGTTCCCGACCTTGTTCGGTCTGCTCGACCGGCCCGAGGGGGCAATGGGCTTCCTGCGGCACGTCGGGTTCGGCTGGCTGTTCTTCGGGGTGTCGGCGATCCTGTTCCGCGTGACGCAATTGTGGATCGAGCGCGACCTGGAAACCGGGATCGTGTGGGCGACCAAGATCGTCACCGATCCGTTCAGCGATTTCCGCCTGTACCGCACCGCGCCGGCGCGGCTGCTGAAGCACGGGCGAACGGACGACACGCACGCGGCGGCGTGAAGCCCGACACCCTAACGTCATTGCGAGCGTAGCGAAGCAATCCAGGGCGTCCTGGTCCGTCCCTGGATTGCTTCGCTACGCTCGCAATGACGACCGGGGGTGGCGTTACCCACCCCGCAGCCGTGCCCCCAGCGACTCCCTCAGCGCCTGTCGCTTGAGCTGCTTGTTGGTCGCCGCCGGACCATCCCACCAGCCGTCGGCCAGCATCGCGCGACCGGCGGCGACCACGCGCTCCACGATCCGATCGAACAGCGCGTCGTCCACGTCGAGGCTGAAGATCAGCCGCCCGGTGCCGACCCACGACAGCGCCAGCCCCTCGGCGCGGAGGTAATATTGCAGCATCCAGTTGTAGCGCGACGGACGGGTGTAGAGCAGCGTCCAGACCGTCGCGAGGTTCGCCACGGTCACGGGCACACCGGCCACGGCGAGCCGTGCGTTGAGATGCGCGGCGCGGCGGTCCCAGCGCTCGGCCATGCCGTCGTACAGCGTGGCGACCTCCGGCGTGTCCAGCCGGCGCAGGAACGCGTCGGTCGCGGCCATCACATAGGGATGGGCATTGAACGTGCCGCGCGCGAAGCAGATGTCGACCGGGCGATCGTCGCGCCAGCGTTTCATCAGCGCCGCGCGCCCGGTCAACACGCCGATCGGCAGGCCGCCGCCCAGCGTCTTGCCCCACACGATCATATCGGCGTCGATGCCCCAGGCGCGCGCCACGCTGCCGGGGGCGAGGCGGAAGCCCATGAAGACCTCGTCCATGATCAGGACGATGCCGTTGGCGCGGCACGTGTCGGCGAGGCGACGGAGCCAGGCGATATAGGCGGGCAGGTCGGCACCGGCGTGGCGCGCGCTGTCGACCAACTGGCTGTCGGACGGGGCGCCGGCATTGGGGTGGAGCGCCTGGAGCGGATTGACCAGCACGCAGGCGATGTCCTTGCGGGTGGCGAGTACCGCCAGCGTCCGTTCGGACTGGTCGGCGAGCGTCAGCGTGTGGTCGGCGGGAACGGGGTTGCCGATGCCGGGCTGCACATCGCCCCACCACCCGTGATAGGCGCCCGCGAAGCGTACCAGCCGCTTCTTCCCCGTGTGATAGCGCGCGAGGCGGACGGCCTGCATCACCGCCTCGGTGCCCGACATGTGGAACGACACCTCGTCCAGCCTGGACAGGTCGCGCAGCCGGCGGACGTTGTCGGCCACGACCGGATGGTAGCTGCCGAGCACGCCGCCAAGCGGCTCGGCCACGTCCAGCGCCTCACGCATCGTCGCCTTGTAAAAGTCGTTGCCGAACAGGTTGACGCCGTAGCTGCCGGTCAGGTCGATGAAGCGATTGCCGTCCAGGTCGGTCAGCCATGCCCCGTCCGATCGCGCCATGAAGGCGCCGACCGGAAGGTGTTCGCGAACGGTCTGCGCGAAGGGGAAGGGCACGCGGTAGCGCCCGGTGAATTGCAGGTCGGACAGGCCGGGGCGCGTCTCGGCGGTCAGCGCGAGCGTTTGCGGGAAGCGTTCGGCGTAGAGCGCGGCCAGCCGCTCGAACCCGGCGCGGCGGCGCGCGGCGGTGGCGACATCGCACGCGTCGGCGCGGAAGAAACACGCGTCGACATGCGCGTAATAGGGAATTTGTCCGGCGATCCGCTTGGCCATGCGGACGTGCCCGCCCGGGCCGGGATGCTTGGCGCGCGACAGGGCGACGCGCTCGCGACCCCTGGTCGCTGCGAACAGGGTGCCGGCGACGAGCCCGGCGACGGCGGCGAAAGTCTTTTTCTCCATGGCGCCACTACGCGCGCCGCGATGACGCAGGTGTGACAATGCGGAACGGACTGATGCGCGTGCTGATGCAGGAGGATCTCAATTTCCTGCTGACCAATCGGTTGCCGCGTCGCTGGGCGACGAACATGGTCGGGCGGATCGCCGCGATCGAGCATCCGATCGTGGCGAAGCCGGCGCTGGCGGCATGGCGATTCTTCTGCGACGTCGATCTGTCGGACGCGGAGACGACGCGCTTCGCGTCGTTGCGCGACGGGTTCATCCGGCGGCTGCGCGCGGGGGCGCGATCGTTCGCGCCGGGCGCGCGGGTCGTCGCCAGCCCGTGCGATGCGATCGTCGGCGCGCACGGACGGGTCGAGGATGGCCGCGTCTATCAGGTGAAGGGGTTTCCGTACCGGCTGGACGAACTGGTCCCCGACGCCGCGCTGGCGGCGCGGTTCGCGGACGGCTGGTTCGTGACGCTGCGGCTGACCGCCGGCATGTACCACCGCTTCCATGCGCCCGCCGACCTGACCGTCGAGGCGGTGACGTATCAGTCGGGCGATTGCTGGAACGTCAATCCGATCGCGCTGAAGCGCGTCGAGCGATTGTTCTGCCGCAACGAGCGCGCGGTGATCGAGGCGCGCGATGCGGACGGGCGCGCGCTGTTGCTGGTGCCGGTGGCCGCGATCCTGGTGGCGAGCATCCGGCTGACGTTCCTGAATACCGAGCGGACGCTGCGCGAACAGGGGCCGGGGCGGCGCGCGTGCGACGTCGCGGTGGAGAAAGGCGCGGAGATGGGGTGGTTCGAGCATGGCTCGACGATCGTGATGTTCCTGCCCGCCAGCGCGCGATTGCGCGACGGCTTGCGCGAGGGCGCGCCGATCCGGGCGGGGGAGGCGATCGCGGACTGGTGAGCCAACACTTCGTCATTGCGAGCGTAGCGAAGCAATCCAGCGCGTCCTGATCCGGCCCTGGATTGCTTCGCTGCGCTCGCAATGACGTTACGTGGCCGGCAGCGTCAGCTCGACGCGCAGGCCGTGCGGCACGTTTTCCTCCAGCGCCAGCGTGCCGCCATAGAGGGCGGCCAACTCGGCGACGATCGCCAGCCCGAAGCCATGCCCGTCGCCGCGTTCGTCGAGGCGGGTGCCGGGTTGCAGCACCTGCGCGCGCTCGTGCGCGGCGATGCCGGGACCGTCGTCGGCGATCGTCAGGTGGACATGGCGACCGTCGCGCCGTGCGGCGATCGCGATGCGCGACGCGGCGTGGCGCGCGGCATTGTCGAGCACGTTGCCGATCAGTTCGTCGAGATCCTGCGCATCGACCGCCACCGCCAGATCGTCGGCGACGTGCCGCTCGATCGCCAGCGGGGTGCCGCGATGGAGCCGCGCGACGACCGTGGCGAGGTCGGCGACCGCGGGCGCCAGCGGGGTGGCGACGCGGCGGTTCACCGCGGCGGCGCGCGCGCGGGACAGATGGTGCCGGATCGTGCGGTCGATACGGGCGACCGTGGCGGCGTGGTGCGGCTGCTCGCGCAGGTCGATCGCCAGCGCGGCGACCGGGGTCTTCAGCGCGTGGGCGAGATTGGCGGCGGCGGCGCGCGCGGTGGCGAGCGCGGCCTCGTTCTCCTCGGCGAAGGCGTTGAGCTCGGCGGCGAGCGGCTGCAATTCGGCGGGCTGGTCGTCGTCGACGCGGGTGCGCTGCCCGGTGCGGATCGCGGCGACCTGCTCGCCCAGCCGGCGCAGCGGACGCAGCCCGACGCGAAGCTGCACCAGCAGGGCGGCGGTCAGCAGCGCGGCGACCGCGGCCAGCGCGAACAGCAGTGGGGCGAGCGCGCCTTCGATCGGGCGCGCCACCACCGCGCGCGGGGCGGCGGCGGTCAGCGTGACCGCGCCGCGCCGCGTGGCGATGGCGATCGTGCGCGCGTGGAGCGCGCCGCCGTCCTGCCCGCGCGCCTCGACCGGGCGGGGGCCGGGTGGTCCGGGGGGAAGCGGTGGCGCGGGCGGGGCGGGGGGCGTGGGCGGTCCGGCGGCGGGCGCGGGCAGATCGGCACTGCCCACCGCGCCATCGGGGCCGGCGATCCGCCATTGCCAGCCGGGGTCGGCGCCGAATGCCGCGACCCGCTGCGTCAGGCGGGCGCGATCGACATGGCCGTCGCGGTCGACCACCGAGGCGAGCACCAGCAATTGCGCGTCGAGCCGCCGGTCCAGCCCCTCGGTCACGAAGCGTCCGAGCAGCCCGGCCATCACCGCCCCGGCGATGACCAGCGCGACCAGCGTCGCCGCCGCCGACACCAGCAGCATCCGCCCCTGCAACGAGCGCGGCCAGAGGCGCGTCATGCCGGGCAGACCAGCCGGTAACCGCGCCCGCGCACGGTCTCGATCAGCGTCGCGCCGATCTTCTTGCGCAGCCGCCCGACGATCACCTCCAGGCTGTTCGAATCGACATCGGCATCGCCCTCGTAGACGCGCTCCAGCAGGTCGAGCCGCTCGATCACCGCATTGCGGTGGAGCATCAGTTGCGACAGCACGCGCCATTCGAAGGCGGTGAGCTTCAGCGGCAGGCCGTCCAGCTCGAACACCCCGGTTTGCGTGTCGAACGACAGCGGCCCGCACGCCAGCAGCGCCTGCGCATGGCCGGCGGCGCGGCGCATCAGCGCGCGCAGGCGCATCACCAGCTCCTCGACGCGGAACGGCTTGACCAGGAAATCGTCGGCGCCGGCCTTGAACCCCGCCACCTTGTCGGACCAGCCATCGCGCGCGGTGAGGATCAGCACCGGCAGGTCGCGCGCCGCCGCGCGCCACGCCCTGAGCACGTCGATGCCGCCCAGCCCGGGCAGCCCGAGATCGAGCACCGCCGCGTCGAATCGCTCCGTCTCGCCCAGATGCGCGGCGTCGATGCCGTTGTCGGCGAGATCGACCGCGAAATTCTCCTCGCGCAGCGCGCGCGCGATCGCCGGGCCGAGATCGTGATCGTCCTCCACCAGCAGGATGCGCATCCCTTGCCCCTTTTCCCTTCGCGCCGTGCCCTATGCCGATTGGCTAAACCGAAACTGAACGATCCGGTTCAGCGCGGGTGGCGGGGGGCGATCCTACACCGACATCATCAACCGAAGAGGAGTCGAGTGATGAAGGCGATGATGATCCCGCACCTGACCCGCGCGCAACGCGTCGCGCTGGGTGGTGCGATGCTGCTGGCGGTGGGTGCCGCCGGCGGCGCGGGCGCGGTGCAACTGACCCGCCCGAGCGTCGAGATGGCGCCGACCCTGCCGACCGCGATCGCCAAGCTGCCCGCGTCGAGCGGCATCGTGACGGTGCGTGGGCGCGTGGCGGGTGTCTATGGCAACCGCTTCCTGGTGGAGGATGCCAGCGGGCGGACGCTGGTGGATGCCGGGCCGAATGCCGGGACGCTGACGCGCGGCGCGCCGGTGCTGGTGCAGGGCCGATTCGATGACGGGCAGTTGCGCGCGCGCTTCCTGGCCGATCAGGCGGGCGTGCGCGAGGTCGGCGCGCC
>CAJYSA010000103.1 GCA_913777325.1 uncultured Sphingomonas sp. | reverse complement strand
CGCACGGTCGAGGTGATCTCGTCCATCGCCGCCGCCGTCTCCTCCAGCGACGCCGCCTGCTGCTCGGTCCGCTGCGACAGATCGTCCGACGCCTGCCGAATGTCCGCCGCACCGCTGTTGATGCCGTTGGCGGCCAGCGTCACGGCGCCGATCGCGTCCGACACCGCCGCCATCGCACGGTTGAAGTCGCTCCGAAGTCCCTCGTAATCGGCCGGGAATGGCGTGTTGATCCGGTGAGTCAGGTCGTTGTCGGCCAGACGGCTGAGCCCGGCACCCAGCGCCTCGACCACCTCGCGCTGCCCCGCCGCCGACGCCGCCAGCGCCTGGCCGTTGTCACGGAACACCGCCATCGCCTTGGTCATGCGGCCAACGCAATCGCGTGACGTCGTGTAGCGGATCTCGCTCGCAAAGTCGCCTCGCGCCAGCCCCTCCATGCGCACGACGGTGTTGACATAGGGGTCGCAGACCAGCTTGCGCGACACGATCGCGACCATGGCGACCAGACCGGTGACCACGGCTGCCGCCACGATCGCCAGCACGCCGGGGATCACTCCCGCCACCACCGCCGCCGTCGTCGCCAGCGACGTCAGCGCTGCGCCCGTGTAGAACACGCCCAGCGCCGTGAACTTCGTGCGCACGGGCGCGACGTCGCGAAACCAAACGATCATGTCCCACCTCCGCCAGCGTCCAGCCCATCTGGTCGCGACCGCACGACTGTAAGGCGATCGATTGAAAACTCCGTAAATAATCCAGATCAGGGCGCTCAAAGGCGTGCAACCACGCGGCATTTGTCGGGTTCAGCGGGCGTGACGATTACGGAGGGCAGGCGATGTGGCGTTCGATCCTGATGGGCGCGGTGGCTGGCGCGCGCGCGATGACGCCGCTCGCCGCACTGGCCGCGACGCGGCGCGGTGCCGCCGTGCGCGCACCATTGTTGTCGACGGGGTCGCTGTTGCTCGCCGCAGGTGAACTGGCCGGCGACAAGAGGAAGGACGCTCCCGATCGGACGGTCCCCGCCGGCATCGCGGGTCGGCTGTTGAGCGGCGCGGTGGCCGGTGCCGCCTGTGCGCCGCGCGGCGACCGGTTGGCGGGGGCGTTGCTGGGCGGCGTCGCCGCCGTGGCGGCATCGCACCTGACCTTGCGCCTGCGCGAACACGCGACCCGACGTTGGGGACAGACGGCCAGCGGGCTGATCGAGGACGGGCTGGCCGTGGGGAGTGCGGTGCTGCTCGCCCGCACCTGATACAGATGCACGATTTTCTCGGGCGGGCGTGCGACGAACCGTGCGCTCGCGAGTTTTGCGTCGAAAGCAAAAGGGGACATGCTCATGGCCGACGACCGTCACGCCCGGATCAGCGAAGAAGCCTATCGTCTGTGGAAGCAGGAAGGCGAGCCGCATGGCCGTGACCGCGAGCATTGGGAACAGGCCGAGCGCGCGTTCGCTGGCGAAGGGCCGGTAGCGGACGAACCCGACCCGCAGGTTGATGCGGACGCCGGCGCCGCGGCGCCCGCCATCGGTGCGGATGTGGCAGAACCGCCAGCAGCCACGGCCGCGCCAGAACCGGTTGCCGTCCCGGAACCCGCCGCCAAGGGCGCGGCCAAGAAGCCGGCAACCCGCCGCAAGCGCACCACCTGATCGCCGGGGCGCACGACGCCCCGCGTTCATCGGATACGCCTTACCTCCTGACGGGAGCACGATGTTGCACGACTTGCCGGACCGGCTATTGCCGGGATCGCCCTATCCGCTCGGCACCACGTTCGACGGCGAGGGCGTCAATTTCGCCGTCTTCTCCGCCAATGCCGACGCGATCGAGGTTTGCATCTTCGACAGCGCGGGCAAGCGTGAGTTGAAGCGGCTGCCGCTGCCCGAGTGTACCGACGAGGTGTGGCACGGCTACCTGCCGGACGTGGGGCCGGGGCTTGTCTACGGCCTGCGGGCACACGGGCGGTATGAGCCCGAGGCGGGACACCGCTTCAACCCGAACAAGTTGCTGCTCGATCCCTATGCGCGTCGCATCCAGGGCCAGATCAAATGGACCGACGCGCTCCACGGCTACCGCATCGGACACCGCAAGGAAGACCTGTCGTTCGACAAGCGCGACAGCGCGCCCGCGATGCCCAAGGCGGTGGTGGTCGACGATCACTGGGACTGGTCGCGCGACCGGCGACCAAACACGCCGTGGTCGGAGACGGTGATCTATGAGGCGCACGTCAAGGGCCTGACCAAGCTGATGGAGCTGGTGCCCGCGCGCGAACGCGGCACCTATGCGGCGCTCGGCCATCCGGCGGTCATCAAGCATCTGCAACGCACCGGCGTCACCGCGATCGAGCTGCTGCCGATCCACACCTTCACGCAGGACCGCTTTCTGCAGGAGAAGGGGCTGCGCAACTACTGGGGCTACAACACGCTCGGGTTCTTCGCCCCCGAACAGAGCTATATGGCGACCGAGCATCAGGACGAGCTGCGCCGCGCGGTTCACCGGCTGCACAAGGCGGGGATAGAGGTGATCCTCGACGTCGTCTACAACCACACCTGCGAAGGGTCGGAAAAAGGCCCGACGCTGTCGTGGCGCGGGTTGGACAACGCCAGCTACTATCGGCTGGTCAAGGACAACCCCCGTTATACGATCAACGACACCGGCACCGGCAACACGCTGAACATGAGCAAGGCGCGGGTGATCCAGATGGTCGCGGATTCGCTGCGCTATTGGGCGACCAGCTTCGGGATCGACGGCTTCCGCTTCGACCTGGGGCTGACGCTGGGGCGCGAGGAGCATGGCTTCGATCCGGGATCGGCGTTCTTCGACGTGCTGCGACAGGATCCGGTGCTGGGGCGGCTGAAGCTGATCACCGAGCCGTGGGACGTCGGGCCGGGCGGCTATCAGCTCGGCAACTTTCCGCCCGGTTTTGCGGAGTGGAACGACAAATATCGCGACACGGTGCGTGAATTCTGGCGCGGCGAGCCGGGCAAGCGCCCCGATCTGGCAGCGCGGCTCGCGGGGTCGGGCGACCTGTTCGACCGACGCGCGCGGCGACCGTGGGCGAGCGTCAACCTGCTCGCGGCGCACGACGGCTTCACGCTGGCCGACACGGTGATGTACGAGGAGCGGCACAACGAGGCGAATGGCGAGGACAATCGCGACGGCCATTCGCACAACGCCTCGTGCAACTGGGGCGTCGAGGGGCCGACCGACGACCAAGCGGTCAACGACGCGCGCGGGCGCGTCATGCGCTCGATGCTGACCACGTTGATGGCGTCACTGGGCACGCCGATGCTGGTCGCGGGCGATGAATTCGGACGCACGCAGCAGGGCAATAATAACGCCTATTGTCAGGACAATGAGATCAGCTGGCTCGACTGGAAGGCGGCGGCGACACCCGAAGGGCAGGCGCAGATCGACTTCACGGGACGCTTGGCGGAGCTGCGTCGTCGCTATCCGGTGCTGCGCAGCCCGACCTTCCTCTACGGACAGGAGACGGGGGAGAACGGCGTCAACGACATCGAGTGGTGGGATGAGCGCGGGCAGCAATTGTCGCCCGAGGACTGGCAGAACCCGGAGGGCCGCGCGCTGATGATGCGCCGCGCGACGCGTACCGACGATGGACAGGTGGAGGCGGTATCCTTGCTGCTCAACGCCTCCGGTGACGCCGTGACCTTCACCCTGCCCCCGCCGCACGCGACGCGTATCGTGTTGATCGACAGCGCAAAGCCCGAGCAGGGCGAGGTCGAGATCGAGGACAGCTACGACGTCGCACCGCAGGGCGCGGTGCTGGTGACGTGGAAGAGCGCGCCGTGATGCGCTGGGGACCGGAGCCGCTGGTGGACGGCGGCACACGCTTCCGCCTGTGGGCGCCCGACGCCGATGGCGTGACGCTGGAGATCGACGGCGCGGCGGCGGCCGCAATGGAGACGACGGGTGACGGCTGGTACGCGATCGACCGCGCCGAGGGGCCGGGCGCGCGCTATCGCTTTCGTATCGCGGGACAATCGGTGCCGGATCCGGCATCGAGAACGCAGTCCGGCGGGGTGCATGGGTGGAGCGTGGTGCCCGAACATGCCTTCGAATGGCAGCATCAAAACTGGACGGGACACCTTTTTCACGAACTGGTGATCCTGGAGTGCCACGCGGGCGCGCTGGGTGGCTTTGCCGGCGTGATCGAGCGGCTGCCCGCGATCGCCGCCGCCGGCATCACCGCGATCGAGCTGATGCCGGTCGGCGCGTTCGGCGGCACGCGCGGCTGGGGCTATGACGGCGTGCTGCCCTATGCGGTGCAGGAGGACTATGGCTGCCCCACCGAGCTGCGCCGGCTGGTCGATGCCGCGCACGGCCACGGGCTGAGCGTGTTCCTGGACGTAGTCTACAATCACTTCGGACCGGACGGAAATTACCTGGGCGCCTATGCCGCCGACTTCTTCGATGCCGAGGTGCATACGCCATGGGGCGGCGCGGTGGCGGTGGAGCGGGAGCCGGTGGCGCGCTTCTTCATCGACAATGCGCTGATGTGGCTGCGCGACTATCGCATCGACGGGCTGCGCTTCGATGCGGTCCACGCGATCCGCAACCCCGACTTCCTCGACGCCATGGCCGCGGAGATCCGCGCCGCGCTGCCCGACCGCCCGGTGCATCTGGTGCTGGAGAACGAGGAGAACGATGCCGCGCGGCTGCGCGACGGCGCGTTCGATGCGCAGTGGAACGACGATTTCCACAATGTGATGCACGTCCTGCTGACCGGCGAGACCAGCGCTTATTATGCCGATTTCGCGGATCACCCCGCCGAACGGCTGGCGCGGTGCCTGGCGGAGGGGTTCATCTATCAGGGCGAAGGTTCGATCAACCACGACGGGACGCCGCGCGGCAGCAAGAGCGCGCACCTGCCGCCGACGCGGTTCGTCTCGTTCCTGCAGAACCACGACCAGGTCGGCAATCGCGCGCTGGGCGAGCGGCTGATCGCGCTGACCGACGCGGCCAAGCTGCGCGCGGCGACCGCGCTGCTGCTGCTGTGCCCGCAAGTACCGCTGCTGTTCATGGGCGAGGAGGACGGGAGCGAGACGCCGTTCCTCTTCTTCACCGACTTCCACGACGCGCTGGCCGATGCGGTGCGCGAGGGGCGGCGCAAGGAGTTCGCCAAGTTCGACGCCTTCGCCGATCCCGAGGCGCGGGCGCGCATCCCGGACCCCAACGCACGCGCCACGTTCGACGCATCGGTGCCGCAGCCGGGGCAGGACGCGGCGGCGTGGCGCACGCTGTACCGCGACCTGCTGACGCTGCGACGCGAGCGCATCGTGCCGCATCTGGCGGGCGCCACGGCGGTGGGCGCACAGGCGATCGGCGCGGCGGCGGTGGTCGCGCGCTGGCGGCTGGGCGACGGGACGACGCTGGGCCTGGCGATCGACCTGGGCGATCAGCCCGCGACCCTGCCGGGCGGCGCCGATCCGTTCTTCACCGAGGGCGAGCGATTCACGGCATGGATCGAGCCGTGAGCGATCTTCACGCCCGCGCGGCGGCGGCGGGCCTGTCGCGTGACTGGGAGGATGCCGACGGCCATCCGCAGCGCGTGGCGGACGACGTGCTGGAGGCAGTGCTAGCGTGCCTGAACACCGCGCCGCCCGAGGCGCCGTTCCTGTCGGCGGACGCCGGCAGCGCGATCACGCTGCCCGCCGGTCTTTCCGGCACGGCGGAGCTGCTGCTGGACGACGGCAACCGCCTGACCCCGACGATCGGCGCGGACGGGACGCTGCCGCCGATCGAACGCGTGGGTTACCACCGTTTGCTGGCAGGCGGCCGCGCCTTCACGCTGGCGATCGCGCCGCGCCGATGCGCATTACCAAGGCGCGGCTGGGGTGCGGCGGTGCAGATCCCCGGCCTGCGCGCCACCACCGACAGCGCGTTCGGCGACGCTGGCGCGCTGGTGGAAGCCGCCGCCGCCTTCGCCCGTGTCGGGGCACAGGCGCTGGCGATCAGCCCCACCCACGCCTTGTTCCCCGCCGATCCCACCCGCTTCAGCCCCTATTCGCCGTCGACGCGGCTGTTCCACAACGTGCTGCTCGCCGACCCCGGGTTGATCGGCGTGCCGCTGCCCCCGGCCCGGCCCGCGCCGCTGATCGACTGGCCACAGGCGGCGCGCGCGCGGATGACGCAATTGCGCGCCGCGTTCGATCTGGCAAGCGAGGGCGCGTTGTCGGCAGCGCGCGCCTATCGCCGGCAGCGTGGCGCCGCGCTGGAGGCCCATGCGCGGTTCGACGCGCTACACGTCGGGCTGGCTGGGCATGGCTGGCAGGACTGGCCGAGCGCCTATCACGATCCGCATGGCGAGGCGGTGATCCGCTTCGCCGCCGAGCATGAGCGCGATGTCGCCTTCTACGCCTTCCTGCAATGGCTCGTCGACCTGGGCCTGGCCACTGCGCAGCGCACCGCCAAGGAGCGGATGGCAACCGGGATCGTCGCCGATCTGGCGGTCGGGATGGATGCGGGCGGCAGCCATGCGTGGAGCGCGCGCGACGAGCTGCTGACCGGGCTGAGCGTAGGCGCGCCGCCCGATCCGCTGGGCCCGGACGGGCAGAATTGGGGCATCACCACGCTCGATCCGTTCGCGCTGGAGCGGACCGGCTTCCGCCCGTTCATCGAGACGCTGCGCGTCGCGCTGGCGCATGCCGGCGGCCTGCGGATCGATCACGCGCTGGGGCTGGAGCGGCTGTGGGTGATCCCCGCCGGCGCGGGCGCGGGCGACGGCGTGTACCTGCGGATGCCGGGCGCGCACCTGCGCCGGATCGTCGCGATCGAGGCACATCGGGCCGAGGCGGTGGTGATCGCCGAGGATCTGGGCACCGTGCCGGCGGGGTTTCGCGAGACGCTGGCCACCCGCTGCATGCTGGGAATGCGCGTCCTGCCGTTCGAGCGCGACGCCGATGGCGGGTTCGTGCCGCCCGCCGAGTGGGACGAGGCGGCGGTGGCGATGACCGGCACCCACGACACGCCGACGCTGGCCGGCTGGTGGAAGGCGCGCGACATCGACTGGGCGGAGAAGCTGGGACGCGGCGGTGCCGACCGGGCGCGGCGCACCACCGAGCGCGCCGCGCTGTGGCTCGCGATGGGCAAACCCGGCGATCCGCCCGCCGCCCCGCCTGTGGATGCGATGATCGCGCATGTCGCCGAGGCGCCCTGCCCGCTGGCGATCGTGCCGCTGGAGGATCTGCTCGCGCTTGAGGAGCAGCCGAACCTGCCCGGCACGATCGACGAACACCCCAACTGGCGCCGCCGCATGGACGCGCCGACCGCGGCGTTGCTGGCGCGGCGCGACGTGGCGCGCCGTACCGCGCTGCTCAATGCCAAGAGGCCCGCATGACCCTGCCACGCGCCACCTATCGCTTTCAGTTCCACAAGGATTTCACCTTCGCCGCGGCGGAGGCGCTGGTGCCGTATCTGGACGATCTGGGCATCAGCCACGTCTATGCCTCGCCGGTCACCACCGCGGCGCCGGGATCGACACACGGCTACGACGTGGTCGATCCGACGACGATCAACCCGGAACTGGGCGGCGAGGCCGCGTTCCGATCGTTGGTGGCGGCGCTGCGCACGCGCGGCATGGGGATGGTGATCGACATCGTGCCCAATCACATGGGCGTGGCCGGCGACAGCAATGGCTGGTGGCAGGACGTGCTGCGCCACGGCGCGGACAGCGCGCATGCGGCGGTGTTCGACATCGACTGGCGTACGCCGATCGTGCTGCCGGTGTTGGGCGCGCCGCTGTCCGAGGCGCTGGCGAACGGCGATCTGTCGCTGGACCGGCAAGATGGGCGCTGGAGCGTGCTGGCGTATGGCGAGCATCGTTTCCCGATCCGCGACGCGGACCAGGCCGACGCCGTGACGATCCCGCTGGCGGAGTTGCTGGCGCGCCAGCATTACCGGCTGGCGTTCTGGCGCGTGGCCAACGACGAGCTGAACTGGCGGCGGTTCTTCTCCATCAACGAACTGGCCGGCGTGCGGATCGAGGATCCGGCGGTGTTCGAGAAGACGCACGCGCTGTACTTCCGGCTCCACGACGAGGGGCTGATCGATGGCGTGCGGATCGACCATGTCGACGGGCTGACCGATCCGATCGGCTACACGCGCCGGCTGCGCGAACGGCTGGGTCCGGACGCATGGATCGTGATCGAAAAGATCCTGGCGGCGGACGAGCCGCAGCCGCTGGGCTGGGGCGTGGACGGAACCAGCGGCTACGACTTCATGGAACAGGTCGCCTCCTTGCTCCACGATCCAGCGGGCGCCGCGCCGCTGGGCGATTTGTGGGAGGAGATCAGCGGGCGCAGCGCCGCGTTCGAGCCCGAGGAGTTCCAGGCCCGGCAAGACCTGCTGTCGTGGCAGTTCTCCGGTCAGCTCGATGCCTGCGTCGCCGCCTTCCACGCGGTGGCGCCCGATGGCGTCACCGCCGCGATGCTGCGCCGTGCGATCGAGCGATTGCTGTGGGTGTTCCCGGTCTATCGCACCTATGGCCCCGATGCGCCCGCCAGCGATGCCGCGATCCGCGACGCCGCGCGCGCGCGGGTGGCCGAGCTGATCCCGCCGGGGGAAGCGTCGGTCGTCGATCTGGTGCTGGCGTGGCTGGCGGGCGACGGTGGCGCGGACACCGCCGACGCGGTGCGGCGGTTCCAGCAACTCTCGGCGCCGATCGCGGCCAAGGCGGTCGAGGACACCGGCTTCTACCGCTATGGCCGGTTGCTGTCGCGCAACGACGTCGGCTTCGATGCGGAGCGCATGGGGATGACCCCCGCCGCGTTCCACGCGCTGATGACCGCGCGCGCCCGCGACGTGCCGCGCGCGATGCTGACCACCGCCACCCACGACCACAAGCGCGGCGAGGACACGCGTGCGCGGCTGGCGGTGGTGAGCGCGCGGACCGACGCGTGGCGCGCGGCGGTGCTCGAATGGCTGGAGCGGGATGACGGCGGGTTCGACGATGCCGATCGCTACATGCTGTTCCAGACGCTGGTCGGGGCGTGGCCCGAGGAGGGCATGACGCCCGATTTCGTCGCGCGGGTGCAGGCGTGGCAGCAGAAGGCGCTGCGTGAGGCGAAGCTGCGATCGTCGTGGGAGGCGCCGGATAATGACTATGAGGCCGCCGCCGCCGCGCTGGTCGAGGCATTGCCGGATGATCCGGCGGCGCTCGCGCTGATCGCGCGGACGGTCGCGATGCTGGAGGAGGAGGCGCAGGCGAACATGCTGGCGCAGGTGCTGCTCCGCTATACCGCGCCGGGGGTGCCCGACCTGTATCAGGGGACCGAGTTCGCCGATCTGACGATGGTCGATCCCGACAATCGCCGTCCGGTGGATTATGCCGCGCGTGCGGCGGCGCTGGCGGGCGGCCCCCCTGCCAAGCTGCGGCTGATCGCCGACCTGCTCCGGCTGCGGCGCGACGATCCGGCGCTGTTCGCCGACGGCGATTACGCGCCCGCGACGGTGGACGGCCCCGATGCGGCGCATGTGCTGGCGTTCGAGCGGCGGCACGACGGGCGCGTGCTGCGCGTCGCGATCGCGCTGCACGGACGGCGGCCCGGTGGCGCGACGCAGGTGGCGTTCGCTTCCGGTCATACCACCGATGCCGCGACGCTGTTCGCCGCCGGCTCGATCTGGTACGCCCCCGCCTGAGCCGGTTCCCGGACGCCGTCCCGACACGGGACGGCGACGGGCGGCGCGGGAGACGGAAGATGCCGATGGACCCGCGAGTCACGCAATTGTCGTACATGGCGTGCACGGACCCGCTTGGCTCGGCGCCCGGATCGTGCTTCGGGGCGCCACGCATTTTCGTACAAAACGTTCGGGATGGAGTTTGATGTTCGCTTGGTTTCAGCGGCTGCTGCCGAAGACGGGCAATTTCTTCGAGCAATTCGAAGGACATGCCGCTATCGGCCTGGCCGCTGCGCGTGCCACCGCCCGGCTCCTTGAGGGCGGGCCGGATCGCGCCGCGCTGCTGACCGAGATCAACGCACGCGAGCATGAGGCCGACGAGGTGACGCGCGACGTCCTGAAAAGCGTCCGCTCTACGTTCCTGACGCCGTTCGACCGCAGCTCGATCACCGCGCTGATCGGCGCGCTCGACGATACGGTCGACGAAATGTACGCCGCCGCCTCCGCGATCGATCTGTACGGGCTGACCGATTACGCCCCCGAGATGCGCGAGATGGCGCAGGTGGCGGTCGATGCCGCCGGGCTGGCGGTGGAGGCGATGCCTTTGCTGCGCGACGTCAGCCGCAACGGCCCCCGGCTCCACGAGCTGACCGAGGAGCTGATCCGGCTGGAGGGGCGCGCGGACGAGTGCCACGCCGCCGGGCTGCGCCGGTCGCTGGCGCAGCACGGGCAGACCGACACGCTGCGCTTCGTGGTGGAACGCGAGATCTACAAGCATCTCGAGCGGATCCTGGACGCGTTCGAGGATGTCGCCGACGAGATCGACGGCATCGTCATCGATCACGCCTGACGCCGACCCACCACGATGCATGAACTCGCCTTTCCGTTGCTGGTCGCGCTGATCGGGGTCGCGCTGGCGTTCGATTATCTGAACGGCCTGCATGATGCCGCCAATTCGATCGCGACGGTGGTCGCCACCCGGTTGCTGTCGCCGGTGCGGGCGGTGGCGTTCGCCGCCTTCTTCAACTTCGCGGCCTATTTCCTGACGCTCGCCTTCCCCAGCCTGCACGCGGTGGCGGAGACGATCGGCAAGGGATTGATCGACAAGGACGTCGTCACCCCCGCCGTGATCTTCGGCGCGCTGGGCGGCGCGATGACGTGGAACGTCATCACCTGGCTGAAGGGCATTCCGTCGTCGAGCAGCCACGCGCTGGTCGGCGGGCTGGTCGGCGCGGGCGTCGCCCATGCCGGCTGGGCCGGTGTGAAATGGGCCGGGCTGAACAAGACGCTGATCGCGATCGTGCTGTCGCCGATGATCGGCATGGTCCTGGCGATGGCGGTGATGCTGGCGTCGAGCTGGGCGCTGCGCCGGTCGACCGCGCCGCAGGCGGAGCGCAGCTTCCGCGCGTTGCACCTGCTGTCCTCGGCGGCCTATTCGCTGAGCCACGGCCTGAACGACGCGCAGAAGACGATGGGGATCATCACCGTCCTGCTCTATTCGACCGGCTATCTGACCGGGCCGTTCGAGGTGCCGCACTGGGTGGCGATCAGCTGTTACGTCGCGATCGCGCTGGGCACGATGACCGGCGGGTGGCGAATCATCGAGACGATGGGTTCGCGGATCACCCGCCTGTCGCAGCATCAAGGCTTCAGCGCGTCGGCAGCGGGATCGATCGTGCTGTTCGGCGCCTCGACGCTGGGCATCCCGGTTTCGACGACGCACACGATCACCGGATCGATCATCGGCGCCGGTGTGGCGCGGCGCGCCTCGGCCGTGCGTTGGGGCGTGGCGAAGAACGTGGTAGTCGCCTGGATCATCACCATCCCGGCCTCCGCCGCGGTCGGTGCGCTGGTCTATTCGACGACGTTGCTGTTCTAAAGGTCGATCGCCGCTTCCGGTTGTCGATCCCGGCTCCCGCATGGTGACATCAGCCATGCTCCCATCGTCATGGCGCCGCTGCGCACGCAATACGACGACGGCTTGTTGATCGGCAACGCCGGCCACGGATCGAAACGGGCCGTTACGGATTGGAAACGTCACAAGGGGCTGTAACGGAGATCAAGGTGCGGCGCGTGTTGGTGATCCCCGTGCTGCTGGCCGCGGGATGCGCGCGCCACGCCCCCGCGCCCGCCCCGCCCCGCATCGAGAGCGCGATCGCGCCCTTCCCCGATCAGACCTCGACGATCGTCGTGCCGGTCACCGCGCGGCTCGACCAACTGGAGCGCGGGCTGGACCTGCGCACCCCGCGCGTGCTGTGGACGATCGACGAGCATCGCGACAAGTGCGTCAAGGGCAAGCGCGTCGACCTGGGCATCGGCCGCGTGAAGGTGACCCCCGATCTGGGCTGCCGGCTGGTGGGCCAGGTGACGCGTGGCGCGATCCGCGTCTCGGGCAAGGGCCAGCGGCTGGACGTGACGATGCCGGTATCGGCGGTGATCCACATCCGCGACGTCGGCGGCGTCCTGAGCGAAACCGCCACCGCGCGCGCGATCGTGCACGCGACCGGCACGCTGGGCATCCAGGGCGACTGGCAACCGCGCGCCACCCTCGACCTCGCTTATGACTGGCGCGAGCCGCCGGGGATCGAGATCGCGGGACAGCGCATCACCTTCACCAGCGCCGCCGACGCCAAGTTGAAGCGCGTCGTGGCGCGGCTGGAGCGCGACCTGCCGACGGAGATCGCGAAACTCGACCTGCGCCGCCAGTTGAACGGCGCGTGGCGGCATGGCTTCACCGTGATCGAACTCAGCAAGCGCAACCCGCCGGCGTGGATGCGCGTCGCGCCCCGAGCGCTGGGCTTCGGCGGCTACCGGATCGACGGACGCGAACTTCGCCTGACGCTGGCGGCGGACGCGTTGACGCAGACCTTCGTCGGGCGCCGCCCCGCCGATCCCACCCCCGTGCCGCTGCCGGCACCGTCGCGCTTCGCAGGGCAGCCCGGCTTACGCTTCTTCATTCCGGTGCTGGCCGATTACGCGCAACTGGAGCCGGTGGTGCTGCGCACGCTGCGCAAGCTGGCCGCCAAGGGGATCACGCTGACCGGCATCGGCCCGGTCGACGTCGATTTCGGCAAGGTGACCGTCTATGCCACCACCGACAACCGGCTGGCGGTGGGCGTCACCGCGCGCGTGGTGCCGCGCGACCGCGACTTTCCGGCGACCAGCGGGCAGGCCTGGTTGACCGCGCTGCCGTACAACGAGGAGAATTCGCAACTGGTACAGGCCCGCGACGTACAACTGGCGGCGGACACCGATTCCGACGCGGTGGACCTGATCGTCAGCCTGCTGGACGCCACGCAGGTGCAACAGGCCGTGGCACTGGCGCTGCGCCACGACTTCGCGCCCGATTACCAGCGCGTGCTGGCCAAGGCGCAGGCGGCGATCGGCGCCCGACAGCAAGGCGACTTCTTCCTGTCGACCGCGGTCGATCGCGTCACGACCGGTCGATTGCAGGTCACCGGCGCCGGGCTGTTCCTGCCGGTGCGCGCGGAAGGCACCGCGCGGATCGCCTATCGCCCGAAATGAAACGACGTGGCGGAGGCCGCCCCCCGGCCCTCCGCCACGCCGCGACCGGCGTCAGAAACGCCAGCCTAACGCTATCTGGGCGATCGGCCAGACCTTTACCTTGTCCACGTCGCGCTGCAGCGACACCCGCTCCCGCTCCAGCGCCGCTTGGAAGTTGGGATCGTCGCGCAGCGTGCCGGTCGCGCGGAATTGCTCCAGCTTGAACGCGCCCTGGAACAGCACGCCGAACTCGGTGCCGAAGTAGAAGCCGCGACGATTCTTGCCCGCCCAGCCCAGCGTCAGCGCCGGCGAGAATTTGTTGGGCGTCGCGCGTCCCGAGATGCGCCCGACCTCGCTGGCGGTATAATCCTCGTCACCGATCGTCACCTCGCCGTTCGGGGTCAGCCCGACGTCGACGCGAGTGCGGTTGACGCGCGCCCCGGCGGACAGCCGGAACGCGCCACCGAACGGATAGACGTCCAGCATCCCGCCGAACGATTTCAGCCGGAACTTGCCGTCATATTCCTCGTCATCCGACTCGACCGTCGCGCTGCCGCTCAGGAAGCCGGCGGCGGCGCGCACACCCAGATGGTCGTTGAAGCGCACGCCCAGTTCCGGCCCGATCCCCAACGTTCCCACGGTCACCGCCGCGCGGACGTGCGTGCCACCGTCGGCATTCTGCGCATGGGCCGGCGCGGCGCCGATCATCAGCGCCGCCGCCGCGACGGCCATCCCCATCTTCTGCATGTCTTCCCCCCGAAACACCGCCCCCCCGGGCGGTCGGCCATCGCTATGCACGCGCCGCCGGTGGTTGTCATACCTTGGATGAATTAGAGGAGCAGGTCAGAAGCCGGCATAATCGCTGAAGCGCGTGATCGTCGGATCGAACTTCAGCACCACCTTGCCGGTCGCGCCGTGCCGCTGTTTCGCGACGATCAGCTCGGCCAGGCCATAGACGCGCTCCATGTCGGCGGCCCAGCGCGCGTGATCCTCGAACACCTTGGCCTCGTCGCCTTCCATCGGGCGCTTCGGCTCGCGCTGCGCGGTATAATAATCCTCGCGGAACACGAACCACACCATGTCGGCGTCCTGCTCGATCGATCCCGATTCGCGCAGGTCCGACAGCATCGGGCGCTTGTCCTCGCGGCTTTCGACCGCACGGCTGAGCTGCGACAGCGCCAGCACCGGGACGTTCATGTCCTTCGCCAGCGTCTTCAGCCCGCGCGAAATCTCCGAGATTTCCTGCACACGGTTGCCGTCGCCCTTGCCCGATCCGGTCAGCAGCTGGAGGTAGTCGACGACGACCAGCCCGATCTCGTTATTGTGCCGCCGCTGGAGTCGTCGGACGCGGGTGTGGAGAGAGGCGATCGTCAGGCCGCCGGTGTCGTCGATGAAGAACGGGAGATTCTCCAGCTCCGCCGCCGCCGCCGCGAGTTGCTCGAACTCGGCCTTGCTGATCTTGCCCATGCGCAGCGCCTCGGAGCTGATCCGCGACTGTTCGGCCAGGATACGCGTGGCGAGCTGGTCGGCGCTCATTTCGAGGCTGAAGAACGCGACCTTCGCGCCGACCGACTTGGACGGCGGGATGCCGTCGCGCATGTCGCGCATCCAGCGCTGCGCGGCGTTGAAGGCGATGTTGGTGGCCAGCGACGTCTTGCCCATGCCGGGACGCCCGGCGAGAATCATCAAGTCGGAATGGTGCATGCCGCCGATCTTGGCGTTGACCGTATCGAGGCCGGTGGTGACGCCGCTGAGGTTGCCGCCCCAGTTGAGCGCCTTTTCCGCCATCTTGACCGCCATCGTGCTGGCCTGTGCGAAGCTCTTCACGCTATTCTCGGCCCCGCCGTCGGCGGCGACGCGGTAGAGTTCCTCCTCGGCCGCCTCGATCTGCGCGCGCGGGTTCACCTCCTCGCTGGTGTCCATCGCGCGATCGACCATCGAATGGCCGACCGAGACGAGCGTGCGCAGCATCGCGAGATCGTAGATCTGGGTCGCGAACTGCCGCGCGCCGATCAGCCCCGCGCCCGAACCGGTCAGGCTGGCGAGATAGGCGACGCCGCCCAGCTCCTTCATCCCCTCGTCCGCCTCGAACATCGGGCGCAGCGTCACCGGCGTGGCGAGCATGTCCTGCGATCGCAGCGACTTGATCGCGGCGAAGATGCGCCCGTGGACCGGTTCGTAGAAATGCATCGGCTCCAGCCGGTCGACGATGTCGTCGGCGAGGCGATTGTCGATCATCATCGCGCCCAGCATCGCGGCCTCGGCCTCGACGTTGCGCGGCAGGTGGACGGGTTCGGCCGGGGCCGGTTGCGGGAATGCCAGAGTCGCCATTTCCCCGGCTATAGCCGGCCCGCCCCCGCTCCGAAACGCGCTTGCGGTGAAGCGGCCTGTGGAAATCGTGGATGATCGGCTTTATCGGCACGCAGATGGCCGATCCGCGGATCATCGACATCGAACTGGACGAGCGCACGATCCTGTGGCGCTCGGCGGATATCGAGCAGGAGCGGCGGATCGCGATCTTCGACCTGATCGAGGAGAATCACTTCGCGCCGCAGCGGGCGTATCCGGACGATTATGCCGGGCCGTATCGCGTGAAGCTGGGCGTCGAGGAAGGGCGGCTGGCGATCCAGATCGCGCGCGAGGACGGCACGCACCTGGAAACCCTGGTGCTGGGGCTGGCGCGCTTCCGCCGCCCGATCCGTGATTATTTCGCGATCTGCGACAGTTATTTCCAGGCCATCCGCCAATCGACCCCGGCGCAGATCGAGACGGTCGACATGGCGCGGCGCGGCATCCACAACGAGGCCGCCGAGCTGCTGCGCGAGCGGCTGGACGGCAAGATCCATATCGATTTCGACACGGCGCGGCGGCTGTTCACGCTGATCTGCGTCCTGCACATCAAGGCTTGAGATACATATCATGTGGGGTTTGGGACGGCTCGTGCTGGTTCTGGCCGCGTTGGCGCTGGCCGGAGTCGCGGGGTGGCGGCTGGCGGTGCGCTGGACGCCGGCGATTGAGCGCTATCCGCTGCAGGGCGTCGACGTGGCCGAGACGACCGGCACGATCGAATGGCCGGTGCTGAAGGGCGCGGGCGCGCAGTTCGGCTATGCGGTGGCGACGGTGGGCGCCACGACGCGCGACCGCAACTTCCAGGCGAACTGGGATGCGATGGCACGCGTCGGGATGCGGCGCGGGGCGCTGCACGTCTTCTCCTTCTGCCAGTCGCCGCGCGTGCAGGGCGACGTGTTCAACACCGTCGTGCCGCGCGACCTGAAGGCGCTGCCCGCCGCGATCGCGTTCGACTACGCCGATGATTGCGCCGAGCGCCCGACCCGCGCCGCGCTGGTCGCGGGGGTGCGTGCGATGATCGAGCGGATCGAGGCGCATATGGGCAGGCCGGTGATCCTGCGCATCGCGTCGCGCGTCGAGAAGGATTACCGGCTGACCGAGGCGATCGACCGGCGCTGGTGGGCGACGGGCAACCTGCTGAAGCCGAGCTATGGCGCGCGGGGCTGGACGATCTGGCGCGCCAGCGACATGCATGTCGTCGACGGCGTACAGGGGCCGGTGAACTGGGACGTGGCGGTTGAAGGAGCCTTTCGCGATGACTGACGACGCCGCCCGCCTGATCGCCGCCGCGCGCGCAGCCGCGCGCCACGCCCATGCGCCCTATTCGCGCTTCGCCGTCGGCGCGGCGGTGCTGCTGACCGACGGCAGCGTGGTGACCGGCGCCAATGTCGAGAATGCCAGCTACGGCCTGTCGCTGTGCGCCGAGACGGTGGCGATCGCGACCGTTTCCGCGCAGGGTCGGCTGCGCGAGGTGGTGGCGGTGGGCGTGATCGGCGGGCTGATGGATGCCGCCGGCCATGCGACCGGCGACCAGCCGGTGCGGCCGTGCGGTCGCTGCCGACAGGTGCTGAACGAGGCCGCGCAGCTCGGCGGGCGCGATCTGGCGGTGCATTGCGCGGGCGCCGAGGGCGAGACGATCGCGAGCTACCGGCTGAGCGAGCTGTTGCCCGACGCGTTCGGCCCGGCGGATCTCGGTATTTCATAGAGCCGCGCGAACCCGGCCTGCCCCACCCATCCGTTCGTGCTGAGCTTGTCGAAGCGCGTGCACCAGACGGAGCGCTTGCGGCACGCACTTCGACAAGCTCAGTGCGAGCGGATCGGATGCTGAGCTCGCGTCGCCCCTGCGCAGGCAGGGGCGACCGGCGCTTTTGATTCTAGGTGGTGCGGGCGGTCGGACTCGAACCGACATGTATCGCTACGGCAGATTTTGAGTCTGCTGCGTCTACCATTTCGCCACGCCCGCACAGGCGCCGGGCGGTCCCTATAGGGCAGACATGTACCAATGGCTAGGGTGTCGCCGTCTTGACCCGACACCCTCCTACGCGGCATCGCGATCCGCATAGGAGAGACGCATGAGCGACACCGTGTACCCCGCCCCGAACGGCACCGGCGACAGCATCGATCGCGCGCAGGCCGAGGCCGCGTGGCGGCGATCGGTCGACGATCCCGAGGGCTTCTGGCGCGAGGAGGCGCAGCGCGTCGACTGGATGACGCCGTTCACGCAGGTGAAGGACACCTCGTTCGACGAGGCTGATTTCCGCATCCGCTGGTTCGCGGACGGCACGCTCAACGTCTCGGCCAATTGCGTCGACCGGCATCTGGCGACGCGTGGCGACCAGACCGCGATCATCTGGGAAGGCGACGAACCCGGCGAGACGAAGACGCTCACCTATCGCGAGCTGCACCGCGAGATGTGCCGCTTCGCCAACGTCCTGAAGAAGCTGGGCGTGAAGAAGGGCGATCGCGTCACACTCTATTTGCCGATGATCGCCGAGGCGGCGGCGGCGATGCTGGCGTGCACGCGAATCGGCGCGATCCATTCGATCGTCTTCGGCGGCTTCTCTCCCGACAGCCTGGCGAATCGCATCCAGGATTGCGACTCGACGGTCGTGATCTGCGCCGACGAGGGGTGTCGCGGCGGCAAGCGCATTCCACTCAAGGCCAATGTCGACAAGGCGCTGGCGCATTGCCCGGGCGTCGCGCACGTGCTGGTGATCCGCCGCACCGGCGGCGACGTGGCGATGACCGAGGGGCGCGACGTGTGGCTGCACGATGCGCTGGAGGGCGTGGCCGACGATTGCGCGCCCGAGCCGATGAACGCCGAGGATCCGTTGTTCATCCTGTACACGTCGGGCTCGACCGGAAAGCCCAAGGGCGTGCTCCACACCACCGGCGGCTATCTGGTGTGGGTGACCAAGACGTTCCGCGACGTCTTCGACTATCGCGAGGGCGAGATCTTCTGGTGCACCGCCGACATCGGCTGGGTCACCGGCCACAGCTATGTCGTCTATGGGCCGCTCGCCAACGGCGCGACGACGGTGATGTTCGACGGCGTGCCCAACTATCCCGATCACGGCCGGCTGTGGGAGACGATCGACCGGCTGGGGGTGAACATCCTCTACACCGCGCCCACCGCGATCCGCGCGCTGATGCGCGAGGGTGACGATTGGGTGAAGAAGTACCGCCGCACCACGCTGCGCCTGCTCGGCTCGGTCGGCGAGCCGATCAACCCGGAGGCGTGGAACTGGTATCACCGCGTCGTGGGCGACGGACGCTGCCCGATCGTCGACACCTGGTGGCAGACCGAGACCGGCGGTATCCTGATCTCTCCCCTTCCCTATGCGACCGACCTGAAGCCGGGTTCGGCGACCAAACCGCTGCCGGGGGTGCAGCCGCAGATCGTCGATGCCGAGGGCGCGGTGCTGGACGGCGCGACCGAGGGCAATCTGTGCCTGATCGATAGCTGGCCGGGGATGATGCGCACCGTGTGGGGCGATCACCAACGCTTCTTCCAGACCTATTTCAGCACCTATCCGGGCAAGTATTTCACCGGCGACGGCTGCCGGCGCGATGCCGACGGCTATTATTGGATCACGGGGCGCGTCGACGACGTCATCAACGTCTCCGGGCATCGCATGGGCACCGCCGAGGTCGAATCGGCGCTGGTGTCCCATGTCAAGGTCGCCGAGGCGGCGGTGGTCGGGATGCCGCACGAGGTGAAGGGTCAGGGCATCTATGCGTTCGTGACGCTCAACGCCGGGGTGGAGCCGTCCGACGAGCTGCGCACCGAATTGCGGCAGTGGGTGCGCAGCGAGATCGGACCGATCGCCAGCCCCGACGCGCTGCAATTCGCCCCCGGCCTGCCCAAGACCCGCTCGGGCAAGATCATGCGCCGCATCCTGCGCAAGATCGCCGAGAACGAGACGGGCAATCTGGGCGACACCTCGACGCTCGCCGATCCGTCGGTTGTGGAGACATTGGTCGCCGAACGGGTGCGATAGGCACCTACCGTCATTGCGAGCGTAGCGAAGCAATCCAGTGCCGGACCAGGACGCCCTGGATTGCTTCGCTACGCTCGCAACGACGAACCTGCCGACGGCGCCGTGTCCTTCAGCCCTTCGCTTCGTCGCCGTAGAATAGCTCGCCGATGCGGATTTCCTCGCGCCCCTGCGACACGCGGTGCGCGTTGGTGTCGCGCAGCGAATAGACGCAGCCGCAATATTCCTGCTGATAGAAATGCTCGCGCTTCGAGATTTCGATCATCCGCGCCGCGCCACCGCCCTTGCGCCAGTTGAACGTCCAGTATGCGATATCGGGATAATGCGCCGCCGCCCGCTCGCCGCAATCGTTGATCTGCGCCATGTTCTTCCAGCGCGAGATCCCGAGCGACGAGGTGATGACGGGAAAGCCATGCTCATGCGCATACAGCGCGGTCCGCTCGAACCGCATGTCGAAGCACATCGTGCAGCGTGCGCCCCGCTCCGGCTCGAACTCCATCCCGCGCGCGCGCTTGAACCAGTTGACCGTATCGTAATCGGCATCGACGAACGGAATATCATGCTGCTCGGCAAAGCGGATATTCTCCTCCTTGCGCAGGATATATTCTTCCTTGGGGTGGATGTTCGGATTGTAGAAGAAGATCGTATAGTCGATCCCGCTCGCGGTCATCGCCTCCATCACCTCGCCCGAACACGGCGCGCAGCACGAATGGAGCAGCACCTTCTTGTGGCCGTCGGGCGGGGTGAGCAGCGGGCGGTCGTATTCGGTCGTCATGCGCGCGGCCTTAGCGGAAAAAGCGCGACGGGTCAGCCGGCATGTCACCTCCCCCGTTCGCCCTGAGCTTGTCGACGGGCGTGTTCCGGGCACGTGCTTCGACAGGCTCAGCACGAGCGGTACGGAGAGGGCAGACGACCCTACCGCCGCATCAACCCGCCCAGCACGCCGCGCACGACCTCGCCCAGCAGCCCGCCGCCGCTGCCGCCGCGCCGCGACGATCCGAACACCGCCTTCGTCACCTCGTTCGCCACCGCGCGCCCGACCGCCGATGAAGCCGAGCGGCTCGCCGAGGTCATCGCGCGACTCCACGGATCGTTCGCCGCCTCGCGATCGGCGGCGCGCTGCGCCCGCTCCGCTTCACGCGCGGCCCGCGCATCCTCCCTGGCCTGCACCGCCGCGGCTTTCTCCGCCTCGGTCGACGCCCGCGCGGCGGCGGCGGCTGCGGCGGCTTCCTGCGTCTTCGCCGCGAGCAGTTCCTCCGCCGAATCGCGATCGACCGCCACGTCGTATTTCGCGCCGATCGCGTCGCTCTGGACCAGCACTCGCCGCTCGTCGGCGGTCACCGGGCCAACCCGGCTGGCGGGCGGACGGATCAACGTGCGCTGCACCGGCGACGGCGCGCCATCGGGCTGGAGCAGCGACACCAGCGCCTCGCCGGTGCGAAGCTCGGTGATCGCGGTCGCGACATCGACGCCGGGATTGGCGCGGAAGGTTTCGGCGGCGGCCTGCACCGCCTTGCGATCGCGCGGGGTGAAGGCGTTCAGCTTGTGCTGCACGCGGTTGCCGAGCTGCCCCGCGACGCTATCCGGCACGTCGATCGGGTTCTGCGTGATGAAATAGACGCCGACGCCCTTCGACCGGATCAGCCGCACGACCTGCTCGATCCGATCCATCAGCGCGGGTGGCGCCTCGTCGAACAGCAGATGCGCCTCGTCGAAGAAGAAGCACAGCTTCGGCTTATCGGCATCGCCCACCTCGGGCAGATGCTCGAACAATTCGCCCAGCAGCCACAGCAGGAACGTCGAATACAGGCGCGGCGACGTCATCAACTTGTCGGCGGCCAGGATGTTGACCAGCCCGCGCCCCTGATCGTCGGTGCCGAACAGATCGTCCAGCGCCAGCGCCGGCTCCCCGAAGAAATGCGCCGCGCCTTCCGCGCGCAGTTGCAGCAGCGCGCGCTGGATCGCGCCAACCGACTGGCGTGAGACATTGCCGTAGCGTGTGGTCAGTTCCTCGGCGCGCTCCGCGCAATGCGCCAGCATCGCCTGAAGGTCGTCCAGATCGAGCAGCAGCAGCCCCTCTTCGTCGGCGACGTGAAAGGCGATCGTCAGCACGCCCTCCTGCACCGCGTTCAGCCCCATCAGCCGCGCCAGCAGCAACGGCCCCATCTCGCTGATCGTCGTGCGGACCGGGTGCCCCTGCTCGCCGAACAGATCCCAGAATTGCACCGGCGTATCGGCATAATGCCAGTCGGTGGCGCCGATCTCCGCCGCGCGCGCCGCGAATGGCGCGTGGGTCTTTGCGGTCGCCGATCCCGGCATGGCGAGGCCGGACAGGTCGCCCTTCACGTCCGCCAGGAAGCAGGCGACCCCGGCGTTCGAGAATCCCTCGACGATCCCCTGCAAGGTCACGGTCTTGCCGGTGCCGGTCGCGCCCGCGATCAGGCCGTGGCGATTGGCGCGCGCCAGCTTCAATTCCTGCGGGTTCGCGCCGCCCTCGCCCGCACCGATCAGGATTCCGTCGTCCGCCACCCGTTCTCTCCATGCAAAAGGGCCGCCGCATCATGCGATGCGACGGCCCGTTTGGCTAGGTTGGGTTGACCCGCCTTACTTGATCTTCACCGCGATGAAGCCGTTGGTCTGGCGACCACGCGTGACGCTCAGCAGCACCGACGGGCGACCCGCCGCCTTGGCCGACGCGACGACGCGCGCGACATCGGCACCCGTGCGCACCGGCTGCGAATTGACCGCGGTGATCACGTCGCCGCGCTTCAGCTTCTGCCCGGCGTCGCTCGACGGATCGACCTGCGCGATCACGACGCCCTGCACGGTCGAATCGACCCCGATCGACCGCGCGATCTGCGGCGTGAGCGGCTGCACCGCGATGCCCAGCGAGCTGGACGACGGCGACGCCTGCGCGCCATTGTCCTCGTCGGGCAGCCCGTCGTCGCCCTCGCCATCGCCATTGATCGCGGCGAGCTGATCATCCGACGGGCGCGTGGTGACCGTCGCGTTCAGCGACTGGCGCTTGCCGTCGCGGATGATGTCCAGCTTGATCGTCGAACCCGGCGCGGCATTGGCGACCAGCGACGACAACGTGCGCTCCGGGGTGACCGTCTCGCCGTTGATCGCGGTCACCACGTCGCCTGAGCGCAGCCCGGCCTTGGCGCCCGGGCCGCCCGGCTCGACGCGCCCGATGATCTCGCCCTGGTCCTTGGGCAGGCCCAGCGCACCGGCGATATCGTCGGTCACCCGCTGGATACCGACGCCCAGATAGCCGCGCTTGACCGTATCGCCCTTCATCAGCGTGGCGAGGATCGGCTTCGCCTCGGTCGCGGGGATCGCGAAACCGATGCCGATGTTGCCGCCCGACTGCGAATAGATCTGGCTGTTGATGCCGATCACCTCGCCGTTCAGATTGAACATCGGGCCGCCCGAATTGCCCTGGTTGATCGCGGCGTCGGTCTGGATGAACGTGTCGAACGGACCACCGCCGGTCTGGCGATGCAGCGCCGAGACGATGCCAGCGGTCACCGTGCCGCCCAGCCCGAACGGCTGGCCGATCGCGACCACCCAGTCGCCGACGCGTGCGCGGCTCGAATCGCCCAGCTTCACGAAGGGCAGCGGGGTGGGCGAGGTGATCTTCAGCACCGCCAGATCCGACGTCGGATCGCGGCCGATCAGCTTGGCCTTATATTCCTTCTTGTCCTGCAGCGTGACGGTGATCGACTCGACGGTCGCGCCCTTCGCGGCAGGGGCGATGACGTGGTTGTTGGTGACCACATAGCCATCCGGCGAGATCAGGAAGCCCGAGCCGAGCGACTGGCCCTCGCGCGTCACCGGGGCGCCACCGCCCCCGCCGCCGCCGAACTGGCCGAACAGATCGCCGAACGGCGTGCCCGCGAACGGGTTCGCCTGCTGCTGCACGGTCACCTTCTGCGTGGTGGAAATGTTGACCACCGCCGGTTGCAGCTTGGCCACCATGTCCGCGAAGCTCATCGGTGCGCCGGCACGCGGCGCGGCGGCACTGATCGCGCCCGGCTCGTTCTGCGCGATCTGCGCCGTCGCCGGATTCTGGAGGGCCAGGGACGCCGCAGTGCCGCCGAGCAGGAGGGCGCCGGTCAGGGCGTAAGCATAACGCACGGTTTTCATGTCCTCTTGGTCACCCGATCCGAAAGTGATGAATACGTTTCCTGCTGTGCCGCAATGGCGATGAACGGCGTTTGAATATGAACGCCGCGGTCATCGCCGATTAACGACCACCGCCCTCGAACGCGCGAAGATAGCCATTGTTCGGGCTCATGATGATATTGGTCGAACCTTCCGGCGGCGTGCCGCCATCGGCGCCGAACGTGTGGCGGTAACTCTGCATCGCGCGGTAGAAATCGTAGAAATCCGCGTCCTTGCTGAACGCGTCGGCATAGATGCGGGCGGCCTGCGCATCGGCGTCGGCGCGGACGATTTGCGCCTTCTTCTGCCCCTGCGCGCGGATCGTGTTCGCCTCCTGCTGGCGCGCGGTGCGCATCCGCTGGAGCGCGCTGTCGAGCGGACTGCCGTCGGGCAGGTCGGCATGCTTGATGCGGACGTCGACGATCTCCGCGCCATATTGCCGCGCCGACCCCTGCAGCGAATTCTGGATCGCGTCCATCACCGCCCCGCGCTCCGGGCTGAGCAGCACCGCGAACGGCACCTTGCCGAGTTCGTTGCGCAGCGCCGTGCCGAGCAGCGGGCGCAGCTGATCGGCGACGCGCTCCTCGGTGTTCGAGGTGCTGCCGGTGGAGGTCACCGCCTTCAGCGGATCGACGATCCGGAAACGCGCATAGGCATCGACGTTCAGCCGCAACTGGTCGGTCGACAGCACCAGCGTGTTGTCCAGATCGGCGTCGAGCACGCGCTTGTCGACCCACACGATCTTGTCGATGAACGGCACGCGCGCGATCAGCCCGGCACCGTCGTTGCCGATCGCCTGGCCCGGCTGCCACTGGTTCACCAGCCGCACCGGGTTGTTCAGCCGCAGGACCACCGCCTGCTGCGTCTCCGGCACGATCGCGAAGGTCGCGGCGGCGATGATCGCCAGCACCAGCGCCAGCATCCCGATCGCGATCGGATTGCGCATCCAATAGGACATCAGCGCTGCCCTCCCTGCGCCGGCGCGGTCGCCGCGGCGCCCTGCGCGGGCTCCACCAGCTTCTTGGCGCGGTCGAGCGGCAGATACGGGGTCACCCCCGGCGTCTCGACGATCGTCTTGTCGGTCTTGGCCAGCACGGCCTCCATCGTCTCGTAATACATGCGACGGCGCGTCACCTCGGGCGCCAGGCGATATTGCTCGTACACCTTGTCGAACGCGGCGGCCTCACCCTGCGCGCGCGCCACCACCTGCTGCGAATAGCTCTGCGCATTGTTCAGGTTGCCGACCGCTTCCTGCTGCGCGGCGGTGACGGCGTTGAAATCGTCGACCAGGGCGGCGGGCGGCGAGGCCTGCTTGATCGACACGCCCTGCACGCGCACCCCCGCCTGATAGCTGTCGAGGATCTGCTGCATCAACTGCGTCACGCGCGCCTCGATCGTGCCGCGCCCGGCGCCGATCGCCTCGTTCATCCGCGTGGTGGCCAGCACCGCGCGCATCGCGCTTTCGGCGGTGGCGCGCACCGTTTCCTGCGGATCCTTGATCTCGAACACGTAATTGCGCGGATCCGCGACCCGCCAGCGCACCGTGTACGCCAGATCGATGATGTTCTGGTCACCGGTCAGCACCGTCTCCCCGCCGTCCTGCGGGAATTCGTCGGTGCGCACCTGCTCGACGTCCACCTTCGTCACGTTGACGATCGGTGCGGGCAGGGTCACCCGGATGCCCGGCTCCAGCATTCCGGAATAGCGTCCGAAATAGGTCACGACGCCGCGCTGCTGCGGCCCGATCTGGTGGAAGGACGTCAGGATCAGCCAGATCGCGACCAGCAGTCCGACCCCGATCAGCCACAACGTCCGCGCCGATGCGCCGAGCGGAAGTTGCGGGCGACCGCCCCCTCCGCCGCCGCCACCGCCACCGCCGCCGACCCGCGCCTTCTTCAGGAATTCGTCGAGCGCGGTCGGCTTGGCCGGGCCGCGCCGCCCACCGGGCGGGACCGACCATGGATTGCGCGGGCCGGCATTGTCGTCGCCGCCGCCTCCCCAGGGTCCATTGTTGTCGGCGGCAAGGATGATCGGGCGCCGGAGCCAGCGTCGCAGGATGGTCATGACCGTCTTTATAAGAGCGCCGCCCACGAAAAACAGTGGCAAGCGGCGTGCGGGCGCCTACGGAACGCCACCATGGACCAGAAAGACGTGATCGAGGCGGTCCGCGCCGTGGCGGGAACGCGCGCGACGGTGCGAATCGAGGCGCAGCGGATCGGCGTGGTGATCGACGCCAGCGGGCTGGACGCGCCGGCGCGCGACGCGCTGGAGGCGAGCGTGCGGATGGCCGCCGCGCGCCCGGGCTACGAGGTACGCACCGTCGTCACCGCCGAGCGGGTCGCCCGCCGGATCGTCGCGGTCGCCAGCGGCAAGGGCGGGGTCGGCAAGTCGACGCTGTCGGCCAACCTCGCGATCGCGCTTGCGCGCGCCGGGCGGCGCACCGGTCTGGTCGACGCGGACATCTACGGCCCGTCGCAGCCGCGCCTGATGGCGGTGGAGGGCACGCGGCCCGAGGCGCGCGACAAGGTGCTGCTGCCGGTCGCGACCCCCTATGGCGTGCCGCTGCTGTCGATGGGGCAATTGGTCGAGCCCGGGCGCGCGATCGCGTGGCGCGGGCCGATGACCGCCGGTGCGCTGGGCCAGTTGATCGACGCCGACTGGGGCGCGACCGACACGCTGGTCGTCGACCTGCCGCCCGGCACCGGCGACGTGCAATTGACGATGGTGCAGAAGCATCGCCCGGCGGGCGCGGTGATCGTCTCCACGCCCCAGGATCTGGCGCTGATCGACGCGCGACGCGCGATCGACCTGTTCCAGAAGGCGGGCGTGCCGATCATCGGGCTGGTCGAGAACATGGCGGGCTATGCCTGCCCGCATTGCGGCGGCGTATCGGACCCGTTCGGGCGCGGCGGCGCGGAAGCCGCGGCGGCAGAGGCGGGGATCGCCTTTCTGGGGCGCGTGCCGCTGGATATCACGATCCGCACCGCCTCCGACGCGGGGCACCCCCCCGCGGCCTTGCCCGACGACGGTGTCTTCGCGCCGATCGCGGCGCAGGTCGCCGCCTGGCTGGCGGCGGGCTGACGGGCCTCAGCGGTTCACGGCAAGCGTAGCGAAGCACTCCAGGGTCGGATCAGGCCGCCCTGGCGTGCTTCGCTACGCTCGCGATGACGGTTATTGCTTGGCGGGCGGGGTGGCGCCCAGCGCCTTGTCTTCCTTCGCGGCCGGATCGATCGACGGCGCGCCGGATGCGGGGGTGCCGGTGTTGGCGATGTCGGCGGTGTCGCCCTTGGTCGCCTCGGTCACGTTCGCCACCGCCGGATCGGTCGGCGCCGCGCCCGCCGCCGGGGCGGCGGGAAGCGGCAGGTTCGATCCCTGCTGGTTCAGATAGGCGATCAGATTGGCGCGATCCTCGGCATTGCCCAGCCCGGCGAAGGTCATCTTCGTGCCGTTGGCGAACTTGCGCGGGCTGGTCAGCCACGCGTTCATCTTGTCGAAGTCCCAATTGCCGCCGACGCTCTTGAGCGCGTCGGAGAAGGCGAAACCGCCCTTGCCCTGTCCGATCGGCTCGCCCAGCGTGGCGTACAGATTCGGGCCGATGCCGTTCGCTCCACCCTGGTTGATCGTGTGACAGGCGGCGCACTTCTTGAACACTTCCGCGCCCTTGGCCGGATCGGCCTTGCCCAGCAACGATGCGATCGGCACCTCGGCCGCGCCGCCGGCACCGCCGGCTTCCTCGACGCCCTCGATCGCATAGCCCGGCTTTTCGGGGCGTTCGCCGTGGAACAGCATCCCGCCGGCGATCGACAGCCCCAAGGCCGTGCCCGCCGCCGCCAGCGCCCAGCCGAAAATCGTGTTGGTCCGATCGTCCATGTCGCGGTTTCGCCCCTCTTCCTTCACGTTCCATAGAAAGGGGTGCCGCGCATCGCAAGCGCTTGAGCGGGGGGGCGCGCTCTTCTAGGCGCGACAGCCATGCAAAGTTACGCCGCCCCTGCCCGCCCGATCGTATCCGCCATGGCCGCCGCCGCCGCCGCCGCGCCGGAACGCGCCGTGGCGTTTCAGGGCGCGCCGGGCGCCAACAGCCATGTCGCGGTGCAGGAGGCGTTCCCCGACGCGCTGCCGCTGCCGTGCTTCAGTTTCGAGGATGCGCTGGATGCGGTGAAGACGGGCGCGGCGGACTGCGCCATCATCCCGATCGAGAATTCGCTGCACGGGCGCGTGGCGGACATGCATTTCCTGCTGCCCGAATCCGGGCTGGTCATCACCGGCGAGCATTTCCTGCCGATCCGCCATGCGCTGATCGGCTGCGGCCCGCGCGACGGCGTGCGCCAGGCGATGAGCCACCCGCAGGCGCTGGGCCAATGCCGCCACTGGCTGAAGGCGCACGGAATCGCGCCGGTCAACTATCCCGACACCGCCGGTGCCGCCGCGATGGTGGCGGAGGCGCGCGATCCCGCGATCGCCGCGCTCGCGCCACCCGGCGCGGCGGCGATCTATGGGCTGGACCTGCTGGCGACCGATATCGCGGACGCGGAACACAATACCACGCGTTTCGTCACGCTCGCGCGCGGCGCGCGACCGCTGATGGGCGACGGTCCGTGGATGACGACCTTCATCTTCGAGGTGAAGAACGTTCCCGCCGCGCTTTACAAGGCGATGGGCGGGTTCGCCACCAACGGCGTCAACATGACGAAGCTGGAAAGCTACCAGCGCGGCGGCAGCTTCGCCGCGACCGAATTCTATTGCGATGTCGAAGGGCGACCGGGCGATCCCGCGTTCGACCGCGCGATGGAAGAGCTGGGCTTCCACACCAAAAGGGTGCGCGTGCTGGGCACCTATGCGCAGGCGCGCAAGCGCGGCTGACCGCCGCGCACCCGCCCCGCCATCGGCGTCAGATCGCGGTGGCCGCGTCCGTCACCACGCCCCACGCGGCATAGGTCGCCGCCATCACCGCCACCGAACAGGTGATCCCGAACAGCACATAGCCGACGTACAGCAGGACCGGCGGATTGGCGCGTTCCAGCTTGCGATTGCGCGATGCGCCCGTCAGCACGAAACTCAGCAGCATTCCATATGTCAGTGCAACGGCTTCGATCATTACCCGCCCCTCGGCTCCACGACAGTCCACGACAAACGCCCCCCGGCGTCCGTGCGCGATTAACCATATCGGGCGTCCGTCACGAAGTCGTTAACGCGCGCCTCGCCGCTTGCCTCCCACGCTTCGCCGACTAACAGACGTCTATGTCCATCCGACTCGCCGTCTTCGATTGCGACGGCACGCTCGTCGACAGCCAGGCCAACATCTGCGCCGCGATGGAGCGTGCGTTCGCCGCGCTTGGCCTGCCGGCCCCGCCGCGCCCGGCGATCCGCGCGATCGTCGGCCTCAGCCTGGTCGAGGCGATGGCGTTGCTCGCCCCCGCGCTGCCGCCCGCCACGCATGTGGCGCTGGCCGACACGTACAAGGCGATCTTTCGCGGGATGCGCGAGGATGGCGAGCTGGATGCCGAGCCGTTGTATGACGGGCTGGTCGCGGCGCTCGACGCGCTGGCGGCGGACGGCTGGCGCTTCGGCGTGGCGACGGGCAAGTCCGATCGCGGGCTGGCGCATGTCCTGGCGATGCACGGACTGGCCGATCGCTTCGTGACGCTTCAGACCGCCGACCGCCATCCGTCGAAGCCCGATCCGGCGATGCTGCGCGCCGCCATGGCGCGGGCCGGCGCCCTGCCCCATATGACCGCGATGATCGGCGATACCACGTTCGATATGGCGATGGCGCGTGCCGCGGGCGTCCGCGCGGTGGGCGTCACCTGGGGCTATCATCGCGAGGAGGCGCTGTGGCGGGCGGGCGCGGACACGATCGCGCATCGCTGCGCCGACCTGGCGGGATGCGTCGCGGCATGACCGAGGATCCCGCGCGTCGCCGCTGGGGCGCGATCGTCGCGGTGCGGCTGGCCGCCACCGCCGGCGCGGTGTTCGGCGTCGTCCTGCTCGGACGCGCGCACGAATGGGGGCCGCGCGTGCTGGGGGCCGCGATCGTCCTCAGCGCGCTGTGGATGCTGGCCATCGTTCCCCGCGCGCTGGCGCGACGCTGGAGAAGCCCGAAGTGAAGAGATTCTGGACGCAGGTGACCGTCGACGCCGATCGCGCGATCCGGCTCGACGATCGGCCCGTGCGCACGCCGGGCCGCGCCGCGCTGGCGGTGCCGACCCACGCGCTGGCGGAGGCGATCGCCGACGAGTGGCGCGCGGTGGGCGAGACGATCGATCCGCGCGCGATGCCGATGACCGGGCTGGCCAATGCCGCGATCGACCGGATCGCGCCCGCCCCCGCCGCTTTCGCCGCCGGGCTGGCGCGCTATGCCGAAAGCGACCTGCTCTGCTACCGCGCCGATGGCCCCATCGAACTGGTGGCGCGACAGGCGGCGGCATGGGATCCGCTGCTCGACTGGGCGCGCACGCGCTTCGATGTCCATTTCGAGGTCGTCGCCGGGATCATGCATCGCGCGCAGCCGCCCGCCACGATCGCGCGGCTGGGCGAGGCGGTGGCGAGTCGCGACGCCTTCCGCCTCGCCGCGCTGTCGCCGCTGGTCACGCTCACTGGCACGCTGGTCGGTGCGCTGGCGCTGGCCGAACAGGCGATCGATGCCGATCGCTTGTGGGACGCCGCGATGCTCGACGAGGACTGGCAGACCGAACGCTGGGGCGAGGACGAACTGGCCGCACAGGCCCGCGTCGGGAAGCGGCGTGATTACGACGCGGGCGCCCGCTTTCTCGCCACCCTCACCGAAGATGGACCAAAATAGGTTATTAACCCGCTGGAATTAGCATCCATTCCGAACGGTTTTCCCGACCCGGTCGAAGGGGTCTCAGCGTGCGGGAGATGGCGATGTGGCCGGAGATGCAGCAACGCACGGCGGCATTGTTGGCGGCGATGCGCGAGCATGAGGTGCTGTGCCGCGACGCCGCTCCCGACCTGCCGGCGCTGGCGCGGGTGCGCTGGCGCATCGCCGACGCCAGCAGGCAGCGGATGGAGTATCTGATCGAGGAGGTGTTGCCGCAGGCGGAGCGCCTGGCCACCGGCGAGGCGGCCCGGCGCTTGCGACGGCTGAAGGACACGACCCCCAGCTATCGCCAGCGTATCTCGGCCTTCAACGCGCAATGGTCGGCGGAGACGCTGGCGACCAACTGGCCGGAATATCGCGTGCGCGCCGGGGAGATTCGTGCCGCGATCCGCGCGCGGCTGGCGGAGGAAGCGATGGTGATCCGCCTGCTGTCGGAGGAGCGCACCAGCACCCCGGTGACCGAGCCGACCGCGCGACGCTGACGTCCCTGTCAGGCGGCGGGGGTGCGCAGCTTGCGAATGAACCCGATCAACCCGGTCTGGCGCGACCGCTTCAGCCGTTCCGCCGCCAGGATCGTCCGCACCTTGCCGAAGCACGTCTCCACATCGTCGTTGACCAGCACATAGTCGTAGCCGTCCCAGTGGCTGATCTCGGCATCGGCGCGGCTCATGCGCCGCTCGATGATGTCCTGCGCGTCGGTGGCGCGGCCTTCCAGCCGGCGGCGAAGCTCCTCCATCGACGGCGGCAGGATGAACACGCGAACCACGTCGCCGCCCGCGATCTGGTGCAGCTGCTGCGCGCCCTGCCAGTCGATGTCGAACAGCACGTCCTTGCCCGCCGACAGCATCGCCTCGACCGGGGCGCGGGGCGTGCCGTAGCGCTGATCGAACACGTGCGCCCATTCCAGGAACTCGTGATTCGACGCCATGTCGCGAAACTTGTCGAGCGACACGAAATGATAGTCGCGACCGTCCTCTTCGCCGCGCCGGATCGCGCGCGTCGTCGCCGACACGGATAGCGACAACTCCGGCTCGCAGGCCAGCAGCTTGCGCGCGATGGTCGACTTGCCCGCGCCCGAGGGAGAGGACAGGACGAACAACATTCCGCGACGCTTCATGTGGTGCGGATCGGCGGGCGGATGATCGGGCATGGGGGCTGATGCCCCGCCATGCCGCACTGCGTCAAGCGTGCAACCGTGCCGCGTGCCACCCGAGATGATCGGCCATGAAGGTCGAGATGAAGTGATAGCTGTGGTCGTACCCGGGCTGCATCCTGAGCGTCAGGTCGATTCCCGCCGCCGCGCACGCCTGCGCCAGCAACGCCGGGCGGAGCTGTTCGGCGAGGAACGAATCGGCATCGCCCTGATCGATCAGCAGTTCGGGCACCCGCGCGCCGTCTTCGATCAGCGCGACCGCATCGTGCCGACGCTGCGCCGCGCGATCCGCGCCCAGATACAGGTCGAGCGCGGCGCCCCACGGCACCTGCGTCGGCGCGACGATCGGCGCGAAGGCGGAGACGGCGCGGAACCGCTCCGGATGGCGCAGCGCGACCGTCAGCGCGCCGTGCCCGCCCATCGAATGCCCCATGATCGACTGACGCGCCCCATCCACCGGAAAATGCGCCGCGACCAGCGCGGGCAGTTCCTCGGTCACATAGCTCCACATGCGATAATGCCGCGACCACGGCGCCTCGGTCGCATCGACGTAGAAGCCGGCGCCCTTGCCCAGATCCCACGTATCGCGGTCGGGCACGTCGTCACCGCGCGGGCTGGTGTCGGGCGCGACGAAGATCAGCCCGTGCTCGGCGCAGGCGCGGCGAAACTCGCCCTTGTCGGTGACATTGGCGTGCGTGCACGTCAGCCCGGACAGATACCACACCACCGGCAGGATCGCGCCCGGCGCATGATCGGGGACGTAGACCGAAAAGGTCATGTCGGTGCCGGTCGCGGTGGACGCGTGGCGATACACGCCCTGCGTGCCCCCATGCGCCTTCGCGGTGGAGACGGTTTCCATCGGCTGTTCCTTCTCGCTCGCCCGCCCGGTCAGGCCGGGACGCGATACGCACCGCACAGCTTGTTGCCGTCCGGATCGCGCAGATACGCCAGATACAGGCCGCCGAACGGCGTGGAGCGCACGCCCGGCGCGTCCTCGATCGCGGTGCCGCCATGCTCGACCCCGGCCCGGTGCCATGCATCGGCCTGTTCGGGGCCGCTCATGCGGAACCCGATCGTGCCGCCGTTGGCGTGGCAGGCCGGCTGCCCGTCGATCGGCGCCGTGATCATGAACAGCGCGCCGTCATGCATGTAGAGGACGCGCCCCTTGTCGTCCTGCATGCCCGCCCGCGCGCCCAGCGCCGCGAACAGCGCATCGTAGAACGTCTTCGACCGCGCGAGATCGTTCGATCCCACCATCACGTGACTGAACATCGCCTGTCCCCCCCTCAATAGATCACGACGCTGCGAATGCTCTGGCCGGCGTGCATCAGGTCGAACCCCTTGTTGATCTCGTCCAGCGTCAGCCGGTGGGTGATCATCGGGTCGATCTGGATCATGCCGTTCATGTACCAGTCGACGATCTTCGGCACGTCGGTGCGCCCCTTCGCCCCGCCGAACGCGGTGCCGCGCCAGTTGCGGCCCGTCACGAGCTGGAACGGCCGCGTCGAAACCTCCCGGCCGGCCTCGGCGACGCCGATGATGATCGAGGTTCCCCAGCCGCGATGGCATGCCTCCAGCGCGGTGCGCATCACCTCGGTATTGCCGGTCGCGTCGAAGCTATAGTCCGCGCCGCCGTCGGTCAGTTCGAGCACCCTGGCGATCGTCTCCTCGCGGGTCAGCCCCTTGCTGTTCAGGAAATGCGTCATGCCGAAGCGGCGCCCCCATTCCTCGCGATCCGGATTGATGTCGACGCCGATGATCCGCCCGGCGCCCGCCAGCTTCGCGCCCTGGATCACGTTCAGCCCGATCCCGCCCAGACCGAACACGACGATATTTTCGCCCGGCTGCACCTTCGCGGTGTTCACCACCGCGCCCACCCCGGTGGTGACGCCGCAGCCGATGTAGCAGCTCGTGTCGAACGGCGCGTCGGCGCGGATCTTCGCCACCGCGATCTCGGGCAGGACGGTGAAGTTCGAGAAGGTCGAACAGCCCATGTAATGATAGATCGGCTGCCCCTTGTAGCTGAAGCGCGTGGTGCCGTCGGGCATCAGCCCCTTGCCCTGCGTCGCGCGGATCGCGGTGCACAGGTTGGTCTTGCCCGACAGGCACGACTTACACTGGCGGCATTCGGGGGTGTAGAGCGGGATGACATGGTCGCCGGGCACCACGATGGTGACGCCCGTCCCCACCTCTCGCACCACGCCGCAGCCCTCATGACCGAGCACGCTGGGGAACAGCCCCTCGCTGTCCAGCCCGTCCAGCGTGTACGCGTCGGTATGGCAGATGCCGGTCGCCATGATCTCCATCAGCACCTCGCCCGCCTTCGGCCCCTCAAGGTCCAGTTCGACGATCTCGAGCGGTTTCTTCGCTTCGAAGGCGACGGCGGCACGGGTCTTCATGGCGGGCAATCCTTTGGGCTGAACCGGCCGCCATCTAGACGCGGGGGGCGGACGGTCACAAGATGAACGTCAGGCGCCTTGCCCTTTCCGCATCGCAGCACGATATTGTGCGGTGCAATAGGACAAGCCGTGCGACCTGCGCCGCTGACGAGGAGACTGCCGGATGCCACGCC
>CAJYSA010000102.1 GCA_913777325.1 uncultured Sphingomonas sp. | reverse complement strand
CGCAGCTTGGGAAGGCGCATGCGTTCTCGCGACCCATCGTGACGCGGCTGGAGAGCGGCGGCTTCTACCCGGCTGAATCGTATCATCAGGATTTCTTCCGCCGGAACCCGACGCATCCCTATATAGTCCGCTGGGACAAGCCGAAGGTGGCCGGCTTTCGCGCCGCGTTCCCGCAACTGGTGGCGCGCTGATCGCGCGTCAGTCCAGCGGACGCGCTTCCTCGATCAGCAGCACGGGAACGCCATCCCGGACGGGATAGGCCACGCGTGCGACCTCTGACACGAGTTCGCCCCGACCTGCGTCATAGCGCAAGGGCGTGCGCGTCGCGGGGCACACCAGCCGTTCCAAGAGCCACGGATCGATCGTCATTGCAGCGTCACCCGATCCTCACCATCGTGGCGCCCGAAGAACTGCATCAACTGCACGAGCAATTCGGCCCGCGCCGCAAGATCGTGCGCCTCCAGCAACGCCTGCTTGGCGGCCACGTCGAACGGCGCGATCTGCGCGATGCCGTTAACCAGGCTCATGTCGTCAAGCCGCCCGACCGACTTCCAGTCGACCGCATAGCCATGCGCATCGGCGAACCGGCGCGACTCAAGCTCCAGGGCGGCACGTGCGCCCAGCGACAGCGTCTCGTCGGTCGCAAGCGGCAACAACTCGGCCTCCACCTGCCGAAACGGCGTGGTCACCACCAGCTCGCGCCGCAACCGGAACAGGGACACCCCCTGAAGAATCAGGTTGTACCGACCGTCGTCCAGCGCCTCCACCTCGGCGATCTTGCCGACGCATCCGACGTCGAACAGGTCGGGCGCGTCGACGTCATCACTGTCGGGACGCGGCTGAATCATCGCGATCCGCCGGTCGCGCGCCATCGCGTCGGACACCATCGCGCGATACCGCGGCTCGAAGATGTGCAGCGGCAGGTGGAGCTGCGGGAACAGTAACGCCCCCGGCAGCGGAAAGATCGAAAGCCGCGTGGTTTCGCTCATCCGAACAGGATCGCCGACAGCCGGCGACGCTGCGCCGATACCCAGGGATCCTCCAGCCCGACAACCTCGAACAGCTTCAGCAGTTGCTGGCGCGCGGCGCCCTCATTCCAGTCACGCTCGCTCGCAACGATCGACAGGAAACCGTCCGCCGCCGCGTCGCGCTGTCCTGCCGCCATGCGCGCATTGGCCAGGTCGTAGCGCGCTTGAAGATCGTCCGGCTTCGCCGCGACCGCCGCCTCCAGCGGGGCAAGATCGTCGATCGCCGGCGCCGATTTCGCCAACGCCAGCGCCGCGGCGGCGCGCGCGATGTCGGGAAGCTTCGCCAACTCTTCCGGTAGCGCGGCGATCACCGCTTCTGCCTCCTCGACCTGCCCGGCGGCGACGAGCGCACGGATCCGGCCCGACAATACCGCATGATGATCCGGCGCCATTTCGGCGAGCTGATCGAAGATCGATAGCGCGCGGGCTGCATCGCCATCGGCCAGCACCTGCTCGCCCATCGCGATCAAAGGCTCCAGTTCGGCCTCCTGCGACTGGGCCTCGCCGCTGATCGGCAATTGCCGGAGCAACTGATCGAGCATCTGCTTGAGCTGCGATTCCGTGCGGGCGGGCGTCAGGTCGGCGACCAGCTGCCCCTGGAACATCGCATAGACGGTCGGGATCGATCGGATCTGAAACTGGGCGGCGATGAACTGGTCCTTGTCGGTATCGACCTTGGCCAGCACCACGCCCTTATCGGCATATTCCGCCGCCACCTTGTCCAGCACAGGCGCCAGCGCCTTGCACGGCCCGCACCATTCCGCCCAGAAATCGACGATCACGAGCTTGGTCATCGACGGTTCAACGACGTCGGCGCGGAACCGCTGGACGGCATCCTTCTCTGCGGGTGACATGCCTAACGTGGCCAAAGGGGGCGCTCCTGCAATTGCTCGCCCCCTTATGTGGGATGGCGGCGGGGGATACAAACCCCCACCGCCCCGGCATCAGAAGGCGGCGGTCAGCGAGAAGACCACCTTCGCCCCCGCGATCGACCCGACGCCGTCCTGACCCCGGCTGAAGCTGGGTTGCAGATACGCCGCCTTGCGGTCGGTGATGTTGGTGTCGACATAGGCGACCCCGAGCGTCAGCGGTGTGCTAGGCACCGCATAATCGACGCCGAGCAGCCAATCGGCATAGTGGCCGGTTGGCGAGACGCTGGTCGCGAACGGCCCCAAGCCCTTGTTGCCGCTCGACGCACCGATATGCGCCTTTGCAGTCAGGCCGGTGTTCGGGATCGCGGCGGCGGCGTCACCCCAGATATAGAGGTTGTCACCCTTGGCACCCGGATTGCTGTAGCCGGTGCCGCTGGCATAATCGACGTTGGCGGCCACGGTGCCGTTCGCCGACCAGGCGCCCAGCGCCTCCTGCTTCGGCGCATAGGCGACGCCCGCGGTCAGGCTGACCGGCCCGGCGGTGCCCGACAGCTTCACATAGGGCTCAATGAAGTCGGTGTTGTCGAAGCCGCCCGGATACATGTACCAGGTCGCCCCGACATCGAGCGTCCCGCCCGCGACCGGGAATTTGTAGCCCGCGATCAGATCGAGCTCCATGTTCGCGCCGCCGAACGTGCCCCAGCCCGACAGGTTGGAACCCCAGGTGCCGATATAGACGCCGCTCTCGTGCGCGATCGTGAAGCCGCCTTGGATGGCGGTATTCTCGTCCGACTGCGAGACGCCGCGGAAGCGATAGTCGCTGACGAGCCCGACCGAGCCCGACACGGTGACCGGCTTGGGGGCATCAGTGTCCTGCGCGGCGGCAGGCACGGCGGCCGTGATCGAGACAGCGGCCAGAACGAATGCGTACTTCATGGAACCTCCTGATGGTAAGAGGCTCCTCCTGCTTGCGTCCCGCTTCGCTCTCTCCCGACCGATGTCGGAAGGGCGATCGCTAGGTCACTCAGCTGAAATATTCGTGCTGCCTTGCAGCATTATGTCTGGAGCGTATCAAAACATTGCCGTGCTCGACAGTCAGTGTTGATCGTCATCAAGTGTGGCGATCCGGCCACGCGCGCCGGTGATCGTTACCGGATGCCCTGAGGCGCGACGACGCTGCAACCAGTCGCGCAACATCTCCGCGCTGGTATGATCGACCGCATCCAGCCGCGTCGCGTCGATCCGTACAGGCGTGTTCGCCGGCACCCGGTCCAACGTCTCCGACAGCTTGGGCAGCGTGACGAACGTGGCCGTGCCGTCCAGCGTGATCGCATGGGTGCCCTCTTCCCTGCCCTCGTACACGCGCAGGCGCAGGCGGTGCAGGTTCGGGATCAGTTCGAGCATCGTCAGCCCGATGCCGACCAGCACCCCGGTGAGCAGGTCGGTCGACACCACCGTGATCAGCGTCGCTGCCCAGATCAGGACCGGCAACACGCCGTAGTCACGAAACAGATGCCGGGCATGCTTGACGCTGACCAGCCGGAAGCCGGTGACAACCAGGATCGCGCCGAGCGCCGCCATCGGTATCAGCTTCAGCACGAATGGCAGCGCGGCGACGAAGCCGAGGATCCACACGCCATGCAGCATCGCGGAAAGCCGCGTCGCCGCGCCGGCCTGCACATTGGCGGAGCTGCGCACAATCACCCCGGTCATCGGCAGTGCGCCCGCGAAGCCGCACAGCAGGTTGCCGATGCCCTGCGCGCGCAGTTCCTTATTGTAGTCGGTGCGGACGCCGTCATGCATCTTGTCGACCGCCGCCGCGGACAGCAACGTCTCCGCCGAGGCAATGAAGGCGATGGCGACCGCCGCGGCGATCACCTCCGGGTCCAGCAGTCGCGAAAAGGCGTTGCCCGAAGGCGGCGCCACCGCGGCGAAGATCGAGTCGGGCACCTGAACCCGCGCGACCTCCAGCCCGCACAGCAGCGCCAAGGCGGTGCCGACCAGCACGCCGACCAGCGCGCCCGGCATCAGCCGCAACGCCGCCGGGCGAAACTTTTCCCACGCCACCATCGCCGCGATCGTCGCCACGCCGATCGCGAACGCGAATTCGGTCGCCTGCAGGTTGCCGGGCGACAGGCCGAGCATCCGCTCCGGCATGGCGGCCAGATTCTGCAACCCGCTGGGCAGCGGGCGGTGATCGAAAAGGACGTGGAACTGGCCGACGACGATCAACACGCCGATCCCCGCGAGCATCCCGTGCACCACCGCCGGCGAGATCGCCTTGAACCAGCCGCCCAGCCGGAACACTCCCGCCACCACCTGTACCGCCCCGGCGACCACCAGGATCGGGCCGAGTGCCGACAATCCCTGATCCCGGACAAGCTCGTACACGATCACCGCCAGTCCGGCGGCGGGGCCGCTGACCTGTAGCGGCGATCCCGCGAGCGCACCGACGACGATCCCGCCGATGATGCCCGTGATCAGTCCCTTCTCGGCGGGAACGCCCGAGGCGATCGCGATCCCCATGCACAGCGGCATCGCGACGAGGAAGACAACGATCGACGCGGTAAGATCGCGACCCAGGAGCGGGATCGATGGCACCGATATGCCCGGCCGGGTGGCAACCGGCCCGGGAACCACGCCGGCCATTATGCGTCCAACCGCCGATGAGCGGTGACGGCGGTGCGAACGCTTCGCGAGGCCACGTCAAATCTCCTGATGCCAATCGATCAGGTCTTACCGCCGGCCCTTTGCCCGAACGCGACGTTTACATGTCATTTCATTGCCGTGGGCGGTAGTTCGATCTGCGCGCACAGGCCGCCCCGGTCGCGATTGGCGAGCGTGAGTTCCCCGCCTTCGGCCGCGACCGCCAATTGCACGATCGACAGCCCCAGGCCGAAGCCAACCGTGTCGCGCGCGCGCGCGGGATCCAACCGGACGAACGGCTCCAGCACGTGATCCAGTTCGTCATCGGGGATGCCGGGGCCATCGTCTTCGATCCGGATCGCCAGGCCGGGACGGTCGGTGAGGAGCGTGATCGTCACCTCGTCACCGTGATGCAGCGCATTTTCGACCAGGTTGACCAGCGCGCGCTTGAATCCTACGCGGCGCACCCGCCATTCGCAATGATCCGGCCCGACGTAACGAACCACGCGCCCGCGATCCTCCGCATCGTCGGCGAGCGTCGCGCAGAGAACCGCCAGATCGACCACGCTCGACGGTTCGGGCTCGGCGGATCCACCCAGAAACGCGAGCAGCGAGGTGATCATCGCCTCCATCTCCGTCACGTCGCGCGCGATCGCGTCACGCGTTTCCGCCTGCGGCAGCGCCTCGGTGCGCAGATGCAGCCGCGCCAGCGGGGTTCGCAGGTCGTGGCCGACCGCGGCCAGTGCCTGGGTCCGTCCCGCGATCAGTGCCTGGATACGATCCTGCATCCGATTGAACGCGGTGATTACGCGCCGCACCTCACCCGGCCCCTCCGCCTCGACATGCTCGACCGCGCCATGCCCTACCCGGTCGGCGGCGGTGGCCAGTCGCCGCAACGGCAGCAACACACGCCGCAGCAGCAATCCGCCCAGCAACATCAGCGCGATCGCGGGCACCATCGCCAGCGCGATGCGCTCGAACGACAGGTTCAGATTGGCGATCGGCTGGCGCGTACGGAAGAACAGCCAGGTGCCATCGTCCAGCCGCAACCCGCCGGTCACCACCGACCGCCGTCCCGGCGATTGCAATCGCAGCCACAGGTCCGTTGCCGCCAACGCCGGCTCCCACTCGACCACCTGTCGCTGCATCTCGTCCAGCGCGGGGGAGATGGCGGGGATCGTCGGCAGCGTCGCGCTCCATTGCAGCGCATAGCGATCGGTGGTCAGCTCGGCGGCCATCGCCGGGCGCTGCGCGGGCCGACGCTCGGCGATCAGGCGCCGGCTGATGACCAGATGCTCGGCCAGCCGGTTGGCCTCGTCGTCGCGCACGGCGAACCTGCTCGCGCGCTCGTACAACAGCGTGCTGGCGCCGAACTCGATCACCAGCGTCAGCAGCAGGATCGCGAGCACCTGCCCCAGCAGGCCGACTGCCGGGCGCCGCAGGAACCTCACGCGCTCAGCTGCGCTCGACCGGCGCGTTGAGCATGTAGCCGACACCGCGCACCGTCACGATCGGCGCCGGCGCGCCCGCGCTGCCCAGCTTGCGGCGCAAGCGGCTGACCAGCACGTCGATCGACCGGTCCGAACTGTCCCCCAGCCGGGTGCGGCTCAGCTCGATCAGCCGCTCGCGCGCGATCACGCGCTGCGCGTGGTCCGCCAGCACGACGAGCAGATCGAACTCGGCCCCGGTCAGGTCGACGATCGCGCCGGTCGGCGAAGCCAGTTCGCGGCGCGGCAGGTTCACCGTCCAGCCGTCAAAGGTCAGCATCCCCTGGTCGCCGGCCCCCGCGCGCCGATCGAGCGCCGGGCGGCGCAGCACCGCGCGCACTCGCGCCACCAGCTCGCGCGTGCCGAACGGCTTGGCGATATAATCGTCCGCGCCCAGTTCCAAGCCTACGACGCGGTCGGTTTCGCTGGCCCGCGCCGACATGAAGATGATCGGAACATCGCTCTTCTGGCGGAGCGAGCGACACAGATCGATCCCGCTCGTCCCCGGCAGCATGATATCGAGCAGCACCAGATCGACCGGCCCCGCGTCGAGCGCCAGCCACATTTCCGGGGCGGCCGAGGCCGGACGGACAGCGAATCCGTTCTCCTGGAGCGCGCGCGCGGTGAGCATACGGAGCGACGGATCGTCCTCGACAAGCAGGATTGTGGGAGCGGTCATGCCGACGGGACGTAGGGTTAGGACTGATGCCGGTCAATTCGACGCGCGAAAAACGACACAGGCCAGAAAAAAGCTGTTGCGGGGTCAACACACCGCCGCTAATGGCACCACCTCACCCGGCGGGAGCGCTTCTTTCGCTTCCGGTCACGGCGCCAGAGCGGGCGTAGCTCAGGGGTAGAGCACAACCTTGCCAAGGTTGGGGTCGAGGGTTCGAATCCCTTCGCCCGCTCCAGTTTTCTCATCACATTCCGTATCGTTCCGTCACCGTTCGGGGGCGACCGGTGCCGCGTCGCCGCCTGAAATAGCAGCGTCGGGGCGGCGAATGTCGTGAGAACATCCGCCGCCGGATCATCTGGTGCCGTTCGGGACCGCCATCAGAAGCGTGACGCCAACGCGACCTCGAACGAGCGCGGCGCGCCGATATAGACGTTGGTCGACGGATAGCCGGAATATTCGCCGTAGAGCGCGTCGGTGAGGTTGCGGCCGCGCAGCGTGAGCGTGACCCGACGCGCGACGGGGAGCGACACGCTGGCGTCCAGCACCTGATGCCCCGCCACGCGGATCGTGTTGGCGGTATCGGTGTAGAAGGCGCCGGCGTGGCGCACGAAGCCGCCCACCGTCACCTTCCCCGCGATCGTGTAGAGCGCGGCGGCGTTGAGCGTGGTCGCGGGAACGTTGATCGGGCGGTTGCCGCTGCGATCGACGCGCACCCCGCCCACCAGCTCGGACAGCGCATCGTAGCGCGCATCGGTGTAGGAGACGCCCCCCGACAGCCGCAGCGCCGCCACCGGCGAGACGACGCCCGACACTTCCACCCCGCGCGACGATTGCCGCCCGCCCTGCACCGACAATGCGGGGTTGGCCGGATCGCGGGTGAGGATATCGCGCTGTTCGATGCGATAGGCCGCGCCGGTGACGCTCACCCGCCCGCCCCAGCCGCTCGCCTTGAACCCCGCCTCATAGGCGTCCCCGGTCGTCAGCCGGAAGCGCGTGTTGGCGACCGAGGCCAGCAGGATCGAAGACACCGGCGAGACCGCGGTGGTATATTGCGCATAGAGCGTCAGCCCGGGCGTCGCGGCCCAGGTGGTGCCCGCGCGCCACGACACCGGATCGAAGGTGGGGCGATTGCGATCGACCGCGCCGGTGCGATTCTGGATCGTCGCGCGATCGAGCGCGATATGATCCCAGCGTATCCCGCCGACCAGCAGCCATCGCGACGTGAGGTTGAGCGCATCCTCCGCGAACAAGGCGGTCTGGCGCAACCGCGAGTCGAAGGTGACGTTCCCGGTGGTGAAGATCGCGGTGCCGGTGGGCAGCGGCACCACGGCGGGCGCGCGCACATCGACCGCCGGCAGCACGGAGGCCGGCGCCTGTTGCCGCAGGCTGATGAAATCGGTGGCATTATGTTCGATGCCGAGGCTGGCGCGGTTGCGCAGCCCCGCGATGCGGCGATCGTTGCCGATCACCCCGCGCGCGTTCCAGAAGCGGTGATCGTGGCGGAAATCCTGATAGCTTTGCCGGAAACTGCCGTTGGGGAAGCCACCGCCGGGCGCGACGAACGTCTGGCTGTCCGCCAGCAGATAGGCGCGATCGGCGGTGTAGCCGGTCAGATCGAGCGCGACCGTCCAGCCGGCGCCGCCCGCCCAATCCAGCCGCGCGCGCAGCGTCGTCTCGTCCGCCCCCGAATAGGCGCCGAGCGGATTGTAGTTGCGCCGCCGCAACGCGCGATCGGCGACCAGCCCCCCGGTGCTCGTGACGGCGTCGGTGGGCTGGAGCGCATAGCGCCGCGGGATCAGCGGCAAGCCCTGATAAGTGGCATCGTAGCGATCCTCGAAATGATCGACCGCGAGCAGCAGCGACAGCCGGTCGTCGGGCTTCCACAGCGCGCTGGCGGTCAGCCCCGCCGAGAAGGTGTCGTTATCGTCCACGTCATAGAGGCTGTCCGAGCGCTGGTAGCTGGCATCGGCGCGGATCGCGACGGTCGCGGACACCGGCAGATTGACCCCACCGCCCGCAAACACCGTGCCGAAGCTGCCCAGCGACAACAAGCTGTCGAGATGGCGTTCGCCCAGCACCGGCTTGCGCGTGACCTTGTTGATGACCCCGGCCAGGGCGCCTTCGCCGTAGAGCACCGATGCCGGACCCTTTAGCACCTCCACCCGGTCGTAATGCCAATTGTTGCCGTCGCGCTGGACGACGGTGGAGCTGGAGACGCGCACGCCGTCCTGCAGGATCGAGACGGTGTTGCCCGCGAAGCCGCGCAGCGAGACGACGGCGGGGTTGCCGGGCACGTTGCCCGCGATCGCGCCGACCACCTGATCGAACGTCTCGCGCGCGGTGCGCAGCCCGCGCACCTGGAGATCGTCCTGCGTCAAGACCTCGACGCTGGCCGGCGTCTCGCGGATCGACAGCCCGAGCCGGCTCGCGGCCTGCGCGCGCGCATCGAGCTTCAGCGGATCGCGTTGCCCGGTCACCACGACCGTCGCGTCGTCGCGATCGTCCTGTTCGGACGCATCCTGAGACTGGGCGGCGGCCGGCGCGGCCAGGAGGAGGCAGGGCGCGACCGCGCCCGCCAGCAGAGTGAAATGAGACATGGAAGTACCTTTGACCAGCCCGGCGCGGGGCGCGCGGGCCGCAGTTCACGGACGCCGCCGTGCGACACGGCGGCGTGATGCTCAGGTCAACGGCAGCCCGGCGGCCCGCGCAGCGGCGGGCGGAGATGCAGCCGGCGCAACGGCGCCGCCGGCACGGCGACGACCAGCCCGGTGGCAAGGACGAACGCGATCAGCGCGGCAAGCTGAACCGGATCGATCGCGCCCAGCATCGCGGCCGAGAAACCGGCGAAGGCGCAGGGCATCTCCACCTTGCCGTGATCGCCCGCATGGCCATGATCGGCCATGTCCCCGTGCATGCCCGCATCGTGCGTCGTCGCGCCCTGCACGGCATGATCGCGGGGCACGACGCCCGTGCACACGACGAGGGTAAGCCGGCCATGATCCGCCTGGATCATATAGCCGGTGGGCACGAGCAGCTTCAGCAGCAGCGCCGCCGCGCAGATCAGCACGGCGAGACGGCGTTGCGCGAGGAGATGCCGGACGGCGTGCACGGGCGAGGTGCCTATCGAGCGCGACGCCGCGTGTCACCCGGACATTCCGCCCCATGCGCGCGCGCCGACGGCTCGCCGCCCGCCGCACCGAACAGCTTCCGTTCATCGCCGCGACGCCATAGCATCGGCGCGCGTGGCGCGATGGTGCGCGCGCAGCGGCGGGGTGGAGCGATGATCGTGTTGGGATTGCTGGGCGCGCTGTCGATGGACGCCACGCAGGCGGAGCGACCGAGCGTGCTGCCGCCGCTGCCGGCGCCGTTCGGCCACGCCGACCAGCCGGGCTCCGGCACGGTCGATCCGAGTTGCGTGCTCGCCGGGGTGGAACCGGGCAAGCCGATCCCCAAGGCGATGCGGCGGCTGCCGCGCGACCGGCAGGTGCGGATCATCGCGCCGGGGGATCAGGCGACGATGGATCTGGTGCCGGGCCGCCGCAACATCCACCTCGACGAACAGGGCAATGTCGTCCGCATCACCTGCGGATGACGGTTGCCCGGAGCCCGGGCGGTGACGCGCGGCGCGGCGTGCGCTAGGTATCGGGGCGCATGACACCGATCACCTCGCTCCTGCTCGCCGGCGCCCATTGGCCGACCCGCCTGATCGCCTGCGCCGGCGCACTGGCGGGGATCGCGCTGACGCTGCTGCTATGCGCGCGATGGCCGTTCCTGCCCGCCGACCTGCCCGCGATCGTCGCGCCGCTGGGCGCCTCGGCGGTGCTGGTGTTCGCGGTGCCGGCCAGCCCGCTGGCGCAGCCATGGTCGGTGATCGGGGGCAACACCGTGTCGGCATTGATCGGGGTGGCGGTGTATCGCTGGGTGCCGTCGCCCGCACTGGCGGCGGGGATCGCGGTGGGCGGTGCGATCCTGGCCATGTCGCTGCTGCGGTGCCTGCACCCGCCCGGCGGCGCGGCGGCGCTGACCGCGGTGATCGGCGGCCAGAGCGTGCATGCGGCGGGCTATGCCTTCGCGTTCGCGCCGGTCGCGATCAACTCGCTGGCACTGGTCGTGCTGGCGATGCTGTTTCACCGGGCGACCGGCCCCTCCTATCCGCATCGCGCGGCGGCGCCCGTCGCGCCCGGGCTGCACGCCGCCGATATCGATGCCGCGCTGGCCGACCTGCACGAGACGTTCGACATCGCGCCGGCCGATCTCGACGCGTTGCTGACCCGGGCCGAGGCGCATGCCGCCGCGCGGCGGGCCGGCGCGAGTAGGTACAGGAGCGCGCCGCGATGACCCCCGCCCCGATCCGCGTCGGCATCGGCGGCTGGACCTACCCGCCGTGGCGCGGCACCTTCTATCCCGACAAATGGCCGCAGAAGCGCGAGCTTGAGTATGCCAGCCGCCACGTCACCGCGATCGAGGTGAACGGCACCTTCTATTCCTCGTTCAAGCCCGCGACCTTCGCCGGCTGGCGGGAGGCCGCGCCGCCGGGATTCGTCTTCGCGCTGAAGGCATCGCGCTATTGCGTGACGCGCAAGGTGCTGGCGGAGGCGGGCGAGTCGATCGCGCGCTTCGTGGGTCAGGGGATCGTGGAGCTGGGCGACATGCTCGGCCCGATCCTGTGGCAGATGCCGGCGACGCGGACATTCGACGCCGACGACATGGCGGCGTTCCTCGCGCTGCTGCCCGCGTCCGAGGCGGGCGTGCCGCTGCGCCACGCGATCCAGGTGCGGCACGACAGCTTCGCGACACCCGCGTTCGTCGCCCTGTGCCGTGCCGCCGGAGTAGCGATCGTGCACGGCGATTCGGCGGACTATCCCGCGCTGGCCGACGTCTCGGGCGAGTTCGCCTATGCGCGGCTGGAGGATGCGCGCGAGGAGGAGCCGACCGGCTATGCGCCGGACGCGCTCGATCGCTGGCGCGATGTCGCGCGCGGCTGGTCGGCGGGCGAGAGCCCCGACGGGCTGCCCTATGTCGCCGAACCGGCACCGGTGCGCCCGCGCGAGACGTTCGTGTTCATGATCAATGGCGCGAAAGTGCGCGCCCCCCATGCGGCGATGGCGCTGATCGAGCGACTGGGCTGACCGCGCGACCGTTGCGCATGGTGCGACGCCGGTGGGTTTTCTCAACCTTCGCGGATCGGGCGGAGAGCGGCGCATCCGGCGATCGTGCCGGATGGTGGCGATGGTAGGACAGCGGCTCCGTCAGCCTAGCCCGTCCAGCCGCGCGACGATGGCCGCTATCGCCGGATCGGTATAGGTCGCGATCGGATCGTCCGACCCGTCGGCGCGGGCATGATAGGCGCCGGCATCGAACGCGTCGTGCACCTGCTCGAACAATGCCGGCCAGCGGTGCGCGACCCCGTCCATCGCCAACGCCTGCAACAGGCCGTGCAGATCACCGACGATGCTGTCGCAGACGGCATAGGGCAGTTCGCCGGCGTGATAGGCACGCGCGATCCGCGCCGCGAAGCGATCGAGGAAGGCGGCGATGTCCTCGCCGGGCGTGCGCGACAGCGTGGCGAGGTCGCCGTTGCGGACATCGGGCGCGGACGGGACTTGCATCGCCATCATGTTGCCATGTCCGGCACGGATGACAATCGGCCACGACGCGCCCCGGACTTGAGCCCGTCACCTTCCACCATCACGTCATTGCGAGCGGAGCGAAGCAATCCAGCGTCGGACCAGGACGCCCTGGATTGCTTCGCTCCGCTCGCAATGACGTCGTTCAGCCGAGCCGTTCCTTCAGGTCGAGCATCGCCAGCGCCGCCTTCGCCGCCGCGCCGCCCTTGTCGAGCTGCGCGGGGTCGGCGCGGACGATCGCCTGCGCCTCGTCCTCGGTGGTCAGGATGCCGTTGCCGATCGGGACGCCGTCCATGGTCAGCGCCATGATCCCGCGCGCGCTCTCGTTGGCGACGATCTCGAAATGATAGGTCTCGCCCCGGATCACGACGCCCAACGCGACGAAGGCGTCGTAGCGCCCGCTGTCCGCCGCCAGCGCGATCGCGCCGGGAACTTCGAGCGCGCCGGGGACGGTCAGCACCTCGGCGCGGTGCCCCGCCGCCTCGACCGCCGCCTTGGCGCCCGCGACCAGCATGTCGTTGAGATGATCGTAGAAGCGCGCTTCGACGATGAGGACGTTGGCCATCAATCCACCTTCCGTTCGCCGACGATCGACAGGCCATAGCCGTCGAGCCCGACCAATGTGTGATGCGTGTTGGTGAGCAGCACCATGTCGTGCACGCCCAGCTCGGCGAGGATCATCGCGCCGACACCGTAATCGCGCAGCTCCTCCATATCGACCGGCGCGCCCTCCCCCGTCTTCAGGCGGACCGCGGTGGTGAAGGCGTCGGCGCGGTGGCGGTTGATGACGACGATCACCCCCGCGCCCTCGGCCGCGATGATCTCCATCGAGCGCGACAGCATCCGGCTGCGCTCACCCACCTCACCGAACAGATCGGCGAAGGTCGACAGCGCGTGCATGCGGACCAGCGTGGGGCGCGACGGATCGACGCGGCCCTTCACCAGCGCGATCTGCTCCGTCCCGGTCGCCTTGTTGCGGTACGCGCGGACCGTCCAGTCGCCGCCCCAGCGGCTGGTGAACGGCGCCTCGCTGACCAGCTCGACCAGATGGTCGTGGCGGCGGCGGTAGGCGATCAGGTCGCGGATCGTGCCGATCTTGAGATTGTGGAGCTGTGCGAACGACACGAGGTCGTCCAGTCGCGCCATCGTGCCGTCCTCGTTCATGATCTCGCAGATCACGCCCGAGGGATTGAGCCCGGCGAGCCGCGAGACATCGACCGCCGCCTCGGTATGCCCGGCGCGCACCAGCACGCCGCCGTCGCGCGCGACCAGCGGGAAGACGTGGCCGGGCGTCACGATGTCGTCGCGCCCCTTCGTCGAATCGATCGCGGCGGCGATCGTGCAGGCGCGGTCGGCGGCGGAGATGCCGGTCGTCGCGCCCTCGCGCGCCTCGATCGAGACGGTGAAGGCGGTTTCGTGGCGGGTGCCGTTGTTGCGGCTCATCAGGTCGAGCCCGAGATCCTCGACGCGCGCCTTGGTCATCGCCAGGCAGATCAGCCCGCGCCCGTGCCGGGCCATGAAGTTGATCTTCTCCGGCGTCGCCATCTGCGCCGGGATCACCAGATCGCCCTCGTTCTCGCGATCCTCGTCATCGACCAGGATGAACATCCGGCCGTTGCGCGCCTCGTCGATGATCTCCTCGGGGGTCGACAGATAGCCGTGGCGCAGCCGCGCCAGTTGGGGATCAGCGGCCACGATAATGCTCCATGCGTTGCAGATAGCGGGCGAGCACGTCGATCTCGACGTTGACCGCCTGTCCGGCGTCCAGCGCGCCCAATGTCGTCACCGACTGGGTATGCGGGATCAGGTTGATCGCGAAATGCGTGCCGTCCGCCGCGTCGTCCACCGCGTTGACGGTCAGCGACACGCCGTCGATCGTCACCGACCCCTTGGTGGCGAGGAACGGCGCGAGCGCGGCATCGACGCGGAAGGTGATGCGGCGCGAGTCGCCCTCGACCGTGACATCGATCACGTCGGCGATACCGTCGACATGGCCGGTGACGATATGCCCGCCGAGCTCGTCGCCCAGCTTCATCGCGCGTTCCAGGTTCAGGCGGCGCCCGGCCTGCCACTGATCGGGCGCGGTGCGCGCCACCGTCTCGCCCGAGACGTCGACCATGAAGCGACCGGGCTGCGTCTCGACCACCGTCAGGCAGACGCCCGAGCAGGCGATCGACGCGCCGAGATCGATCGCGGCGGTATCGTAGGCGGTCGCGATCGTCACGCGGCGGTCGCCGCGCTCCTCCACGCGTTCGATGGTGCCGATGTCGGTGACGATGCCGGTGAACATGCGCAAACAGCCTTTCAGGCGCGCTCGTAGACTTCGAGTCGGTCGCTGCCAAGCTGGCGCCGGTCGGTGCATGTCCAGCGGCCATGCGCCTCCCCGAGATCGGCGAGGCCGATGTCGGGGAGCGTCCGCCCGCCACCGATCAGGATCGGCGCGCGATAGAGAAGGAGTCTGTCGACCAGCCCGGCGCGCAGGAAGGCGGCGGCGGTAGCCGCGCCGCCCTCGACGAACAGGTGGTCGGCGGGGAGCGTGGCGATCTCCTCGGGGGCGGTAATGTAAATCACGTCCGTCATCGCGAGCGACGCGCCGCGATCGAGATCGTCCGGGGTGGAGCTCTGGATGGCTTCGCTACGCTCGCACTGACGCGCGGTTCGGGAGAGCACCACCTTCGACGGACTGCGATCCTCCAGCCCCGGCAGGCGCACGTCGAGGCGGGGGCGATCCGCCTCCCATGTCCCGCGCCCGACGAGGATCGCATCGTGACGGCTGCGCTCCAGATGCGTGTGCGCGCGTGCCTCGGCGCCGGTGATCCACTGGCTGCGCCCATCCGCCATCGCGACCGCGCCGTCGAGCGACAGCGCGAGCTTGAGCGTCACGTGCGGGCGCCCCAGCGCGCGACGGATGAGGAAGCCCGGCATCGAGCGACGCGCTTCATCGGCCAGCACGCCGGTCTCCACCGCGATCTCAGCGGCCACGAGGCGCGCGAAGCCATGGCCATCGGTGCGCGGATCGGGATCGCCGATCGCGGCGACCACGCGCGCGACGCCCGACGCGGCGAGCAGGTCGGCACAGGCGGGGCCGCGCGCGCTGACATGCGCGCACGGTTCGAGCGTGACGTACACCGTGGCGCCGCGCGCCGCCTCGCCGGCCTGGGCGAGCGCCATCGCCTCGGCATGCGGGCGCCCGGACGGCTGCGTCCAGCCGCGCCCGACGACCCGGCCATCGCGGACGATCACGCAGCCGACGTTCGGGTTGGGGGCCGTCCGCCCGCGCGTCCGCGCCGCCAGCGTCAGCGCGGCGGCCATCCAGCGCGCATCGTCGGTCAAGACGTCAGATGCCCATGTCGTTCAATTTGTCGTCCAGCCGCTTGAACCCGGCGCGCAGCTTTTCCTCGCGCGCCTTTTGCGCGGCGATCTGCGCATCGCGGATCGGCTTGTCGATCTTCTGCTGAGCGACGATCTCTGCATCGGTGCGGTCCAGCTTCCACTGCTGGAAATAGACGATGTTGGGGCGATATTCCTTCTCGGCATAGGAATCGTAGAAGAACGCCCAGATCACCACCGCCGTCACCGTGATCGACAGCGCCAGGAAGCTCCATTCGTAACGCTCGCGCGTCCGGAGAAAATACCGCAGGTCGCGCGTGGCGCGCACCGGCGAGATGCGGGCGAAGAATTGTCGCATCGCGTGGATATAGGACGTCAGCCGCGGCTGTTCGAGTCCAGTCGCGCGATCGCGCGATCACGCCCGATCAGCGGGAGCAGCGCGGCCATGTCCGGCCCGTGATCGCGCCCCGTCAGCGCGCGGCGCAAGGGCAGGAACAGCGGCTTGCCCTTGCGTCCGGTCGCCTCCTTCAACGCGGCGGTCAACGCGTGCCACGGGTCGACCGACCAGTCGATCGCGCGCGCGACCCCGGCGGCCTGCGCCAGATAGGCGGCATCCTCGCCCGGCGCGGGCGCGTCGACCGGGCCTTCGACGACGTGCCACCATTCGGCGGCGCCGCCGACCGTATCCAGATTGGGGCGGATCGCGTCCCACGCCGCCGCGTCCATGCCGGCGGGCAGGCGATCGGCGACGGCGGCGAACGGCAGCTGGTGGACGATCCGCGCGTTGACCTGCGCCAGCTCGCGCTCGTCGAACCGGGCGGGGGCACGACCGAAATGCGCGAAGTCGAACGTATCGAGCAGCGGCGCCGGGTCGAGGTGCGGCTCGACGGCCAGGCTGGTGCCGAGCCGGGCGAGCAGCGAGACGATCGCGGCGGGCTCGATCCCCTGCTCGCGGCACGCATCGACGCCGAGGCTGCCGAGCCGCTTCGACAATTTGCCCTCCGCGCCGGTCAGCAGCGCCTCGTGCGCGAAGGCGGGCGCGGGGGCGCCCATCGCGGCGAACATCTGCAGTTGCAGCGCGGTGTTGGTGACATGATCCTCGCCGCGCACGACATGCGTGACACGCATGTCCATGTCGTCGATCGCGGACGGCAGCATATAGAGCCACGAACCGTCGGCGCGGCGGATGACGGGATCGCTCATCGTCGCGGCGTCGAACGCCTGCGGCCCGCGAATCAGGTCGATCCACGCGATCGGCGCGGCATGGTCGAGCTTGAAGCGCCAATGCGGACGCACGCCGTCCGCCGCCAGCGCGGCGCGATCGGCGTCGGTCAGCGCCAGCGCGGCGCGATCGTACACCGGCGGCAGGCCGCGCCCGCGCTGGATCTTGCGCTTCAGGTCCAGCTCCTGCGCGGTCTCATACGCCGGATAGATGTGACCGGCGTCCCGCAGCTCCTCGAACACCGCCTCGTAGCGCGCGGTGCGCGCCGACTGCCGCTCCTCGGCGTCCGGATGCAGCCCCAGCCAGGCGAGATCGGCGCGGATCGCATCGACGAACCGCTCCTCGCTGCGCTGCGCATCGGTATCGTCGATGCGCAGCAGGAAGCGCCCGCCCTGCGCCTTCGCCCACATCCAGTTGTGCAGCGCGGTGCGGATGTTGCCGACGTGGAGCAGGCCGGTGGGCGACGGCGCGAAGCGGGTGATGACGGTCATGGTCCCGGCCACTTACGCGCCGCCCCTTCCCCTCGCCAGCCCCCGCGCCTAAACGGACCCGCACGAAAGGGTGTTCGTCCATGAAATTGATGACCGGCAATTCCAACCTGCCGCTGGCGCGCGCGATCTCGGCCTATCTGGAGGTGCCGCTGACCGAGGCGCTGGTGCGCCGTTTCGCCGACGAGGAGATCTTCGTCGAGATCATGGAGAATGTCCGCGGCGAAGACGTGTTCGTGATCCAGTCGACCAGCTATCCGGTCAACGACAATCTGATGGAATTGCTGATCTGCATCGACGCGCTGAAGCGCGCGTCGGCCAAGCGGATCACCGCGGTGCTGCCGTATTTCGGCTATGCCCGGCAGGATCGGAAGCCGGGGCCCCGCACCCCGATCTCCGCCAAGCTGGTCGCCAATCTGGTGACGACGGCGGGCGCGGACCGCGTACTGTCGGTCGACCTGCACGCCGGGCAGATCCAGGGCTTCTTCGATATTCCGACCGACAATCTCTTTGCCGCGCCGGTGATGTCGCAGGACATCCGCGCGCGCTTCGGCGAGAAGAACCTGATGGTCGTCTCGCCGGACGTCGGCGGCGTGGTGCGCGCGCGGGCGCTGTCGAAGCGGCTGGATAACGCGCCGCTGGCGATCGTCGACAAGCGCCGCGAGCGCGCCGGCGAATCGGAGGTGATGAACATCATCGGCGACGTCGAGGGGCGCTTCTGCATCCTGATCGACGATATCGTCGATTCGGCGGGGACGCTGTGCAACGCCGCCGCCGCGCTGAAGGAAGCGGGCGCCGAGGACGTGGTCGCCTATGTCACGCACGGCGTGCTGTCGGGCGGCGCGGTGGCGCGGGTCGAGGGGTCGGCGCTGCACGAACTGGTCATCACCGATTCGATCGGCAATCACGATGTGATCAGCGAGGCCAAGAAGATCCGCCACCTGACGATCGCCCCGCTGGTCGCCGAGGCGATGCGGCGGATTTCGGACGAAGCGAGCGTCAGCAGCCTGTTCGACTGAGGCCGGGTGCAGGCGCGCGCCGGGGCGCGGCAGCAGCCGGCCCGGCCGGCGGGGCCGCGCCCCGTCCGACGACGCGGCGGGCTGTCGCGCGATCCGACGCGAGCGGGAAGACGCGCCCCCCACAGGGTCGACCGCCTCACGCACACCGTTCGTGCTGAGCTTGTCGAAGCACGTGCCGGGAGAGGTGGCGTTTTTGGCACGCCCTTCGACAGGCTCAGGGCGAACGGTGTGGATGGGTGAGGTGCAGTGCCCGAGGTAGGATCGCCCTACCCCTCCTCCTTCAAGGGGCGGGCGAGCAGCGCGCCGATCACGCCGTCCACCGCCGCGCCGTCCAGCAACGCGCAGACCGCGGCGGTGATCGGCATCTCGACGCCCGCCGCCCGTGCCGCCTCCAGCAGCACCGGCGCGGTATAGGCGCCTTCCGCGACCGTCCGGCGGTTCGCCAGCAGGTCCGCCGCCGCCTGTCCCTGCCCGATCCCGAGCCCCAGCGAGAAATTGCGCGACGCGGTGGAGGAACAGGTGAGCACCAGATCGCCCAGCCCCGACAGGCCCGCCAGCGTTTCAGCGCGCGCGCCCTTGGCCAGCCCGAAACGCGTCATCTCGGCAAAGCCGCGCGCGATCAGCGCCGCGCGCGCATTCTGCCCCAGCCCCGCGCCCTCCACCACGCCGCACGCGATCGCGAGCACGTTCTTCACCGCCCCGCCGATCTCTGCGCCGATCACGTCGCGACTGGCGTAGGGGCGGAAGTGCGGCGCCGCGAGCCGCGCGGCCAGCGCCTCGCCCAGCGCTTCGTCCGCCACCGCCAGCGTCACTGCGGTCGGCAGGCCGGCAGCCACCTCATGCGCGAAGGTCGGGCCGGAAAGCACCGCGATCGGCGCCTGCGGATGGACGGCCTTGGCCACCTCACCCACCAGCCGCCGCGTTCCCGCCTCGATCCCCTTGGCGCACAGTACCAGCGGCCGCGTACCGACGTCGATCTGCGCGAGCACGCCGCCGACATGCTGCGCCGGCGCGACGACCAGCAGAGCGTCAACTGCATTAAGGTCGCCGAAATCGGACGTCGCGCGGATCGACGGCGACAGCGGCACACCAGCGAGGAACAGCCGGTTTTCGTGGGCTTCGTTGATCCCCGCCACCACCTCCGGCTCGCGCGCCCACAAGGTCACCGGTTCGCCGCGATGCGCCGCGACCTGCGCCAGTGCCGTACCCCAGGCGCCGCCGCCGATGACCCCGATCTTCA
>CAJYSA010000101.1 GCA_913777325.1 uncultured Sphingomonas sp. | reverse complement strand
CGGCTGACCGGGGGCGACGAGACGCACGAGGCGCGTTTCTCCCCGGATGGCGCGACCTTCGTCGACGTGCATTCGCGTACCGACGTGCCGGAGGTCGCCGACCTGCGCGATGCCACCGATGGCCATGTCATCGCGACGCTGGAGCGTGGCGACGTGCGCGCGCTGACCGCCGCCGGCTATCGCCCGCCCGAACCGTTCGTCGCCAAGGGGCGCGACGGCACGACCGATATCTACGGGCTGGTGGTCCGCCCACGCGACTATGATCCGCGCAAGCATTATGCGGTGATCGAGAACATCTATGCCGGGCCGCACGACAGCTTCGTGCCGAAGGGTTACTGGCCGTTCGGCGCGTTTTCGGGCGGCGACAAGGCGATGGGGATGCAGCAGATCGCCGATCTGGGCTTCATCGTGGTGATGATCGACGGCATGGGGACCGCGAACCGATCCAAGGCATTCCACGACGTCGCGTGGAAGAACCTGGCCGACAGCGGTTTCCCGGACCGGATCGCGTGGATCAAGGCGCTGGCCGCCAAGGACGCGTCGCTCGACCTGTCACGCGTCGGCATCTATGGCGGCTCGGCGGGCGGGCAGAGCACGCTGAACGCGCTGCTGTTCCATCCGGACTTCTACACGGCCGGGGTCGCGTTCGCGGGATGTTTCGACAACCGCATGGACAAGATCGACTGGAACGAACAATGGCTCGGCTGGCCGGTGGACGCGAGTTATCTCGCCGCGTCGGGCGTGGTCCATGCCGACAAGTTGCAGGGCAAGTTGCTGCTGGTGGTCGGCGAGCAGGATTCGAACGTCGATCCGGCGTCGACGATGCAGGTGGTCGATGCGCTGGTGCGCGCCGACAAGGATTTCGAGCTGTTGGTGATCCCTAACGGCGAGCATGCCGCGGGGCGTTCGACGTGGCCGGTCGCGTATGGGCAGCGGCGGGAGTATGACTTCTTCCTGCGGACGCTGGGCGGAGCGCGCTGATCGGTCGTCATTGCGAAGCAATCCAGAACCGGATCAGGACGCCCTGGATTGCTTCGCTGCGCTCGCAATGACGATAGGAGTCAGCGCGACGACAGCGTGACAACCGTCGCTGACGTCGACAGCGGGATCGTCGTGAAGCCGCGCTCGATCGTGCCCTTGTCGATCGCATAGGCCGCGCCGCCCGCCGGCGCCTCGACCGACAGGTGCGCGACCGGCGTCGTCGCGGTCGCCGGATCGAGGATCAGTTCGATGCGGTGCGTGGCAGGGAGCCAACGCGCCTTGGCGATCGTGCCCGCCGCCAGCGTGATCCACTGCCCGGCAGGGGCGACGAACAGGCGGGTGCGCGCGCCGTCATGCGGCACGATCTCCACCGCGCCGCCATCCTCGCGCACCGTGCCGCCGAAGCCGATCCAGCCGAACGGGTCGTGCCGGACCAGATAGGTCGCGGCGGCATAGGCATGGCCGAAATAGCCCATGCCGTAATCGCCGCTGTACGCGTCCCAGCGCATCATGTCGGGTTCGGAGTGGAAGGCGGCGGAGGAGAAGCCGTCGCGGTCGATGTTGGTGATCCCACCCATCATCCCGCCATAGGCCACGCGCAACAGGTGCAGGTCGCCGGGATCGCGGCGGAAGGCGTCGAACAGCGGTACGGCGTTGAGCGCCGATCCGTAATGGTGGATCTGGCGCTCGATCCGCTTCACCTTGCCGCCGTACAGGAAGTCCCAATAGCGGCGCGCATTGCCGTTATAGCCCCAGTGCGGGATCGTGGGATCATAGCCCAGGATCACCTCGCGCGTGACCGCCGCCTCGCGCGGGTGGTTGAAATAGCGCATCCAGGCATAGACCTCGGGCTGGCCGGTCGAATCCCACGCCATTTCGCTGCCGAACGGGTAGGCGAGCGTGCGCCAATGGTCGGCGCGCGCCTTCATCAGCCGCTCGACCTCGGCGGCCTGCGCGGTCATCCCCTCGCGCTTCAGGTCGCCCAGGATCTCGACGAAGATCTCGCCCTCCATCTGGCCGAACTGCGCGTAATGCGGCGCGTCGCGCATCATCGCGACGGTCGTGCGGTATGCGCGGTCGAGGTAGAAGGCGGCATCGTGGTGCGTGACCAGCCCGGCATGATGGCGCGCGAGCCGGTAGAGCACCCAATGCCCGATCGCGACATGCGGGTAATTGTAGGATCGACCGAGATCGTCGGCTTGTTTCCTGTCCCACGACGCCCAGGTCGACCAGTCGACGCCCTTGTCGTAATAGCCGGCGAATGCCTTGGGATCGTAGTAGAACAAGCTCTTTTTCACGCCGCCGTCCGCGACCTGCAATTTGCCGAGCACGGTTTCGTCGACCATCCGTTCCAGCCGGCCGATTTCGCCCGCGTCGGGATGATCGAGCTGCTTCATCATCGCGGCGACCCACGATCCGCCGCCGCCCTCGTCGCTCATACCCGCGATCCAGACGCGCTGTTCCTGCGCGACGATGCGGTTCTCGTCGCGATCGTAGGTCAGGATCGACGGCGCGCGGTGGAAGGGATCCGCCTTGTCGTCGAACCATTGCCGGGTGGTGCTGAACCGCCCCAGATCGGCGGACACCTGCGCCAGCGGCTTCGTGACGTAATAATGGACGCTCTGCACGCTGCCGTCGGCATAGGTGATCGCGACGCGTGCGCGGCCCCAGCCCGTGCCGGTGACACGCCAGCGGTACCAGCCGGTCGGACCCGTGACGGGGGTCAGCGTCAGCGCGTCGGCGGGGGTGACGGCGATGCCGCGCACCGGCTGAGCCGCCCGGACGAACAGGTCGGCGGGGCTGTCGGTCGGCACGACATAACCCGGCAGGCCGATCGCGAGCGGGCGGCGCTCGGCCTGCAACACGGTCTCGATCGCGCGGATCGACGGCGCGGCGACCAGCCGGACGCCGATCGTGCGCCGCTCGCCGGGCGCCAGCGTGAACCCGGTGGCCGGGTTCCACGGCTGTCCCTTGTCATCCATCGCGCGGCTGACGACCATCCAGTCGTAGAAGCCCTCGAACGTCTGCTGGCGCGGCGTGCGATCGGTGAAGATGTCGCCGGGGGCGGCGTGCTTCGCGTCGTGGAGGATGCGATATTGCTCCAGCGGGGTGCGCCCGTCGGGCAGGACGAGCAGCGCCGGCCCCTTGCCGTTGAGGCGCGTGACCTGAAGATAGCCGGCGTCGTTGCCGATATAGGGGTCGACGAAGCTGGCCTTGGCATGCGCCTGCTCCAGCGTGCGATCGGTGATGATGTTGTCGAACACCATCGGCATGCCCAGCGCACCGATCTCCACCGGCGCGGCGCCGCGATTGGCGAGCGTGAAGCGCAGGACCGGTGCGCCGCGTTCGCGCAGCCACGCCCGCTCGACGGTGAGCGGGAAGCCTTCGCCCATCGTGGCGGTCATGTCGGCGCGGGCAAGGACGTCGCCGCCGGTGGCGAGCGCGCGGACGGGGACGCGGTGGCGCGGGGAGGCGAAGTCGCGCCACGGGCCGCCGGGCGTGCGCAACCGCAGGTGGAGGTCGCCGACCTGCACGTAACCGTCGCCGCTCCGCTGCGTCGCGCGGTCGTCGGGGGTGAAGTCGAACGCGGGCTCGGCAGCGGGCGACAGATGGCGCAGCGTCTGACTCGCGGGATCGAGCGTCAGCGTCAGCGCACCCGCGAAATGCCGCGTCGCACGGGGCGGGGCGGCGTGGAGCATCGCCCCGCTCGCCAGTGCCGCTCCGCCAAGATAAAGTGCCAGTCGCCGCATCGCTCCGCCCTTTTTGCTGTCCGGTCGGTTGACTCCGACCTGCGCTGACGTATCGTATACAATATTCTTGGGAGATGGAAATGCTGGTTGGTCGTCGCGCGTTCCTGATGTCCTCCGCGACCCTGCCGATGCTGGCGGTGCCCGCCGCGGCCCAGCGCGGTGCGGGGCTGCCGACGAGCGCCAGGCCGTTCCCGCTCTCGGCGGTGCGGCTGCGCCCGTCGGACTATGCGCGCGCGGTGGAGGTGAACCGGGCGTATCTGCTGCGCCTGTCGCCGGATCGCCTGCTTCACAACTTCCACCAGTTCGCGGGGATCACGCCCAAGGCGCCAGTCTACGGCGGGTGGGAGAGCGATACGATCGCGGGACACACGCTGGGCCATTATCTGTCGGGGCTGGCGCTGACCCATGCGCAGACCGGGTGCGGCGAATGCGCGACGCGCGCCCATTATATCGTCGCCGAACTCGCCCGGTGTCAGGCGGCGAGCGGTGACGGCTATGTCGCGGGCTTCACGCGCAAGCGCAGGGACGGGACGATCGTCGACGGGAAGGAGATCTTCCCCGAGATCATGCGCGGCGACATCCGCTCCTCCGGGTTCGACCTCAACGGCTGCTGGGTGCCGTATTACAACTGGCACAAGCTTTATACCGGGCTGTTCGACGTCATCGACCATATCGGCCCCAACGAGCAGGCGATGGCGATCGCGGTCGCGCTGGGCGGCTATATCGACAAGGTGTTCGCGGCGCTGAGCGACGAGCAGGTGCAGGTGATGCTGGCCTGCGAATATGGCGGGCTGAACGAAAGCTTTGCCGAACTGCACGCGCGGACCGGCGATGCGCGCTGGCTGCGGCTGGCCGAGCGGATCTATGACAAGCGCAACCTCGATCCGCTGACGCAGAAGCGCGACCAGCTCGCGAACTTCCACGCCAATACGCAGGTGCCCAAGCTGATCGGGCTGGCACGGCTGCACGAGATCACCGGCAAGGAGAGTCAGGCGACGGCGGCGCGCTTCTTCTGGGAGCAGGTGACGCGGCACCACAGCTACGTCATCGGCGGCAATGCCGACCGCGAGTATTTCAGCGCGCCCGACACGATCGCGCAGCACATCACCGAACAGACGTGCGAGCATTGCAACACGTACAACATGCTGAAGCTGACGCGGCACCTGTACGCGTGGCAGCCGGACGGCGCGCTGTTCGATTTTTACGAGCGTGCGCATTTGAACCACGTGATGGCGCAGCAGGAGCCGGTGAACGGCGGCTTCACGTATATGACGCCGCTGATGACGGGCACGAAGCGCGACTATTCGGCGCGCGACGGCGAGGAATTCTGGTGCTGCGTCGGCACCGGCATGGAGAGCCACGCCAAGCATGGCGAGAGCATCTTCTGGACCGGCGACGATGCGCTGATCGTCAACCTGTATATCCCCGCCGATGCGACGTGGAAGGAGCGCGGCGCGACGCTGGGGCTGGACACCAGCTATCCGTTCGCGGGCGAGGCGACGCTGACGTTCACGACGCTGGGCAAGGCGGGCAGCTTCCCGGTCGCGCTGCGGGTGCCGGGCTGGGCGAAGGGGCACGAGGTGCTGGTGAACGGCAAGCCGGTCGCGGCGGCGTCGGCGGGTGGCTATGCGATCGTGACGCGGCGCTGGAAGGCGGGGGACACGGTGACGATCCGCCTGCCGCTGGACCTGCGGATCGAGGCGACGCCCGGTGACGCGCAGACGATCGCGGTGCTGCGCGGGCCATTGGTGCTCGCCGCCGACCTGGGGCGTGCGGACGGGGAGTGGGACAAGCCGGAGCCGGCGATGGTCGGCGACGACCTGCTCGCACGCTTCACGCCGATGGCGGCGGAGGAGGCGCAATATGCGACCAGCGGGCTGATCCGGCCCGCGGACCTGACGTTCGTGCCCTTCTATCGCCAGTACGACCGGCGCAGCGCGGTGTATTTCAAGCGCTTCACCGATGCGCAGTGGACGGTGGAGGAGGCGGCGTTCCTGGCCGAACAGGCGCGGCAGAAGGATCTGGCGGCGCGATCGGTCGACGTGATGCACCTGGGCGAGATGCAGCCGGAGCGCGACCACCAGTTGACCTCGGAGATATCTTATCCGCTGGTCTATCGCGGGCGCAACGGACGCGACGCGCGCACCGGCGGCTTCTTCGAATTCACGATGGCGGTGAAGCCGGGGCCGCTGATCCTGCAGGCGACCTATTGGGGCGACGAGCGCAAGCGCAGCTTCGACATTCTGGTCGACAATCAGCGGGTTGCGACGCAGACGCTGGACGCGGACAAGCCAGGCGCGTTCTTCGACGTCGACTATCCGCTGCCGCTGGCACTGACGAAGGGCAAGACACGCGTGAAGGTCCGGTTCGTGCCGCATGACAAGAACAGCGCCGGGCCGGTGTTCGGCGTGCGGATGTTCACCGCGAAGCCGGTGCCGATGGCGTGAGCGACGTGGCCGTCCGCATGACGCTGACGGAGGTGCGCGACTATGCGCGCGCCACGCTGACGCGGGTCGGGCTGGCGCCCGCGCATGTCGCGGCCGTGGCCGAGACGATCGTCGCGGGCGAACGTGACGGTTGCGGGGCGCACGGCCTCTATCGCCTGCTGGTGGCGGCGCATTCGGTGGCGACGGGCGTCGTCGTGCCCGACGCGGTGCCGGTGCTGGAACGGCGTGCCGGTGGCGTTGTACGGGTGGACGGCAAGGGCGGGTTCGCGCAGCTTGCGTTCGACACTGGACGCGACGCGCTGATCGATGCCACGCGCGCGAACGGGATCGCGGCGCTGGCGATCAACAACGTCGTGCATTTCGCGGCATTGTGGCCGGAGATCGAGGCGCTGGTCGAGCGCGGGCTGGTGGCGCTGGCGGTGACGCCCAACCATGCATGGGTGGCGCCGGCGGGCGGGACGCAACCGGTGTTCGGGACCAATCCGATCGCGTTCGGCTGGCCGCGCGCGGGCAAGGCGCCGTTCGTCTTCGACTTCGCGACCAGCGCGGTGGCGCGGGGCGAGATCGAGCTGCACCGCCGCGCGGGCAAGCCGGTGCCGGCGGATTGGGGCCATGCGCCCGATGGCGGCGACACGACCGACGCCGCCGCCGTGCTGGCCGGCGCGATGCGGACGTTCGGCGGGCATAAGGGATCGGCGCTGGCGCTGATGGTCGAGTTGCTCGCCGGCCCGCTGATCGGCGACCTGACCAGTGCGGAATCGATCGCGTGGGATGCCGGGCGCAAGGGCTCGCCGCTGGGTGGCGAGTTGATCGTCGCGCTCGATCCCGCCGGGTTTCTGGGCGACGCGGCGGCCGAGCAGATGGCGCGCGCCGAACGCGTGTTCGCCGCGATCGAGGATCAGGGCGCGCGCGTATCGGGATCGCGCCGCCACGCGCTGCGCCCGGTGAGCGAGCGTGAGGGTGTGCTGGTGTCGCGGGCGTTGCTGCGCGACATCGACGATGTGACGAAGGAGAAGGCATGACGATTTCGCTGGCGTTGACGCTGTTGCTGGCGGCCCCCGCTGCCGCTCCCGCCCCTCCCGTCGCCGCGGCGAACGTGCCCGCTGGCGACGCGGCGTTCCGCAAGCTGTCCGAAAGCGAATATGCGTGGCGCAAGACGCTGAACGGCCCCGACGAGGATTCGCCCAACAGCAAGAACGCGACGCTGCCCGACGTCGGCCCGGCGGCACAGGCGGCGATGACGAAGCGCTGGACCGAGACGATGGCGGCGCTGGACCGGATCGACCCGGCCACGCTGAGCCCGGCGGCGCGCGACGACTATACCGTCTATCGCGGACAGATCGCCGCGCTCCTCGCCGAGCAGCAGTTCCGCGACTATGAGAAGCCGCTCAACGCCGACACCAGCTTCTGGATGAACGTCGGCGGGATGGCGCGCGACGATTACCGCGACGAGGCCGCGATGCGCCGTTACCTGTCGCAACTGGCCAGCGTGCCGCATTATTACGACCAGCAGATCGCCAACATGCGCGCCGGATTGAAGCGCGGGTTCACCCCGCCGCGCGTCACGCTGCAGGGGCGCGATGCGGGCGTGGCGGAGATCGTGAAGGCCGGGGCGGGTGAGGCTTCGCCCTTCTATGCGCCGTTCAAGACGCTGCCCACGACGATCCCCGCCGCCAAGCAGGCGGCGTTGCGCGCCGAGGCGAAGCGGGTGATCGCCGACGCCGTGCTGCCGGCGCATGTCAAGCTGCAGGCGTTCCTGCGCGACGAATATATCCCCAATGCGCAGGTGAAGCTGGGCGCCTATGACCTGCCCGACGGGCGTGCATACTACCAGTCGAAGATCCGCGAGTTCGTGACCCGCGACCTGCCGCCCGAGCAGATCCATGCGATCGGCCTGAAGGAGGTCGCCAAGATCCGCGCACGGATGCTCGACGTGATGGCCCAGGTGAAATGGCAGGGCGACCTGCCGTCGTTCCTCAACCACCTGCGCACCGATCCGCAATTCTATGCCAAGACGCCGCAGGACCTGCTCAACCGCGCGGCGTGGATCGCCAAAACGTTCGACGGCAAGACGGGAACGTATTTCGGGCGGCTGCCGCGGATGCGCTTCGCGATCAAGCCGGTCGCCCCCGACATCGCGCCTTTCTACACCAGCGGGCGCGGCGGGCCGGGCATCTATCTGGTCAACACCTACGACCTGCCGTCGCGTGGGCTCTATTCGCTGCCCGCGCTGACGTTGCACGAAAGCGCGCCGGGGCACGCGTTCCAGATGCCGTTCGCGATGGAGCTGACCGATCTGCCCGAATATCGGCGCAACGAATATATCTCCGCTTATGGTGAGGGCTGGGCGCTGTATTGCGAAGCGCTGGGCGAGGACATGGGGATGTATGAGACGCCCTATGAATTGTTCGGGATGCTCAGCTACCAGATGTGGCGCGCGGCGCGGCTGGTGGTGGACACCGGCATCCATTCGCAGGGCTGGACACGCGAACAGGCGCAGGCGTTCCTGCGCGACAATACCGCATTGTCCAACCACGAGATCACGACCGAGGTCGATCGCTACATCGCGTGGCCCGGTCAGGCGCTGAGCTACTATATGGGTGAACTGGCGTTCCTCGACGCGCGGGCGAAGGCCCGGAAGGCGCTGGGCGAGAAGTTCGATTATCGTGCGTTCCACGATGCGTTGCTGAGCCTGGGATCGGTGCCGCTGCCGATGATCGACGCGCGCGCCGACCGCTTCGTAGCCGACAAGGGCAAGGGGCCGTATCCGCTGCCGTGAGATGGTTGCGCAGATAAACAAAGACGATAGCGTAATTGCTTGAGTTCGCTGGCCGATCCTATCATCCTGCCGCCCGACAATAACGGGAGAGGCAGGATGACGATCGACCGCCGGACATGGCTGGGCGGAGCGGCGGCGGTGACCGCAGGGCTCGGCGCCGTACCCGCTGCCGGTGCCGCACGGCGTCGTAAGCCGGGCGACCGCGTGAACGTGGCGGTGATCGGTGCGGGCGGGATGGGCGCCGCCAACATGGCGAACCTGACCTCGCAGAACATCGTCGCGATGTGCGACGTCGATCTGGCGCATGTCGCCAAGGCGGTGGCCGACCCGAAGCGGGCCGCGCTGAAGGCGGCGTATGACAAGGCGGACAAATACGACGATTACCGCCAGATGCTGGACAAGCGCCGCGATCTGGACGCGGTGGTGATCGCCACGCCGGATCATCATCATGCGGTGGCCGCGAAATGGGCGATGCAGCGCGGACTGCACGTCTATGTGCAGAAGCCGCTGACCTACACGGTGCGCGAGGGGCGCGTGCTGGCCGAGCTGGCGCGCGCCAATCCGAAGCTGGTGACGCAGATGGGCAACCAGGGGCATTCGGGCGACGACGGCCGCCGCGCGGTGGAGATCGTGCGCGGCGGCGCGATCGGGCGCGTGCGTGAGGTGCAGGTGTGGACCAATCGCCCGATCTGGCCGCAGGGCGTCGCGCGGCCCGAGGCGGTGGCGACGCCCGCCTCGCTGAACTGGGATGCCTGGCGCGGGCCGGCGCCGGTCGATTGGGGCTACAACCCGATGTATGCGCATTTCAACTGGCGCGGCTGGGCCCCGTTCGGGACCGGCGCGCTGGGCGATATGGGCGCGCATCTGGTCGACTTCCCGGTCTGGGCGCTGGAGCCCGGGCTGCCGACCCGAATCGAGACGCGGCACAGCGTGTGGGGTAACCCCCAGGATCCCGGCGACGGCAGCTATCCGCTGGCCACCGTCACCTATTTCGATTTCGCCCATGCGAAGGGCGGTCCGATCCGGCTGACCTGGTATGATGGCGGATTGATGCCGCCGACTCCGCCCGGGATGCCGGCGGGCGCGCGGATGGATCCTGGCGGGGGCGTGCTGTATATCGGCGATCGCGGCATGTTGATGCACGAGACCTATGGCGAGAAGCCGGTGCTGATCGGCGACGGCGTCGCGGAACGCGCGGCGGCGATCCCCCCCTCGCTGCCGCGCATCCAGGGCGGGATGACCGGGCACGAGATGAACTGGATCCGCGCGATTCGCGGCGAGGAGGCGATCTCCAGCCCGTTCGCGACCGCCGTGCCGCTGACCGAGACGATGCTGCTGGGCGTGGTTGCGCTGAAAGCCGGGCAACCGATCGACTATGACGGCGCCGCCGGACAGGTTACCAACGTGCCGGATGCGAACCGCTATCTGGATCGGGAGTATCGAAAGGGATGGGAGCTATGAAGGGCATCGTATTGGGCGCCGGCGCATTGCTGGCAGCATCGGCGGGCGTGGCGCAGACGCCGCAGGGCGATCCGAAGGCGACCGAACAATGGTCTCCGGCGGTGCCGGTGGTGACGCCGGGCGCATTTGCGGGCTGGGCGGCGCCATCCGACGCGGTGGTGCTGTTCGACGGCAAGGGACTCGACAAATGGTCGGCGGTGAACACCGGCGGCGCGGCGGGCTGGACGGTCGCGAACGGCGTGGTGACGGTGAAGAAGGGCACCGGCAATATCCAGACGAAGCAGGCGTTCGGCAGCTATCAGCTTCACCTGGAATATCGCATCCCCACCGGCATCACCGGCGAGGGCCAGGCGCGCGGCAACAGCGGCCTGTTCCTGGCGTCCACCGGCAAGGGGGACGAGGGCTATGAGCTGCAGATCATGGACAGCTACAACAACGCCACCTACGTCAACGGTCAGCTCGGTGCGGTCTACAAGCAGACGCCGCCGCTCGCCAATCCCGCGCGCAAGCCCGGCGAATGGCAGACGATCGACGTGACGTGGAGCGCACCGCAATTCGGCGGCGACGGCGCGGTGACGCGCCCGGCGTTCGTCACCGCCTATGTCAACGGCGTGCTGGTGCAGAACCACACCGAATTGCGTGGCGCGACGACCTATATCGGGCAGCCGAAATATACCGCCCACGGCAAGGCGCCGATCAAGCTGCAGGATCATGGCGATCCCAGTGCGCCGATCAGCTTCCGCAATATCTGGATCCGCGAGCTGAAGGACTGATCCCGACGTTACCGCCCCCGCGCCGGTGGCGCGGGGGCGGGGCGGCTGAGCGCGGGCGACCCGCTCAACATGAAGCGCCACGGCACCTCTGTCGCGCGGGTGATCCCGATCCGTGGCCCGGCGACGATCACGGGTTCGCCGCCGCGCGCGCGCCATGCGAAGGGGGACGCGCTCAACCCTGCGCCGTTGAGCGACAGGTCGATGGCCAGCGCGCGGGCCAGTCGCCCCGGCCCCGCGCACAACATCGCATCGGGCTGTGCGGTATCACGCCGCGCACGCATCGTGGCGACGCCATCGGTAGGCGCCAGCGCGCGGATCAGCACCGCCGCGCCGCCGCCACACGTGACGTTCAGGCAATGATGCAGTCCGTAGATGCGATAGACATAGGCTCTGCCGGGTCGGCCGAACATCACCGCGTTGCGCGTGCGCGGCCCGCCGAAACTGTGCGAGGCGGGATCGTTCGCGTCATAGGCTTCGGTTTCGACGATCGTTCCCCCGACGCCATCGAGCGTCAGCGTCACGCCGATCAGCGCGCGGGCCACCGTCACGACGTCGCGATCGAAGAAGGCGGGATCCATCCGGCCAATATGGCGACCCGATCCGCGATGTGAACCGCGTGGCGGCGTTGTCGTGACCGCGTGGAGCGGTTAGGCGTGGTGGCCATGTCGAGTGTGATGCGTATCGCCGCGATCGGATTGTCGCTGTTCGTCGCCATGCCCGGGCTTGCCGCGCCCCGCGCGCCGGTGTCCGAGATCGTCATGGATGCCGGCACCGGGCAAGTGATCGAAGAGGACAATGCCGATCGTGCCCGCCCGCCCGCGTCGCTGGCCAAGATGATGACGCTGTTGCTGGCGTTCGAAGCGATCGACGCCGGCACGCTGAAGCCCGGCGGGTCGATCCGCATGACCGCCGCCGGCGAGCGGCAGCCGCCGTCGCGGCTGGGGCTGCGGCGGGGACGCTCGATCCCGGTCGACGCGGCGCTGCGCGCGGTGGCGGTGATCTCCGCGAACGACGTGGCGGTGGCGATCGGCGACCATCTGGCCGGTAACGAGCGTGCGTTCGTGGCGCGGATGAACGCGCGTGCCAGGGAGCTCGGGATGTCCAGCACCCGCTTCGGCAATGCCACCGGGCTCGCGCCGGGGGCGGGGCGTACCACCGCGCGCGACATCGCGGTGCTGGCGCGGCACCTGATCCGGGCCGAGGCGAGGCACTACAAGCTGTTCCGCACGCGCTCGATCACCTGGGAGCGACAGACGCGTCCCAATCACAACAAGTTGCTGGGCAAGGTGGAGGGACTGGACGGGCTGAAGACCGGCTATACCGTCGAGGCGGGCTTCAACCTGGCGGCGTCCGCCCGGCGCGGCGCGCGGCGCGTGATCGTGGTGGTGATGGGCGCGCCGAGCGGTGCGGCGCGCGACCTGCTGGTCGCCAATCTGATGGAGGTGGGCTTCACCGAGCCGCGGCTGCGCCGCCCGCGCGGCCAGCGCTAGGCGAGCAGCGTCGCGATCCGATCGAGGAAGGTCGCGATGTGATCGGGCTTGGTCACGAACACGTCCGCACCGGCGGCGAGGCAGGCATCCTTGTCGGTGGGGCTATCCAGCACCGTCAATGCCATGACGGGGATCGCGCGGGTGCGCTCCGCGCTCTTCAACCCCTCGATCACATCCAGTCCGCTGATGTTGGGCAGGCGGATGTCGACGATGATCGCGGCCGGGGTCAGCTCTTCGGCAGCGCGCTGTGCGGCGCGTTCGTCGTCCAGCACATGGGGCTCATACCCGCCGATCCGCAGCCAGGATGCGTACAACTTGCGATGACTGGCGGTATCCTCGACCAGCATGATGCATTTTCTATCGGGCACCCGACCTCCCATGTCCGGCGGACTGCCTGCCCGCGTCGGCGTCGCCTCGCAAGCGGCAAAGCGGCGCGTTCGGCCTGATCGGTATCAGTTCGAGCGCGTGCAGATCCGTTCCGCCTCCCGCGCCAGGGCGGCCAGATCGTACAGGTCGGGCATCTGGTCGCGCGGTTCGTGATCGACCACGCAGAGCGCGCCGAGCGGATAGCCGGCGCGATCCACGAGCGGGATGCCGACATAGAACCGGATCGGCGGCGACTTGGCGACCAGCGGATTGTCGGCGAAGCGCGGATCGCGCATGGCATCGGACACCACCATCGCCTCGCCCGGTCGATGGATCGCCAGCGCGCAGAACGACAAGGCGCGTGGCACCTCGTCATCAAGGGTGCCGTGCTTGGCGATCAGCCATTGTCGCGCGTGATCGATGATCGAGATCGCGCCGATCGGCGTCCGGGCGACGATCGCGGCGCGTTCCGCCAGTTGCTGTAGCCGCTCGTCCCAGCGCTTCGACCCTAAATCGAGACGGTCCACCGCAGCCTGGCGCGACGCCTCATCAGTAGCCTTCGTCGATCCTTGCATGAACATGCCGCTGCAATTCCTTGTTCGGCCACCGTTTTTGTCCCCAAGCCGTGACGAGTCAAGGAATGCACAGCACCAATTACGGTTAATCGTCTGTACAGCAACATGGTTTTGCAGGTTATTTTAACAATCCGGCGCAGCGGTTTGCGCGTCGTGCGCCGCTCGCTCATAAAGGCGTAAGACTTTCTACCGTAGCATCGACTGCTTGCGGAGGTTGTGTGCTGCCGACATCCATTTCTACCCGAGTCGCCGCTGCCTTCGGTGCCGTCCTGGCATTGGGGCTGGTGCTGCTGGGCGGTGGATTGTTGCTGGGTGGCGTGATCTCCACCGAACATGCCGCGATCGCCAAGCTGACCACGTTGTTGCAGGCCGAGGATCGGCAGGACCAGTTGCAGCGCCGGGTGCGGCTGGGCGTGGGCGAGGTGACGCGATTGGCCGAGCAGAAGCGTCCGATTTCGCCAGCGCAATGGGCGGGCGTCAGCACCGCGCTCCGCGCCTTTCATCGCGGGAACATGCATCCACCGGCGTTGCTGACGACCTCCGGAGACTTGCGCGCGATGGTCTCGGCACGCAGCGCGGCCGAGGCACGCTTCGCGATGTTGAGCCTGCGGCTGTTGTACGACGCGCGGGGCGCGCCCGTCGCGATCCGCGCGCGCATGCCGGCATTTCTGGATGCGCTGCGCGAGCTGGAGGTGGCACGCTCCACCGTGCGGGCCGCGTTGATCCAGAAGATCGATCAGGAGCTGAAGCGCAGCTCGCGGCAGATTTCCTATCACCTCGAACGCGTGCTGATCGGCGCGATCACCGTGCTGACGGTGCTGCTGGCGTGCATGGTGTGGTTGCGTCGCCGGGTGCTGGAGCCGATCGTCGCGATCGCGCAGCGCGTGCGGCAGTTGAGCCGGGGCGAGGATGCGTGGGCGCAGGTGCCCGGCTTCGCGCGCCGCGACGAGGTGGGCGATCTGGCGCGGGGCATCGGCGATTATCGCACCGCCGTGGAGCAGCGCCGGCGTGCGGAGCGGCGGATCGAGTTCCTGGCCCATCACGACATGCTGACGGGCCTTCCGAACCGTTTGTTGTTCGAGCAGCATCTGGCGCAGGAATTGCTACGGGTGCGACGCACCGGAGAGCGGCTGGCGGTGTTGGCGATCGACCTGGACGAGTTCAAGTCGATCAACGACCGGTTCGGCCATGCCGGTGGCGATGAGGCGCTGCGCAACGCCGCGCAATTGCTGAGCGGTTGCGTTCGCGCCTGCGACATGGTGGCGCGGCTGGGGGGCGACGAATTCGCGATCATCCAGATCGGCGGCGAGCAGCCCGACACCGCCGAAGCGCTGACCCAGCGAATCCTGCGCGCGTGCGAAGCCACCGCGGGCGATCCGGTGCCGTTGCAGATGAGCATCGGGGTGGCGCTGTCGGGGGTCGAGCTGGCCGGGGAGGAACTCTATAACCTGGCCGACATGGCGATGTATCGCGCCAAGGCCGAGGGGCGGCACACGGCGCGCTTCTTCGACGACCAGTTCCAGGAGGAAGTGCGGCTGCGCTGGCGCTTGTCGCGCGACCTGGAGGGCGCCGCCGAGCGGGGCGAGCTGTATCTCGCTTATCAGCCGATCGCCGATGCCGAAACGCTGGAAGTGGTCGGGCATGAGGCGCTGATGCGCTGGACGCACCCCGAGCTGGGGGAGATCCAGCCCGACCGCTTCATTCCGCTGGCGGAGGCGAGCGGCCGGATCGACACGATCGGCCTGTGGATGGCCGATCAGGCGATGGCGACCGCGAGCCGCTGGCCCGATCACATGACGCTGGCGCTCAACCTGTCGGCGATCCAGTTCCGCCAGCCGGCGCTGGGGCATGAGTTGCTGGCGCTGGCGCGGCGGCATGGCGTGGCGCCGACGCGGCTGGAGTTCGAGGTGACCGAAAGCGCCACCTTGCTGGACAATCGTCGTCAGCCGGTGATGGCGGTGCTGCGCACGCTGCAGCATCACGGCGCGCGGATCGTGATGGACGATTTCGGCACCGGCTATTCATCGCTGGGCAACCTGCGCGACTTCCGTTTCGACAAGCTCAAGGTCGACCGCAGCTTCGTGGCGACGATGCTGAATCACGCGCCGTCGGGATCGATCGTGCGCAGCATCGCGGCGCTGGGCGCGAGCCTGGGCATCCCGATCGTCGCGGAGGGCGTGGAGAGCCAGGCGCAACTGGGGCAGTTGCGCGACCTGGGCATCCCGCAGGTGCAGGGCTTCCTGATCGGGCGTCCGTCGCGGGAGGCGCTCCATTGCGCCGACCCTGCCGCCTTGCCGGCATCGCCGGAATGGGTCGCTCGGCACTGACCGGTACATTGTCCCCACGCTGATCTAGGTTTACAAATTAACCTTCGAATCCGCGGGGGTGGACCATGAACAGCAGCGACCGGAACGATACCGACGCCTTGACCAAGCAACTGGCGGAGATCGACCGCCTGCAACGTGAATTGTCGCAGCAACTGCGCGAGCGACAGGAGCCGGCGGCGCCGGTCGCGCCGTGGCTGGCGCGTCGCGGGACGACTCAGGGCACGGCGCAGCGCGCGACCCCGCCGTGGCTCGCCCGGCGCGGGCGGCAGAATTGATCGCAGCGCATCACTGATCGCGGGGATAGCGGGCGCGGAAGGTGACGGCCTCTCGCGTCCGCTGCGATCGTGTGCCGGCTGCAGGTGATGCCAGCCGCATCCGCTGACCCCTGAGAGGGTGGCTCTGGCGGGTCCACGGCGGCTGCGACCTGCACCTGTCGCGCGTCATTACGGCCGACGTGCGGCTGCTTCCCGGGGATGCACCAGAGCTAGCGCACGGCCTCCTCCGGCTCGGATGCGCCGCCGCTGCTGCGGTTCGAGCGGTTGACGACAGCGTCGGATGGATGGCGGACCACGCCACCGGGGGCAGGGTGACGGTGCCCGGTCTGACGAACGACGCGCGGGTGGCCCCCGGTCGGGCGAGCGACGGCTCGCCTTGAAGAGCGAACGGCGCCACTCCGTTCGCACCCGGCACCTTCACGTTGCCACTGTCGCGCCCGCCGGGATCGAGTGTCTTGTTGCGCGCGAGTGGCTGCCGTAACACCTGCCCGCTTGACACGCGTCGCACCCCGGTGTTGGTAGCGCTATCAGTCGGAAAGAGGTGGGAGAGGATGATGGCGCAATCGAACGACGCAGTCGCGTCGGGCTTGCCGCAGGATTGGCGCTCGGGGCGCTTCCTGGGCCGCGCGGCGACGGCGGCGGGGCCGATCCCGCTTCTGGTGATCGAGGGTGAGGCGTTCGACATGTCGTCGGTCGCGCCGACCGTGTCGATGCTGGTCGACACCGGCGACCTGTCCGGCGCGGGCGGACGATCGCTGGGCGCGCTGGACGCGGCGGGACTGGAGTTGCTCAGCCCCGTCGACCTGCAATGCGTGAAGGCGTGCGGCGTGACCTTCGCGGTATCGGCGATCGAGCGCGTCATCGAGGAACGCGCGCGGGGCGACTGGTCGGCGGCGGCGGCGATTCGCGAACGGCTGGAATCGCGCGTCGGCGGCTCGATCCGCTCGGTGGTGCCGGGCACGCCCGAGGCCGCGGCGCTGAAGAGCGCGCTGATCGAGGACGGTCTGTGGTCGCAATATCTGGAGGTGGCGATCGGCCCGGACGCGGAGGTGTTCACGAAGGCGCCGGTGCTGGCGACGGTGGGCGCGGGCGCGGAGATCGGCATCCGGTCCGATTCGAGCTGGAACAATCCCGAGCCGGAAGTGGCGTTGCTGGTGGACAGCCGGGGCACCGCGATCGGCGCGACGCTCGGCAACGACGTCAATCTGCGCGATTTCGAGGGCCGCTCCGCACTGTTGCTGGGCAAGGCCAAGGATAACAACGCCTCCTGCTCGCTGGGGCCGCTGGTGCGGCTGTTCGATGACGGCTTCACGATCGACGACGTGCGCCATGCCGAAGTGCGGCTGAAGATCGAGGGTGAGGACGGCTATGTCCTCGACGGGGTCAGCAACATGGCGGAGATCAGCCGCGATCCGCTCGATCTGGTGCGCCAGACGCTGTCGGAGCATCAATATCCGGACGGCTTCGTGCTGTTCCTGGGCACGTTGTTCGCGCCGGTGCAGGATCGCGACGAGCCGGGTCGCGGCTTCACCCACAAGGTGGGCGATACGGTGGCGATCGAAAGCGCCCGGCTCGGGCGGCTGGTCAACCGGGTGGTGACGTCGAAGGATGCGGCGCCATGGACCGACGGGATCGGCGCCTTGTTCCGCAACCTGACGCAGCGCGGGCTGCTGGAGACGGGCAAGTGAGCGCAGGCGCGATCTATCCGTCGCTGGAGAACAAGCGTGTGCTCGTCACGGGTGGGGCGAGCGGGATCGGCGCCGGCCTGGTCGAGGCGTTCGCGGCGCAGGGCGCATATGTCGCCTTCGTCGATGTCGCGGCGGAGGCGGGAGCGGCGCTGGCCGCGCGGCTGGGCGAGCGGACGGTGTTTCGTCGCTGCGACCTGACCGATGTCGCGGCGCTGCCGGGCACGATCGACGCGCTGGCCGAGGCGATCGGCGGGCTGGACGTGCTGATCAACAATGCCGCCAACGACGATCGCCACACGATCGAACAGGTGACGCCCGAATATTGGGATGATCGGATGGCGGTGAACCTGCGCCACCTGTTCTTCGCCGCGCAGGCGGCGGTGCCGCACATGAAGAAGGCGGGCGGGGGCGCGATCGTCAATTTCGGATCGATCAGCTGGCATCTGGGGCTGCCCGATCTGGTGCTGTATCAAACCGCCAAGGCGGCGATCGAGGGCATGACGCGCAGCATGGCGCGCGACCTGGGGCGCGAGAACATCCGCGTCACGACGATCGTGCCGGGCAACGTCCAGACCCCGCGACAGGAGAAATGGTACACGCCCGAGGGCGAGGCCGAGATCGTCGCCGCGCAATGCCTGGACGGGCGGATCCAGCCCGCCGACGTCGCGGCGCTGGCATTGTTCCTGGCCTCCGACGATGCGCGGATGTGCACGGGTCATGATTATTTCGTGGATGCCGGCTGGCGCTGAGCAGACGATGACAAGCGCCCGGAGCGGGGCGATAAACCAACAAGACGACAGGAGCGGGACGGGATGGCGACGAGAGTGATGGAACCGGGTGATCCCGGTGCCGCGGGACGGGTGAACATGGGCTTCATCGCCGCGATCGTGGCGGTGGCGACGATCGGCGGGTTCATGTTCGGCTATGATTCCGGCGTCATCAACGGGACGCAGAAGGGGCTGGAGGCGGCGTTCGACCTGGGCAAGCTGGGGATCGGCGTCAACGTCGGCGCGATCCTCGTCGGGTCGTCGATCGGCGCGTTCGGGGCCGGGCGTCTGGCGGACCGGATCGGTCGGCGCGGCGTGATGATGTCCTCGGCGGTGCTGTTCCTGATCAGCGCGCTCCTGGCCGGTGGCGCGGGATCGTCGGCGATCTTCATCGTCGCGCGGATCATCGGCGGTCTGGGCGTGGGCGCCGCGAGCGTGATCTCGCCGGTCTACATTTCCGAGGTGACTCCGGCCGCGATCCGCGGCCGCCTGTCCAGCGTGCAGCAGGTGATGATCATCAGCGGCCTGACCGGTGCGTTCGTCGCCAATTTCGCGCTGGCACGCTACGCGGGCGGGTCGACCGCCGAGTTCTGGTTCGGGTTCACGGCCTGGCGCTGGATGTTCTGGCTGCAGGCGATCCCGGCGGCGATCTACCTGATCGCGTTGACGGTGATCCCGGAAAGCCCGCGCTATCTGGTGGCGCGGGGCCGCGAGGCGGACGCGCACAAGGTGCTGACGCGGTTGTTCGGGCAGGCGGAAGCCGATCGCAAGGTCGGCGAGATCCGTGGCAGCCTGGCCAGCGACCAGCACCGCCCCAAGCTGTCGGACCTAAAGGATCGCGCCACGGGCAAGATCCGTCCGATCGTGTGGGCGGGCATCGGGCTGGCGGTGTTCCAGCAGCTCGTCGGCATCAACGTCGTGTTCTATTACGGCGCCACGTTGTGGGAGGCGGTCGGCTTCACCGAGGATCAGGCGTTGCAGACCAACATCCTGTCGGGCGCGCTGTCGATCGGCGCGTGCCTGTTCACGATCTTCACCGTCGATCGGATCGGGCGCAAGCCACTGCTGCTCATCGGATCGGCGGGCATGGCGGTGACGCTGGCCACGGTGGCATGGGCGTTCTCGACCGCGGTCACCGATGCGGGCGGCGCGGTGAGCCTGCCGGGCAACAACGGCGTGATCGCGCTGATCGCCGCCAACCTGTACGTGATCTTCTTCAACGCCAGCTGGGGCCCGGTGATGTGGGTGATGCTGGGCGAGATGTTCCCGAACCAGATCCGGGGATCGGGCCTCGCGGTGGCGGGCTTCGCGCAGTGGATCGCCAATGCCGCGATTTCGGTGACCTTCCCCGCGCTGGCGGTGTCGCCGGGGCTGGCGGTGACCTATACCGGTTACGCGGTGTTCGCGGCGATCTCGTTCTTCTTCGTGCGCAAGATGGTGCACGAGACGCGCGGGCGCGAACTGGAAGACATGCAGGGCTGATCATCGGGGCGCGGGGGACGCCCCCGCGCCGAATATACCAGCGAGGGGGCGGTCGCGTCGCGCGAACGCCCCCTTTTCGCGCGCCCGGTTACCCGATCAGCGTGCGTTCGATCTCGGCACCCTTGGCAGCCTTCAGCGCGGCGCATTGCCGGATCGCGCCCAGCGCCTGATCCAGCTCCAGCGCGCCGCCGCCCAGCGTCGCCAGCCTGGGCCGGAACACCGCGTCGACCGCCGCCGCGCGATCGGCGGAGCAGAAGCTGGCGAACAACAGCGGAAGGCGCGGGCGCGAGAAGGCGGGCACGTTCGCGACCGTGGCGTCGAAATCCTGCCCCATCCGCGCGAAGACCGCGTCGCGCCCGACGGGATGCGAGGGCAGCGTGCGCAGGATCGCGACCCGCTCGCTCGATTGCAGCGCGGCGTCGGTGGTGAGCGCCAGCGCGCGCGCGACGGTCGGTGCGGCGTCGGCGGCGCCGAGCGCGCGGATCGCCTGTTCGCGGAACAGCGGATCGGTGCTGGCGACCAGCGCGGCGTAGAGCCGGTCCATGAACGGCACGCCGCCGTCCTGCACCGCGATCGCCAGCGCCATGCTGCGGTAATTGGGATCGAGCGCGCCCGCGTCCCCATCGATCAGCGCGCGCGCCGCGTCGCCGAGCTGGCGGCGCAGCGCGGCGTCCTTCGCGACATAGGCGGCATAGGAGACGAGCGACTGGCGAAGCTGGCTCTGGCCCGATTCCTCGCGCGCATAGGCGCCGGTGCCCAGATCCAGCGGGCCGAGCGCGCGCAGCCGGGGCAGCGACAGTTCCGCGGCGAGCCGGCGCAGCCCGACCTCGGCGGCGGGCGACAGGCCGAACCGCTCTACACCGTCGATCGCGGCCGGCAGCATCAGCGTGGCGGATCGTTCGCGATGATCGACGAGAATCCGCGCGCTGGCGACCACCCGCGCGAAGCTGGCGTTGCCGGAGGCGAAATCCGCCCACAGGCTGTCGGCGGCGGCCATCGCCTCCCGCGCGGGGAGGGTGGCGGCATTGGCCATCAGCGTCTGCCAGCCCGCGTCGTCGAGGCTATAGCGCCAATAGCCCGCGCCATCGGCGTTCGGCACGGCAACGCCCTGGCCCTTCAGCGCGAGCGTCCCGGTCGCCGCGTTCAGCAAGGTGCAGCTTTTCACCGCGCCCTGCCGCGCGCAGACCGGCACGTTCCACGTCTGCGCGTGGCCGTCGGCGACGCCGATCGGGCGATAGCGCGCCTGCGCGATCCGCCAGCCCGCGCCGTCCGCACGGATCGTGATCACCGGCACGCCGGTCTGCTCGACGAAGCTGCGGAACACCGGCACGATCCCCGGATCGCCCGATCCCTTCGCCATCGACGCGAAGAAGTCGTTCGCATCGGCATTGCCATAGCGGAAGCGGTTGAGATGATATCGGACACCGCGCCGAAAGCGATCGGGGCCGAGATAGCGCTCGACCATGGTGAGCACCTGGCCGCCCTTCTGGTAGGTGATCGAATCGAAGGCGCTCGCAATCTGATCGTTGCGGGTGATCTCCTGACGGATCGGGCGCCCGACCGACTGGCTGTCGGTGTCCATCGCCGCCAGTGCCTCGGCCAACTGCCCCACTTCGGTGCCGAGGCCGGGCTGCCACAGCTCGCCCACGCGGTTGCCGGCCCATTCGGCGAAACTTTCGTTCAGCCACAGGTCGGTCCACCATTTGGGCGTCACCAGATCGCCGAACCATTGATGCGCCAGCTCGTGCGCGACGACCATGCCGAAGTTCCGACGCTGCGATGCCGGCGCGTCCGGGGCGAGCAGCAGCAGGGTGTCGGCATAGGTGACCAGCCCGGCATTCTCCATCGCGCCGCTCATCTCGGGCGAGGCGATCTGATCCAGCTTCTCGAACGGATAGGGGATGCCGAAATAATCCTCGTGCAGGGCGAGGATCTTCGGCCCCTGCGTGGCGGCGAGTTGCAGGCGCGACGCCTGTCCCTTCGTGGCGATCGCACGATAGGGCAGCGCGGTGGTGCGCACCGCATTGGCGGGCGCGTCGCCGGACACGACATCGAACGCGCCGACCGCCAGCGCGACGAGATAGGTCGGCAGCGGGCGGGAGGGGGCGAATTTGTGGACGGTCAGCCCGCCCCCGGCGGTGCCATGCGCGACCTCCGGCGTATTGGCGAACACGCGCTGCGCGGTCGGGGCGGTGATCGTCAGCGTGAACGGCGTCTTGAAGCCGGGTTCGTCGAAGGACGGGAACATGCGGCGCGCATCGATCGGCTCGAATTGCGTCCAAGCATACCACTCGCCGCCCACCTTGGCGCGGTACAGCCCCTCGCCGCCGGTCATGAACGGCGCGTCATAGTCGAAGGTGAGGGTGACGCGACCGGCGGGCAATTCGCCATCCAGATCGAGCCGGACGACGCCCGACGGATCGACCTGCGTATAGCGGGCCGCGACCGTGCGCTTGCCCACGGTCGCGGTGGCGCGCGTCACGCCCAGGCCGTTGCCGTGCAGGAACAACGTGCGCGTCGCGCGCGCAAGCTGCGTGTCGATCTCGGCATGGCCGGTGAAGCGCGGCTGCGCGGGGTCGATCGTCAGCGCGAGGCGATAGGCGAGCGGGCGCGCCGCGTCGCCGAGCCGGCCAAGCGGCACGGCAGACGTCTGGGCCATGGCGGGCGCCTGTGCCACGGCGGGCGCGGTAACCAGCAGCGCCGTGGAGGCGAGCAACAACGTGTTCATGGATCGATCCCCTTCTCGGCAAGGATCGTAACAGCCGGGACGATCGCGCGGTAGCCGCCGCCTATAATTGCGTGCGTACCGCCCACAGCTCGGGGAACAACTCCACCTCCAGCATCCGGCGCAGGTACGACACACCGGCGGTGCCGCCGGTGCCGCGCTTCAGCCCGATCACGCGCTCCACGGTGGTGACATGGTTGAAGCGCCAGCGGCGGAAATAATCCTCCAGGTCGACCAGCTTTTCGGCCAGTTCGTAGAGCGGCCAATAGGCCGGCGGGTCGAGATAGATCGTCGCCCATGCGTCGGTGATCGCCGCGCGCGGTTCATGCGGCGCGCGCCATGGGCGCGTCGGATCGGCAAGCAGCCCGGCGGCGTGGAGCCGGACCAGCGCGGCATCGTAGATGCTGGGGGATTCGAGAATATCCTCCAGCCGCGCGAGCGTTTCCGCGCGGTGGCGATGCGGGCCGAGGGTGGCGGCGGTGCGATTGCCGCAAAGATATTCGATCGCGCGATACTGCCACGACTGGAACCCGGATGATTGACCGAGCGCGTCGCGAAAGGTGCTGTAGTCGCTGGGCGTCATCGTGCGCAGTACGTCCCACGCGCCGTTCAACTGTTCGAGGATCCGTGCCACGCGCGCCAGCAGCTTGAACGCTTGCGGCAGCGCGCCCGACAGGATCGCGTCGCGCGCGCTTTCGAGTTCGTGGACTGCCAGCTTCATCCACAATTCGCTGGTCTGGTGCTGGATGATGAACAGCAGTTCGTCATGCGCGGTGCTGAGCGGATGCTGCGCGTCCAGCACGCGATCGAGCGCGAGATAGTCGCCATAGCCCATTCGCTCCGCGAAATTCAGCTCGGCGTCGTGGTGGCGCTCGGTCATGTCACGTTCGCGCGCTGGTGGAAGCGCGGCTGATCCCATTCCCCGCTCGCCAGGATATCGGCGAGAATGTCCACCGCCCGCACCACCTCGTCCTCGTCGAGGTACAGCGGGGTGAAGCCGAAGCGCAGCACGTCGGGCTGTCGCACGTCGCCGATCACGCCGCGCGCGATCAGCGCCTGCATGACCGGATAGGCCTGCGGGTGGGTGACGCTCACCTGGCTGCCGCGCGCGTGCGGATCGCGGGGGGAGGCGAGCGTAACCTGCGGGCAGCGCGCCTCGACCTCGCGCACGAAGGTTTCCGACAGGCGGATCGACGCGGCGCGCAGGTCGTGCAGGTCGACCCCCTCCCACGCATCCAGCGCGGCGTCGAGGATCGACAGCGCGACGATCGGCGGCGTGCCGACGCGCATCCGCTCGACGCCCGGCGCGGGGCGGTAGCCGCGTTCGAACGCGAAGGGCGCGTCATGGCCGAACCAGCCCGCCAGGATCGGCTGCGCGACATCGGCATGGGCGGGCGCGACATGGATGAAGGCCGGCGCGCCGGGACCACCGTTCAGATATTTGTACGTGCAGCCGATCGCGAAATCGGCCTTGGCGGCGGTGACGTCGACGGGCAGGGCGCCCGCCGAATGCGCGAGATCCCAGACGGTGAGCGCCCCGGCCGCCTGCGCACGCGCGGTGAGCGCCGCCATGTCGTGCAGCCGCCCGGTGCGATAGTCGACCTGCGTCAGCATCACGACCGCGACCGTCTCGTCGATCGCGTCCGCCACCTGCTCGGGCGCGACCACCTTCACCTCCAGCCCGCGACCCAGCGCGGCGGCCAGCGCGTCCGCGATGTACAGGTCGGTGGGGAAATTGCCGCTGTCCGACAGGATGATGCGGCGATCCGGGCGCAACGCGAGCGCGGCGGCGAGCGCCTGGAAGACCTTGATCGACAAGGTGTCGCCCGTGGTGACGCTGCCCGGTGGCGCGCCGATCAGCCGCGCGATCCGGTCCCCCACGCGGGCGGGAAGCGTCGTCCAGTCCGCATCGTTCCACGCGCGGATCAGCCGATCGCCCCATTCGGCGCGCAGCACCTGCGCCGCGCGCGCCTCGGCGGCGAGGGGCAGGGGACCGAGCGAGTTGCCGTCGAGGTAGATGACCCCCGGCGGGATGTGGAACAGCGCGCGGGTGGCGGTGAAATCGGTCATGCCGGCAGGGTAAGCCGGTCACGAATGATACGAAAGCCCTTCGTCATTGCGAGCGGAGCGAAGCAATCCATGGCGGCGCGCGGAACACTGGATTGCTTCGCTCCGCTCGCAATGACGGTAAAGTCTCAATCCGCCGCGACCGGCCCATGCTGCGGCGTCGGGCGGCGGCACAGCCAGATCGGCACGATCAGCACCGCCGCCAGCCATGCCGACAGCCGGAACAGGTCGGTCGAGGCGAGCAGATAGGCCTGCCCGACCATCTGGCGCGTCACCGCGGCGGCGGCCTGTTGCGTGGTCATGCCCAGCGCCTCCAGATGACGCGCCGCCATCTGCCAGCCCATGCCGCTGCCGATCGCCTCGGCGAGGCGCGACTGGTGGAGCGCCTCGCGCCAGTCCCAGCCGGTCGAGATCAGCGAGGCGGCGAACCCGCCGGCGACGATCCGCCCGAAATTGGAGATGCCCGTCGCCGAGGGCAGCTTCTCCGCCGGGATACGATCGAGCGAGATCGTCAGCATCGCCAGGAAGAAGGTCGCCATCGACACGCCCTGCACCAAGAGCGGCAGCATCAGGTCGACGAACGTCGCCTGCGTGGTGAACAGCGAGCGCATCCAGTAACTGATCGCGAACCCGCCGAACGCGACGGTGGCCAGGATGCGCGCGTCGATCTTGCCCGACAGCCGCGCGATCAGCGGCGTCAGGATGACCGCCACCAATCCGCTGGGCGCGGCGACCAGCCCTGCCCAGGTCGCGGTGTAGCCCATCTGCGTCTGCAGCCAGAGCGGCAGGATCAGGATGTTGGCGAAGAACACCGCATAGCCGAGCGCGAAGGCGAGATTGCCGATCCAGAAATTGCGCCGCGCGAACAGCGTCAGGTCGACCGTGGGGTTGGCGTCGGTCAGCTCCCAGATCACCCAGGCGACGAAGCCGACGATCGCGGTGATCGTCAGCACGACGATCAGCGGATCGTTGAACCAGTCGGCATTCTTGCCGAGGTCGAGCATCACCTGCAGCGACCCGACCCACAGCACCAGCAGCCCGAGGCCGACGGTGTCGATCGGCAGCCGCGCGGTCGGCGTCTCGCGATCCTTCAGCCGCGTCCAGCACACGAACGCCGTCAGGATCCCGAAGGGCACGTTGATCAGGAAGATCCACGACCAGTGATAATTGTCGGAGATGTAGCCGCCCAGGATCGGCCCCATGATCGGCGCGACCAGCGTGGTCATCGACCAGATGCCGAGCGCGGTGGAGCGTTTGTGCGGTGGGAAGATCGAGATCAGCAGCGCCTGGCTGCCGGGCATCATCGGCCCCGACACCGCGCCCTGCATGACGCGGAACAGGATCAGCGAGGGAAGATCCCACGCGATGCCGCACAGGAACGAGGCGAGCGTGAACAGCGCCACCGAGGTGCAGAATACCCGCACCACGCCGAAGCGGCGCATCAGCCAGCCGGTGAGCGGCACCGCGACGCCGTTAGCGACCGCGAAGGCGGTGACGACCCAGGTGGAATTGTCGCTGGAGACGCCGAGGTTGCCCGCGATCGTCGGCAGCGACACGTTCGCGATGGTCGAATCGAGCACCATCATGAACGTGCCGAGCGCGAGCGCGAAGGCGGTGATGCCGAGCCGCGCGCCGGTGAGCGGCGGCGGGCCGGAGGCGGCGGGATCAGCCATTCCGGTGCGCCGACGAAGGCTGAAGACGGACATCGCCGTCATTGCGAGCGCAGCGAAGCAATCCAGTGCGTTGAGCGCTGGACTCTGGATTGCTTCGCTGCGCTCGCAATGACGGTTGGTCTGAGGCAGCGGGGACCGTTTCCAACATGAAGGCGCTCACCGGTTGGCCGCGACGATGCGGCGGATCGCCGCCTCCACCTGCGGATCGGTGCCGGTGGTCGTATCGCCCTGATAGGGAACGGCGGCGGCGCGGGCGAGCATCGCGCCGCGCGTGTCCGCGGTGTCGATCGTCGTCTTCATCGACAACCCCACGCGCAGCGGATGCTGCCGCAGCTCGCGCGGGTCGAGGCTGATGCGCACCGGCAGGCGCTGGACGATCTTGATCCAGTTGCCGCTGGCGTTCTGCGGCGGGAGCAGCGCGAAGGCGTTGCCGCTGCCGGCCGACAGGCCGACGACCCGCCCGTGATATTGCACGTCGTCGCCATACATGTCGGACGTCAGCACCACGGGCTGGCCGAGCCGGACATCCTTCAGCTGCGTCTCGCGGAAGTTGGCGTCCACCCACACGCGGTCGAGCGGGACGATCGCCATCAGCGGGGTGCCGGCGCTCACCTGCTGCCCGATCTGCACCGTGCGCTGCGCCACCACGCCCGCGATCGGCGCGGTGACGTGCATGTGGCTGCGCACGATCGCGGCGCGCCGATAGGCGGCGATCGCGGCGAGCACCGCGGGGTTGGTGTTCACGTCGGTGCCCTGCACGCTGGCCTGCGCCTGGCGGCGCTGTTCCTGGGCGAGCCGCAGCGATGCCTGCGCGACCTTCACCGCATCGGCGGCGTGCGACAGCTCCTCGCCCGACACCGCGCCCTGCGCGGCGGCGGTGCGGCGGCGCGCGTAATCGGCCTGCGCGCGCGACAGCTCCGCCTGCGCCTGCACGATCCCGGCATCCGACTGACCAACGCGCGTGAAGTCCGCACGCGTGGCGCGCACCGCGCGGGCCAGCTCCGCCGCCGCCGCCGCGACGTTGACGTCGGCGGTGGTCGGATCGAGGTCGATCAGCGGCTGCCCCGGGGTCACCGCCTGCGTATTGTCGGCGCGCAGCGCGGTGACGGTGCCGGGATCGCGCGCGGTGATCGCGACCACGTCACCCGCGACATAGGCGTCGTCGGTCTCCTCCTGCGGCGGGCTGAAGAAGAAGTGGAAGATCGCCCAGCCGATCGCGGCGAGCAGCACGACCACGCCGAGCACGGTCAGCGCGCGGCGCCGGGCGGCGGGCTTTCCGGGGGGGGCGGGAGCAGGGGCGGCGGCGTCGGTATCGGTCATCGGGCAGCGTCCTGAACGGAGTCGAAGCCGCCGCCGAGCGCGGTGGCGAGTTGCGCGCGCGCGGCGAGCGCGTCGATGGAAAGGCTGGCGTCGGCCAGTTCGGCGTCGAGCAGGCGGACGTCATTGTCGACCAGGTCGAGCCGGCTGTTGAGCCCGCTGGCGACGCGCACCGCGTTGAGGCGGTTGGTCTCCGCAAAGCCGGCGGTCACCTCACGCTGGCGGGCGCGGGTGGCGTCGGCGGCGCGGACCTGCGCGATGGCGTCGGCGACCTGCCGCGCGGCGGTGACCACCGCGTCGTTATATTGCGCGGTCGCGACGTCGAGCGCGGCGGTGGCACCCGCCAGATCGGCCTTGCGGCGTCCGCTGTCGAACAACGGCAGATGGATCGCGGCGCCGCCGCCGGCGGTGCCGGAATCGAGGTCGACGAAATTGCCGAAGCCGATCGCCTGCAACCCGACCAGCGCCGACAGGTTGATGTTGGGATAGAAGGCGCGGCGCGCGACCTGCCGCTCCGCCCCCGCCGCCGCGACGCGGGCCTGCGCGGCGGCGATATCGGCGCGGCGCGCGAGCAGATCGGCGGGGATCGTGGCGGGCACCGGCAGCGCGGTGTCGGTGGCGAGGCGCGTGGTGCCGATCGCGGCGGCATAGTCGCTGCCGCGTCCCGCCAGCGCCGCCAGCGCGTTGGTGGCCAGCACGCGCGCGGCCTGTGCCTGCACCAATGCGA
>CAJYSA010000100.1 GCA_913777325.1 uncultured Sphingomonas sp. | reverse complement strand
CAGTCCATCTCTCCGCCGCCGTCTGCGTCGACTGGGTCGCGCGGCTGATCGGCGCGCCCGGCGCGGCGGACGTCTTCGCGCGCGCCGAACAGGCCGGACCCGGCAACGGCCCCGAACTCTTCCTCCCCTATCTCTCGGGCGAGCGCACCCCGCACAACGACGCCCAGGTGCGCGGCGGCTTCCTCCACCTCGACCATGACACCACGCCCGAACGGCTGGCGCAGGCGGTGCTGGAGGGCGTCGCCTTCGCGCTCGCCGACGGCGTCCGCGTGCTGCGCGAGTCCGGCACGCGCGTCGAACGCCTGTCGGTCATCGGCGGCGGTGCGCGCTCGCGCTATTGGGGCGAGACGCTCGCCGCCGCGCTGGAGGTCGAACTCGCCTACCTCAAGGGCGGCGAAGTCGGCCCCGCGATGGGCGCGGCCCGTCTCGCACAGCTCGCGGTCGACGGCGGCACCCCCGCAGAGGTCTGCGTCGCCCCGCCCGTCAGCCACATCATCACCCCCGACCCCGCGCTGGTCGACCGGCTCGCCCCCAAGCGCGCCGCCTTCCGCGCCGCTTATTCCCGCATCAAGCCCTAAAGGAGCACACCACGTGAGCACCGACTTCTTCGCCGACATCCCCCAGATCAAATATGAGGGGCCGGAAACCACCAACGAACTCGCCTATCGCTTCTACGACAAGGACCGGGTCGTCCTCGGCAAGCGCATGGAGGACCACCTCCGCTTCGCCGCCTGCTTCTGGCACACCTTCTGCTGGCCGGGCTCGGACGTGTTCGGGGGCGGCACCTTCAACCGCCCGTGGCACGCCGGTACCAACGACAGCGCCGCCGCCGCACAGAAGCGTGAGGTCGCGTTCGACTTCTTCACGAAGCTCGACGTGCCCTATTATTGCTTCCACGACGTCGACGTCATGGCCGACGCCAACGGCGTCGCCGAGCATCGCCGCTTCTTCGCCGAGGCGGTCGACCACCTCGAGAAGCTCCAGGCGTCGTCGGGCCGCAAGCTCCTGTGGGGCACCGCCAACCTGTTCGGCAACCCGCGCTTCGCCGCCGGTGGCGCGACCAACCCGGATCCGGAAGTCTACGCGTTCGGCGCGATGCAGGTCCGCGACGCGCTGGAGGCGACACACCGCCTCGGCGGCAGCAACTACGTCCTGTGGGGCGGTCGCGAGGGTTACGAGACGCTCGCCAACACCGACCTGAAGCGCGAACTCGACAACCTCGGTCGCTTCCTGACGCTCGTCGTCGAGCACAAGCACAAGATCGGCTTCCAAGGCACGATCCTGATCGAGCCGAAGCCGCACGAGCCGACCAAGCACCAGTATGATTTCGACACCGCCACCGTGTACGGCTTCCTGAAGAAGTACGGGCTGGAGAACGAGGTCAAGGTCAACATCGAGGCCAATCACGCCACGCTGGCGGGCCACACCTTCGAACATGAGATCGCGATGGCGGGCGCGCTCGGCATCTTCGGCTCGATCGACGCCAATCGCGGCGATCACCAGAACGGCTGGGACACCGATCAATTCCCGAACTCGGTCGAGGAACTGACGCTGGCGATGCTCGAGATCATCCGCGCGGGCGGCTTCACCACCGGCGGCTTCAACTTCGACGCCAAGGTCCGCCGCCAGTCGATGGACGCGGTCGACCTGTTCTACGGCCATGTCGGCGGGATCGACGTCGTGGCCAAGGGCCTCCTCAACGCCGCGGCGCTGATCGAGGACGGTCGCCTCGACGCGATCAAGCGCGAGCGTTACGCCGGCTGGGACGCCGACTTCGGTCAGAAGGTGTCGAGCCTCGACCTCGCCGGTATCGCCGACCTCGCCGAAAGCGCGAACGTCAACCCGCGCCCGCGCTCGGGTCGTCAGGAGCGGATCGAGAACCTCGTCAACCGCTTCATCTGATCGTCCTTCCCGGGGGGTGGGGAACCGCAAGGATCGCGGACCCCGCCTCCCCCGTCATGCCGGACTCGTTCCGGCATCCACCGTCCCGCAAACGCCCGCTCCTGCGATGCGCGGACCGGTAAATCGGGATTCCGGACGCCAAATTGCGAGCGGACGATCCCTACCGCGGAATATGCGCGGCACGATGTGCCCCGACGCTGGTATTTTCGGCCCTGTCGCGGCATCGGAGCGGTCGTTCGTGCCACCACGGGGTTGCGAAATGACCCCCCGCGCCGTATTTATGTCCTACTAATTCCCATCACCGAAGGACCATCATGATCGACGGAGCGATGCTCATCGGCGCCGAGGCGCGTCAGGCCGACAAGCGGTTCACCTCGGTCGATCCGTCGACCGGTGACACGCTGACGCCCGACTTCTCCTCCGCCGGTCCCGATGCGGTCGACGCCGCCTGCGCGCTGGCCGCCGAGGCGTTCCCGACCTTCGCCGCGACCACGCCGGAGGCGCGCGCCGCCTTCCTCGAAGGGATTACCGAGGAAATCCTGGCGCTTGGCGACGATCTGGTCGTCCGCGCGATGCAGGAAAGCGGCCTGCCGCGCGCCCGTCTGGAGGGCGAGCGTGGCCGCACCGTCGGTCAGCTCAAGCTGTTCGCGCAGGTCGTCCGTCAGGGCGACTGGCTCGACGCCACGATCGACCCCGCGATGCCCGATCGCCAGCCGCTGCCGCGCCCCGACCTGCGCCGCATGAACGTCGCGCTCGGCCCGGTCGCGGTGTTCGGCGCGTCGAACTTCCCGCTCGCCTTCTCGGTCGCGGGCGGCGACACCGCCTCCGCGCTCGCCGCCGGTTGCCCGGTCGTCGTCAAGGGCCACCCCGCGCACCCCGGCACCGGTGAGATGGTCGCGCGCGCCATCGCCAAGGCCGTTGAAAAGGCGGGGCTTCCCGCCGGCACCTTCTCCTATCTGCCCGGCGAAACCAACGAGCTGGGCGGTGCGATCGTCCGCGATCCCCGCATCAAGGCGGTCGGCTTCACCGGCTCGCGCGGCGGCGGCATGGCGCTGATGAAGATTGCCGCCGAACGCGCAGAGCCGATCCCGGTCTATGCCGAGATGTCGGCGATCAACCCGGTCGTCATCATGCCGCATGCGCTCGAAGCGCGCGGCGCCGCTCTGGCTCCGGCGTACGTTCAGTCGCTGACGATGGGCGCGGGTCAGTTCTGCACCAACCCCGGCCTCGTCCTCGCCATCGCTGGCCCGGCGCTCGATGCCTTCGTCGCGGCGGCGGGCACGGCGCTGACCGAGAGCGCGCCCAGCACGATGCTCACCCCGGGCATCCACGCCAGCTTCGAAAAGGGCGTCGAGGCGCTCGCGTCGCATGCGGCGGTCACCACCGTCGCGCGCGGCAAGGTCGGAGAGGGCGTCAATCAGGCGGTCGGCGCGCTGTTCCGTACCGACGCCGACGCCTTCCTCGCCGATCGCGCTTTGGGCCACGAAGTGTTCGGCTCGTCGTCGATCGTCGTCGCCTGCCGCGATCTGGCCGAGGTGAAGAAGGTCATCGCCAGCCTCGAGGGTCAGCTCACCGCGACGCTCCAGATCGATGCCGAGGACGAGGCCGACGCCAAGTCGCTGATCCCGGTCCTGGCCGATCGTGTCGGCCGCATCCTGGTCAACGGCTGGCCAACCGGCGTCGAAGTCGCCTCGGCGATGGTCCACGGCGGCCCGTTCCCGGCGACCAGCGACGGCCGCACCACCTCGGTCGGCACCGGTGCGATCTACCGCTTCCTGCGCCCCGTCAGCCTCCAGAACCTGCCCGCCAGCCTGCTGCCGGACGCGGTATCGGACGCCAATCCGTGGGGCATCGCCCGCCGCCTGGACGGCAAGCGCGAGGCATCGCCGAAGTAAGCGTTTCGGTCTTTTGGGTATCGAAAGGGCGGCTCTGCGGGGCCGCCCTTTTTTTGGTTCACGCGGAGGCGCGGAGACGCGGAGGCGTTCCGCTCTCGGCCGCAGGCACGCTTCAAACAAGCCCCCCCTCCGTCATTGCGAGCGCAGCGAAGCAATCCAGAGCCGGATCAGGACGCGCTGGATTGCTTCGCTACGCTCGCAATGACGGGCGGGTTGCCGAAGCGGCAGACATGCACTCTCTGCGCCTCCGCGTCTCCACGCGAGTAAATGGGTTCGCGCAGAGCACGCGAAGGGCGCAGAGGCGTTGCGCCGCAGGCAGGCGATCGCTCAAGCCATTTCCAAGCTGGATGGCTGCCGCGGGCCATCACCCCGGGCGCGGCATCTCCGCGTCCTCAGCGTGCTCTGCGCGAACCAACAGGCACACGAGGCCGCCAAGCTTATTTATCGCGCGGAGGCGCAGATGCGCGTAGAGGTCGGCGACGCCGCGCCGT
>CAJYSA010000099.1 GCA_913777325.1 uncultured Sphingomonas sp. | reverse complement strand
GCAGATCTACCACCCCAGCGAGCCCCTGCTGCTGATCAGGATCGACCTGACCAACGAAGAGGCGATCAATCCCTTCAAGATGAACGCCACCGTGTGTTGCACCGGGCGACGCAGCGCGCGCGCCAGCACCGCCGCCTGTCGGACGACATCGGTCTCCAGCGCGGCGCCGAACGATCCGCCCGCCAGCATCGGATGGACGATCACCTGCGCCTCAGCCACCCCGATCGCCGCCGCCGCCGCGGCGCGCGCGCGCGACGGCGCCTGCGTCGCCACCCAAAGCTCCAGCCGCTCGTTCTGCCACTGCGCGGTCGCCGCCGGGGGTTCGACGGCGGCGTGAAGCGCGGGCGCGACGCTATATTCCGCCTCCACCAGCCGCGCCCCCGCGAAGGCGGCATCGACGTCGCCGACCCCCGCGACGCGGTGCCCCTCGCTGTCCAGCGCGGCGTCGAGCGCACGGGCGATCGCGGCATCGTCGGGCGGCACCGGCCCTTCGAAGCGCGGCGCCAGCGCCCCCAGCGCGCGGTTCGCCGCCCACCAGTCGCGCGCCACCGCCGCCACCCAACGATCGTTGCGGACGACGTGAAGCATCCCGGGCACGCGCTCCGCCGCCGCGACATCCGCACCGATCAGCCGCGCATCACGATGCGGCGCCTGACGAATGCTGGCGAAGACCATGTCGGGCAGTCGCACGTCGGCGACGAAATTGGCCGACCCGTCTACCTTGGCGGGCACGTCGAGCCGGGGCACCGACTGGCCGGTCAGCCGCCCCTCCTCGCCGATCCGATAGGGCAGGTCGTCGGGCACGCTGCCCGACGCCGCCGCCTCCGCCAGCTCGGCGAAGCGCAGCCGACGATTGCCCTGCACCACGAAGCCGTCGGCGGTGGTCAGGTCGCGCCAGTCGACGTCCCAGCGCGCCGCCGCCGCCTGGCACAACAACACCCGCGCCGCCGCTCCCGCCGCGCGCAGCGGTGCCTCGAAGCGGCGCACCGAGGTGGAGCCGGCGGTGAGCATCAGCGCCTGGCGCGTCCACAGTTCGTCACGCACGCCATCGGGCACGCCCGCGAAGGCCGCGCCAAACAGCCATTCGGCGGCGAGCGGGTTGGCATAGAGCGGCGCGATCGGCGCCGCTTCGACCCCGACGGTCCGCCAGTCCGCCCCCAGTTCGTCGGCGACGATCTGCGGCAAGGTGGTGTAGACGCCCTGCCCGTGCTCGCATTGCGGCACCGCGACCATGATCTGGCCGCTGCGCGCGATCTTCAGATAGGCGCCGAACGCATGCTCGTCGGGGGCGGTGGCAAGCCTGGGCAGATAGGTACGCGGCCACGCCGCCCATGCGACCACCAGCCCGACGCCGACGCCACCGGATACGAGCAGGTTGCGCCGTGTGATCTCCACCATATGCGCCGGGGTAGCGGGCGCGACGGCGTGGCGGAAGGGGCTTGTTCCGCCACCCGGCCGTCAGCCGCGCACCGTTTCTCCATAGAGCTTGCGCAGCGTGCCCTTGTCGATCTTCTCCGTGCCCAGGCGCGGCAGCGGATCGGGGCTGAGCCACAGGCGATGCGGCACCTTGAAGGCGGCGAGATGCTCGCCGAGGAACGCGACGAGCTCCGCCGGGATCACCTGCTCGCCGGCGGCCAGATGGACGACCGCGCACGGCACCTCGCCCAGCCGTTCGTCGGCGAGCCCGAAGACCGCCGCTTCCGTCACCGCCCTGTGCGCATAGAGCGCGGATTCCACCTCCTGACAGCTGATGTTCTCGCCGCCGCGAATGATGATGTCCTTCTTGCGATCGACGATGAACAGATAGCCGTCATTGTCGAGATAGCCGAGGTCGCCGGTACGGAAGAAGCCATCCGCGGTGAAGCACGCGGCGGTATCGTCCGGGCGGCCCCAATACCCCTCGAAACAGGCGACCGAGCGGATCCCGATTTCCCCCACGCCACCGTGGCGGACGTGGTGGCCGGCATCGTCGAGGATCGCGAAATCCACCAGCGGCGCCGAGGCACGTCCGGTCGAGGACGGCTTGGCCAGATAGTTGCTGCGCCAATTGCCCGCGCCGACCGCATTGGTTTCGGTGAGGCCATAGCCGATCAACGGCGATCCGGGCAGCTCCGCATCCAGCCGCCGGACATGTTCGACCGGGCGCGACGCCCCGCCGGCGGCGAAGTCGGTAACGCTCGACAGGTCGTACGCGTCGCGGCGCGGATGATTCAGCATCTCCAGCGTCATCAGCGGCACGCCGACGAAATAGGTGACGTGCTCGCGCTCGATCAGCCGCATCGCCTCCTCGGCGTCCCAACGCGACATCAGCACCAGCTTACGGCCTTGCGCGAAGCTTTGCAGGAACGTGGGCACCATCGCGGTGACGTGGAACAGCGGCACGTTCAGCAGCGTGGCGGGCTGCGCCGCCATCGGCTTCCCGTCCTGCACGGCCAGCGTCATCATCATCAGCGCGGAGGCCAGGAAGTTGAAGGTGCCCTGCACCACCTGGCGATGCGTCGACAATGCGCCGCGCGCGCGACCCGTGGAGCCGGAGGTGAACAGGATCGTGGCGTGATCGTCGGCGCCCACGGTCGGCAGCGCACCGCCATGCGCGCGCGCGAAGACCGCATCCAGCGCGCGATCGAGCGGCGCGGCATCGTCGAACACCTGCACCGGCACGTCGACACCCGCCAGCCGACCCACGCGCGGCGGATCGGCGAATACCAGCCGTGGCGCGACCTCCGCGATCCCGGCGGCCAGCTCCTCGGCCTGCCACCAGCCGTTGAGCAGCGTCGCCACGCCGCCGGCCATCACGATCCCCATGTAGAGCACGATCCACGCCGACGAATTGCGCGCCGCGATCCCGACGCGGTCGCCCGGCTGCACGCCCCACCCATGGACCAGCGCCTGTGCGACGCGCGTCGCCGCGTCGTGCACCTGCCCGAAGGTCAGCCGCTCGACGCCGGAAACCAGGAACTCCTTGTCACGATGCTCGGCGCAGAAATGCGCGAAATAGGCCGGCAGCGTGGGCGGGGCGGCGGCGATGCACGGCAGGGCGCGACCGAAGCGTTGCACCGCGCCGAGCGCCAGCGGACCGCCCTCGCCGGTGAGCGCCGCGATCGTGGCATCCATACGCGCGTCAAGCTCGGTCCGCATCACTCTCTCCGCTTGGGTTTGTCTTATTCCGCCCTTATGGAGGCGCGATTCACGAGGGGAAAGCCTTGATCCTGCCCGCGCTCACGGCTGCCGTAGCGGCAAGCCACATACATTTTTCCGATCTGGGCCTGCACCCCGACGTCTTCTCGATCGGGCCGTTCACGCTGCGCTGGTACAGCCTGGCCTATATCGCCGGAATCGTCATCGGATGGTGGTATCTGCTGAAGCTGCTGGCGCAACCGGGCGCACCGATGGCGCGGCGCCATGCCGACGATCTGGTGTTCTACGCCACGCTGGGCATCATCCTGGGCGGACGGATCGGTTACGTGCTGTTCTACGCGCCGGAGATGCTGACGCGGCCGCTGTCGATCCTGCGGCTGTGGGACGGGGGCATGTCGTTCCACGGCGGGGTGATCGGCACCTCGCTGGGGCTGATCTGGTTCGCGCGCAAGCACGGGCTGAACTGGCTGCGGGTGCATGATTATGTCGCGTGCTGCGTCCCGTTCGGATTGTTCTTTGGGCGGCTCGCCAATTTCGTGAACGGCGAATTGTGGGGCAAGCCCGCCGACGTGCCGTGGGCGATCGTATTCGAACGGACCGTGCCGTTCGGCGTGCCCGAGCCGGCCCGCCATCCCAGCCAGCTCTACGAAGCCGGACTGGAGGGCATCCTGCTGTTCGCGCTCCTCTGGTTCTTCTTCTGGCGGACCGACGCGCGCTATCAGCCCGGCAAGCTGGTGGGCGTGTTCCTGGCCGGCTACGGCCTGGCGCGCTTCACCGCCGAATTCTTCCGCGAGCCGGACGCGCAGTTGCGCCAGTTCGCCGAGGCCACCGGGCTGCACATGGGGCAGTGGCTGTGCGTGCCGATGATCGTCGCGGGGCTGTTCCTGATCGTCACCGCCCCGGGGCGGCGCGTCCGTGTGGAGCCGATCGCCGGGCCGGACGCGGTCGCCTGATGGCCGACCCGCTGCTCGCCGAGCGGCTGGCGCGCGCGATCGCGCTGGGCGGGCCGATCCCCGTCAGCCAGTTCATGGCGGCGGCCAACGCGCATTATTACGCGACGCGCGACCCGCTGGGCGCGGAGGGGGACTTCACCACCGCGCCAGAGATCAGCCAGATGTTCGGCGAACTGATCGGCGCCTGGGCCGCCGATCTGTGCGCGCGCGCCGGGCAGACGGCGGTCGCCTGGGTCGAGCTGGGGCCGGGGCGCGGGACGCTGTCCGCCGACGCGCTGCGCGTTATGGCGCGCGCGGGGCTGACTCCAGCGGTGCATCTCGTGGAAACCAGCCCGACGATGCGCGCGGCGCAGGCCGAACGCGTGCCGGGGGCGACGTGGCACGATTCGATCACGACCCTCCCCGGTGACGTGCCGCTGATCGTGATCGCCAACGAATTCTTCGATGCCCTTCCGATCCGCCAGTTGGTAAAGCGCGGGGCCGTCTGGCACGAGCGGCTGGTGGCGTGCCAGGACACGCTGTTCCTGCCGATCGCGGGCACCAGCGTGCCCGATACGATCATCCCGCCCGCACTGGCCGACGCCGCGCCGGGCGCGATCGTCGAAACCTCCCCCGCCAGCGTCGCGATCATGGCCGACCTGTCGGCACGGATCGTGGCGCAGGGCGGCGCGGCGCTGGTGATCGACTATGGCTATGACGGCCCGGCGGTCGGCGACACCTTGCAGGCCGTACGCGGCCACGCCTATGCCAATCCGTTCGAGGCGCCCGGCGAGCAGGACCTGACCGCGCACGTCGATCTGGCGACGCTGCGCCTGGTGGCGTCGGCTTCGGGGGCGGTGAGCTGGGGCACGACGACGCAGGGCGCGTTCCTGCGCGCGCTGGGGATCGATCAGCGCGCCGCCGCGCTGGGCGACGGGGTATCCGGCGATCGCCGCCGGCTGGTGGAAGACATGGGGGAATTGTTCAAGGTGATTGCACTGACCCACGCTGACTGGCCGCGCCCGGCCGGATTCGACGCATGACGCGCCGCGTCACGCTGCGCCGCGCCACCGCGAAGGATGCCGCCGATCTGGCCGGCGTCGCGCGCGCCACCTTCACCGAGACGTTCGGGATGCTGTATTCCGCCGCCGATCTGGCGACGTTCCTCGAACAGCATACCCCCGGCGACTGGGCGCGCGAGATCGCCGACCCGGCCTATGCCGTCGCGCTGGTGGAGGAAGGGCATATCGTCGTCGGCTATGTGAAGCTGGGGCCGCCGCGCCTGCCCTTCACCCCCGCCACGGGCGCGATCGAGCTGCGACAATTCTATCTGCTCCAGCCGTGGCAGGGCGCGCGGGTCGGGCTCCAGATGATGGACTGGGCATTGGACGAGGCGCGCGCGCGGGGCATGAAGGAGATGTTCCTCTCCGTGTTCATCGACAACGAACGCGCGCGGCGCTTCTACGCGAAATACGGGTTCGAGGATGTCGGGCGCTATGCCTTCATGGTCGGCGACCATGAGGACACCGACATCGTGATGCGTCGCGCGCTGTGACGGAGCCCGCGCCGCTGCGCGCCGGGTTGCTGGACGCGGTGCCGCACGGCTTCTTCGGGCGGCGTGGCGGTGCCTCGGCGGGGCTCCATGCCGGGCTGAACGTCGGGCTGGGATCGGACGATGACGAGGCGGCGGTCCACGCCAATCGCGCCGCCGCGCTGGCGGCGGTGGTGCCGGGCGCGTGCCTGCTGACGCCGTATCAGGTGCATTCGGCGACCTGCGTGACGCTCGATGCGCCGTTCGTGGAGCGCCCGCGCGCCGATGCCCTGGTCACCGATCGTATCGGGCTGGCGATCGGGGTGGTCACCGCCGATTGCGCGCCGGTGCTGCTCGCCGATGCGCAGGCCAATATCGTCGGCGCGGCGCACGCCGGGTGGCGGGGCGCGCTGGACGGTGTCACCGATGTGACGGTCGCGGCGATGGTGGCGCGCGGCGCGCGGGCGGAACGGATCGTCGCCGCGATCGGGCCGTGCATCGCGCGCGCCAGCTATGAGGTGGACGACGCCTTCCGCCAGCGCTTCGAGGCGGCGGATGGCGCCAACGAGCGGTTCTTCGTCGATGCGCGCGACGAGCATCACCGCTTCGATCTGGAAGGCTATGTCGCGCATCGGCTGGCCGCGGCGGGGGTGACCCGGGTGACGGCATTGGGGCGCGACACCTATGCCGAGGCGGCGGACTTCTTCTCCTATCGCCGCGCCACGCATCGCGGCGAGCCGAGCTACGGGCGCCAGATCGCAATCATCGCGCCGGCGGGGTAGCGGATCGTTCTCCCGCGCCGCCGGTTGGTGGCGGGCACGGGAGAGACGATCATGGCCGACAATATCGTTACCAAGGACATGCGCGAGGGCGAGAATTTCGACCGGAAGGCGAAGGTGCCGATCAAGGGCGGACTTTACTACCTGGCATTTCTGTTGATCGCGGCGATCCTGATCCTGTTCTACGCCGGCAATCTGATCTGACGCTCCTATACCACGGCGTTCGGACCGAAGCGGGACAGGAGGCGCACGAGCTCAGCCTGCCGCGCGGTCTGCGTCTTGGCGAAGATCTGGCGCAGGTGGACGCGGGTGGTGTTGATCGTCACGCCCAGTGTCGCCGACGCCTCGTCGGGTGTCTGTCCGGCGACCAGCGCGGCGGCGATCTCCGCCTCGCGCTGTGTCAGGCCGAACGCGGTACGCCACAATCGCGCGGACGGCAGCGGCGCGGAGAGCGGATCGATCAGCGTCACCAGCGCGGCGGCGTGATCGGGGACCAATCCGCGGCGTTCGCGCACCAGCGGCCAGCCGCACAGCACAAAGGGCGGGCGGTCATCCGCGCGTTCGATCAGCGTCGCCTCCGCCGCCGCACCATGTGACGTGGTGGCCTGGAGCACCAGCGTCGCGAGCCTTCGCTGGCTGGCGGGGTCGGTCGCCAGCAACCGGCCGCCGCGTGCGAGCAGGCCATCCCCGCTCCGCAACACCTCCTCGAAATCGGGCGTGGCGCGCAGGATCGTCCCGCGATCGTCGAGCAGCGCCGCCGGCTCTCCGGCCGCGTCCAGCCGTGCCGACCACCATTGCTCGCGCAATTTCTCGGCATGCAGCACCCCGAAGGCGAGCGCGCGCTCCAGCGTGCCCGACAGCGAGGCGAGACGCCGCCATTGCACGTCGCTGGTCACCCCCTGCCCCACCGCGTTGTGGATCGACATCCCGCCGACCCAGCGCCCCTCGCCCACCACCGAGGCGGCGGTCACGAAATGCCGCGTGCCGCCGTGGCGCGCCAACCAATCGGTATGGAAGCGCGCATCCGGATCGTCGGGATCGAGCACGTCGACATCGCGGTACATACGCGATTCGGTCAGCGAGGTGACGACCGCCACCTGCGGATCACGCAGATAGATGCCGTCAGCCTTATATCGGGCCAGCGCGGATGCATCGGGATGGTGGATCGTATCCCACATCAGCGTTCCCGCCTTCCGGTCGACCATCGCGAGATAGCCGGACCGCCCCCCGATCCAGTCCGACGCACGGCGCAGCCACGGCATCCAGCCATCGGCGCCGTCACCCATCGCCGCCAGATAGGCCCCATGGATCAGCGCTTCGCCCTCGTCGTCCATCTCCGCCCCCCAGCGCGCGCCGCAAGGGACCGACGTATGTTAGAGCACGAAGCGGCTCAAGTCGGAATTCCGTGCGACACTAGCGAGTTGAGCCTCGACATAGGCGGCATCGATGGTCAGCGCGTCGCCCTGCCGATCCTCGGCATCGAAGCTGACCTCCTCCAGCAGCTTCTCCATGACGGTCTGCAGGCGGCGCGCGCCGATGTTCTCGATCTCGCCATTCACCTCCGCCGCGATGCGCGCGATCGCGCGAATGCCGTCGTCGGTGAAGGTCACCTCGACACCCTCGGTGGCGATCAGCGCGCGGTATTGCGCGGGCAGCGACGCTTTCGTGTCGGAGAGGATCGCGACGAAATCATCCTCGGTCAGCCCCTTCAGTTCGACGCGGATCGGCAGGCGGCCCTGAAGCTCTGGCAGCAGGTCGCTGGGCTTGGCGACGTGGAACGCACCCGACGCGATGAAGAGGATATGGTCGGTCTTCATCGGGCCGTACTTCGTCGAGACGGTGGTGCCCTCGATCAGCGGCAACAGGTCGCGCTGCACGCCCTCGCGGCTGACCGAGCCACCGCGCACGTCGCTGACCGCGATCTTGTCGATCTCGTCGAGAAAGACGATGCCATTCTCCTCGGCGTCCTGAAGCGCGACGCGGCTGACCTCGTCCTGATCGAGCCGCTTGTCGGCCTCCTCCTCGACCAGCTTCTCCCAGGCGGCGGGGACCAGCAATTTGCGACGCTGCTTCGGGCCGCCCCCGAACGCCTTGCCCATCATCTCGGACAGGTTGATCATCCCGACCGACCCCTGCCCGCCGGGCAGCTCGAACGGCATCTGCGGCGCCTGTTGCAGCTCCAGCTCGACCTCCTTGTCGGCGAGATGCCCCTCGGCGAAGCGCTGACGGAAGCTGTCCCGGGTCGCCTGGCTGGCGTCCTTGCCGACCAGCGCGTCGAGCAGCCGGTCCATCGCCGCGGCCTCCGCCTTGTCCTTCACCGCGAGCCGGCGGCGTTCCTTTTCAAGCCGCACGGCTTCCTCGACCAGATCGCGCGCGATCTGCTCGACGTCGCGCCCGACATAGCCGACCTCGGTGAACTTGGTCGCCTCCACCTTGACGAACGGCGCGTCGGCCAGCTTGGCGAGCCGCCGGCTGATCTCGGTCTTGCCGCAGCCGGTCGGCCCGATCATCAGGATGTTCTTCGGCGTCACCTCGTCGCGCAGGTCGGGCGACAGCTGCTGCCGCCGCCAGCGGTTGCGCAGCGCGACGGCGACCGCGCGCTTGGCGTCCTTCTGACCGATGATATGCGCGTCGAGCGCGGCGACGATCGCCTTCGGAGTGAGATTATCGTTCATGGTTTTTCAAAGCCTTGATCGGCGAATGTTGCGAATGTTGAGACGATACGCCGGTTTCGTTCGGGGCGGCGCGACGCCGGCGCGTCAGGTGGCGCTGTCCAGCGTTTCCACGGTGACGCGATCGTTGGTGTAGACGCACACCTCCGCGGCGATCTTCATCGCCTTGCGACACAGCACCTCGGCATCGTCCTCGTAATCGACCAGCGCGCGCGCCGCGGCGAGCGCGAAATTGCCGCCCGAGCCGATCGCGGCAACGCCGTTTTCCGGCTCCAGCACGTCGCCGTTGCCGGTGAGGATCAGCGTCACGTCCTTGTCGGCAACGATCATCATCGCCTCCAGATTGCGCAGATATTTGTCGGTGCGCCAATCCTTGGCCAGTTCCACCGCCGCGCGCATCAGGTGGTAGCCATGGCGCTCCAGCTTGGCCTCCAACCGCTCGAACAGCGTGAAGGCATCGGCGGTGGCGCCGGCGAAGCCGCCGATCACCTTGCCCTCCCCCAGCACGCGCACCTTGCGCGCATTGGGCTTCATCACGGTTTGCCCCATCGAAACCTGGCCGTCGCCGATCACGACGACCTTGCCGCCGCGCCGGACCGAAAGAATGGTGGTGCCATGCCAAACGGGCATGGAATGGGAATGTGGATCGTTACCGCTCATAGGCCCGCGATTTGGGGCGCTGCCCCGCGTCAGGCAAGAGCAACGAAAGATTGTAAACCGGGTGATGGTATCCGGCGCGCGATGCGACCATATCGCGCGCCGGAGAGTGAGTAGCGTCGAATGATTACCGACAAGGACCGTTTGTACTTCCAGACTCGCGCCGAGGCCGAATTGCGGCTGGCCGCCGAGGCGGAAGATCCCGCCGTCTGCCAGGCGCATTACGCGATGGCGACCGAATATCTGGAGGCCGCGCACGGCGCGCACATGCGGCTGCCGCCCGATCCGCAGCGATTGCAGCGGACCTGACGACAGCGGGTGATGACGGCGCGTCGGTGCGACCGTGGCGAAGACCTTCGGTGTGGCGCGAGGAGGCACTGGATCGCTTCGCTGCGCTCGCGACGAGGCAAGCGTCAGCGCGCCTTGGCCTTCCCCCATTCGCGCGCGACGGTATAGCCGAGATAGCCGGTCCCGAAGAGCGCGTAGAGCGGTTCGGGCAGCCCGGTGAGATACGCGTTCATCGCCTGCGCGATCGCGGTCGCCGCCTGCGGGCGGACCGCCGCGATCAGCCCCATCGGGATGCTCCACAGCAGCAACGCGTACATCACGTACAGGAAGGCCGGGCGGGCGCGGCTGGTCCATGGATCGGCGGCCTGCGCCTCGGCGAGGATCGCCGCCATCTGCGCCTTGACGCGCTCCAGCTCCTGCGTGCCCTCCAGCCGCAGCAATTCGCGCTGCGCCGCCTCGCGCGCGCGCGGATCGGGGATCAGCTTGTCGAGCAGCCCGGCGACGGGCGCGATGATCGTATCGACGATCGCCATCTTCCTTGCCCCCCTCAACCGATGCGCTGGGCGAGCCAGCCGTACAGAAACGCTTCGTTGGCGGGACGGCGTTCGGCCAGCGTGAGATAGCGCTCGCCCTGCAACGCCTCCACCGCGCGGATCAGCACGGTTTCGGCATCGGGGCCGCGCGTGCGCAGGAAACTGGCGAGCGCGTCGAGCGTGCGGGCGCCGATCACACCGTCGCGGGCGAGATCGGGATAGTCGCGCGCGCCGCGATTGAGCGCATTGAGCGCGCGTTGCAGGAAGCCGATCGCGATCGTCGGCCCCATGTTGACCCCGGTGTCGAACAATTCGGCAGCGAGGCGCGGCGCCTGATGCGCAACGCGATCGAGCCCCGGGCGCTGCAAGTAGAGACGTCGATAGATCGCCACAGCGGCGGGGCGCGCGAAATGGCGCATGTCGCCGGCATAGCCGTTGGCCCGCGCCACCGCCTCCGTGATGCCGAAGCGCGTCGCGCCGCCGCGATCGGCGGGGTGGTGGACGTAGCCGCCCTCGCGGTCGATCACGGCGTCGATCAGATCGTCGATCATGGCTGTCGTTCTCCTTGATGGATGGAGAACATATCAGCAACATGAGCGTGTAGGACAGCGCGGCAGCGCCATCGACGGCACCGATCGCTATCGGCGGCGGACGATCTCGCAGCCGACGCGCGCGTCCGGGTAGACGTCGGGCTTCATCGAGCGGACCCGCACCTCGCGAACGCGGGCATCGGCAAGGCACAGCGCCGCCACGCGTTCGACCAGGGTTTCCTGAAGCGCGAAGCCTTCTCCCGACACCAGCGCGTGGATCCCGTCGCGTATGCGGTCGTAATCGAGCACCTGGTCGATCGTGTCCGCGGCGGGCGGGTCTGTATAATCGACCGTCAACCGCACCGACACCAGCACGCGCTGCGGCGCGGCCTCGTGCGGGTGGATGCCCAGCCGCATCTGCACCGCGAGATCCTCGAGGATGATCGCATATTCAGCCACGATCGGCGCGCCCCTCGAACATCACGTCATGGTCGCGGGCGCAGAAACGCTGCCCGCTGTCGACGAACACGGTCTGCCCGGTGACGCTGCGTGCCGACAGCAGCCAGACGACCGCCTCCGCCACCGCCGACGCGCCGACCGGGCGTTGCAACAGGTTGGCGCGCGCGACAGCGTCGAATTCCTCGGCGCTCTGGTCGCCGCTCGGCAGGGTCAGCCCCGGTGCGACGGCGTTGACGCGGACGCGCGGCGCGAACGCCTGCGCCATCATCACCGTCGCCTCGGCCAGCGCGGCCTTGGACAGCGTATAACTGAAGAAATCGGGATTGGGGTTCGCCAGTTTCTGATCGAGCAAATTGACCACCGCCCCCTCGCGGCCCTGCGCCGCCAGCGCGGCGGCGAGCAGCGACGGCGCGACGACGTTGATCGCGTGGAGCCGCGCGGCGAGCGCGGGATCGGGCGCGGCGGGCGCGTCATATTCGAAGAGCGACGCACTGTTGACCAGCCCGTCGATCGCGCCGCCATCGGCCGCGCGCGCGAACAGCGCGGGCACGTCGGCGACATCGGCAAGGTCGCCCCGCACCGCCGTCCCGCCCAGTTCGGTGGCCAGCGCCTCCGCCTCGGCGCGCGAGGTGCCGTAGTGGATCACCGGGACATGCCCCGCATCGGCGACCGCACGCGCGATCGCCGCGCCCAGCCGCTTGGCGCCCCCGGTCACCAGCACGCGCATCGCGGTCAGGCCAGCCCCATCAGCGACAGCACTTCCTTGCGGCTGCGGTCGTCGTCGCGGAACACGCCCATCATCCGGCTGGTGACCATGCCGACGCCCGACGTGCGCACGCCGCGCGCGGTCATGCAGGCGTGGCTCGCCTCGATCACCACCGCGACGCCCAGCGGCTTCAGCCCGCGCCAGATGCAATCCGCGACCTCGGCGGTCAGGCGTTCCTGCACCTGCAGGCGGCGCGCGAAGCCGTGCAGCACGCGCGCCAGCTTCGAAATGCCGACGACATGGTTGCGCGGCAGATAGGCGATGTGCGCCTTGCCGATGATCGGCGCCATGTGATGCTCGCAATGCGACTGGAACGGGATATCCTTCAGCAGGACGATCTCGTCATAGCCGCCGACCTCCTCGAACACGCGCGACAGATGGATGCCGGGATCCTCGCCATAGCCGGCGCAATATTCCTTCCACGCGCGCGCCACGCGGCGCGGCGTATCGACCAGTCCCTCGCGCGCGGGATCGTCCCCGGCCCAGCGCAGCAGCGTGCGCACCGCCTCCGCCACCTCGTCGGGCACCGCGATCTTGCCGTCTGCCGCCACCAGATCGCCCGCATCGGGCGTTCCCTGCACCGTCTCGTCCATCATGTCCCCATCCGTGTCGCCGCCGGCTGTAGCACGAATTGCCGCAACGCAACCCCGCGCCGTCCCCGCGGGTTGCATGCCCGCAGACAAGGAGAGCGACGATGGCGGACAATCTGAAGAAGGGCGACGAGGTGACGTGGAAGTCGCATGGCGGCACCGCGCACGGCACCGTGGAGAAGAAGCTGACCTCCGAAACCTCGATCAAGAGCCACAAGGTCAAGGCATCGAAGGACGATCCGCAATATCTGGTCGAGAGTGACAATGGCGGGAAGGCCGCGCACAAGCCCGACGCGCTGAAGAAGGCGTGACGACGCGCCGGCCCCATGCGGCCGGCGCCAACGGAAGGAGTATGATGACGACCATCCCCAAGACCGGCGGCATCCACGCGCCGGTGCAGCCCTCGGTGGAGCTGGGCGCGATCGTCGGCAACGAGAAGCTGCCGCGCAGCCAGGTGATCAGCAAGGTGTGGGACTATATCAAGGCCAACGACTTGCAGAATCCGGCCAACAAGCGCGAGATCCTGGCCGACGAGAAGCTGCAGAAGGTATTCGGGCGCGAGAAGGTGACGATGTTCGAGATGAACAAATACATCTCGCAGCACGTGAAGGCCTGACACCAGGCCCGAAGACTACGACGCCCCGGTTCGACCAGGTCGAACCGGGGCGCCTTCCCATCAAAGTGCGGCGGTCGTCGGATCAGGTCCGGGCGCGCGCATAGGCATAGGGACCACCGGCGGCGAGCGCGCGCTGATAGGCCGGGCGGGCGTGGATCCGCTCCAGCCACGCGGTCGCGTTCGGATGACGCTCGCCCAGCCCGGCACGGCCACGCGCCGCCTCCAGCGGGAAGCTCATCATGATGTCGGCGGCGGTGAACGTGTCACCCGCGAACCATGGATGATCCGCCAGCGACGCCTCGACGAAATCGAGATGCCGCTCGATCATCGGCTGGATCCGCGCCGCGACGCGCTTGCCGAGCAGGGGAATGCGCGACACGACCAGCTTGACGAGCAGCGGCGGCATCAGCGAGCCCTCCGCATAATGGAGCCAGAAGCGATAGGCGAGCGCATCGTCGCGGCGCGCCGGAGCGCCCAGCTTCCCGTCGGCACGATCGACCAGATATTCGACGATCGCCCCGGTTTCCGCGACGACGCACGGCCCGCTCGCTCCCGGCGCATCGGTATCCTCGATCACCGGCGACTTGCCGAGCGGATGGACCCGGCGCAGCTCGGGCGGGGCGAGCATCGTCGCCTTGTCGCGCTCGTAGCGCTTCACCTCATAGGGCAGCGCCAGTTCCTCCAGCATCCACAGGATGCGCTGCGAGCGCGAGTTTTCGAGATGGTGGACGATGATCGTCATGGCAGTTCCTCTCCCGCACGCGCGGCTACGATCCAGATCGCAGCGGTGAACGTGACCGCGCCGTTGCGTATCCGTGCCGCGAACAGATCGCGCAACCGGGCCTCGATCCGCGCGCGCTCCTCCGGCCCGGCGGCCGCCAGCACCGACGCCGCCGGGCCGATGCGGCGATAGAAAGCTAGCGCCGCCGCGACCGGATCGGGGCCGTCGCCGGCGACATAGTCCACGTCGTGCGGCATGATCCGCACGTCGCGCCATCCGGCCGCCGCCAGCAGAGAGGCGGTGAACGCGGCGTCCGCCAGCCCGAACGGCCCCGGCAGATAGCCGGACGGGACGGGCGCGTTGCCGACCAGCGCATCGATCGTCGCCGCCCAATCATTGTCGGCGCGCGCGCGAAAACAGGAAAACACAAGCGGCGCGCCCGGCGCCGCGCCCGCACGCATCGCGGCGAAACCGGCGCGCGGATCGGGAAAGAACATCACGCCGTGGCGCGACACCAGCAGGTCGAGCGGGGCGAGACCCGGCAGGACGTCGACCACGTCACCCGAGACGAAGCGCGGCCCCGCCGAACCGGCCCGCGCCCGCGCCACCGCCAGCAGCGGCTCGGACAGATCGACCCCGGTGACGCACAACCCCGGTCGCGCGGCGGCGAGCGCCAGGGCGGTCCCGCCCGCCCCGCACCCGATATCGACCGCCCGGCCGCGATCGGGCGCGACCGCGTCGATCGCGGCATTCAGGACCGCCGCCACCCCGGCCAGGGCCCGTTCGGTACCGGCATGCTCCTGTGCCCAGGCATCGCCGACGCGACCGCGCCAGTCGTGGACGGCGGTCACGCCGCCCGCCCGTACAGCCGGGCGCGACGACCGATCAGAGGTCGTCGTCCTCGCTCGGCCCGGCCATCATCCCGTCCGCCACCTGTTCGGTGCGGCCACGGATCGCCTTTTCCAGCCGCTCCATCATCTCGGGATTCTCGCGCAGGAAGTTCTTCGAATTCTCGCGCCCCTGCCCGATCCGCACCGAATCGTAGGAGAACCACGCCCCGGCCTTTTCGACCAGCCCGGCCTTCACCCCGATATCGAGGATCTCACCGACCTTCGAAATGCCCTCGCCATACATGATGTCGAATTCGACCTGCTTGAACGGCGGCGCGACCTTGTTCTTCACCACCTTCACGCGGGTGGCGTTGCCGATCACCTCGTCACGATCCTTGATCGCGCCGGTGCGGCGAATGTCGAGCCGGACCGAGGCGTAGAATTTCAGCGCATTGCCCCCGGTGGTCGTCTCCGGATTGCCGTACATCACGCCGATCTTCATGCGCAGCTGGTTGATGAAGATCACCATGCAGCGCGAGCGGCTGATCGAGCCGGTCAGCTTGCGCAGGCTCTGCGACATCAATCGCGCCTGCAGGCCGACGTGGCTGTCGCCCATCTCGCCCTCGATCTCGGCGCGCGGCACCAGCGCGGCGACCGAATCGACCACCAGCACGTCGATCGCGTTCGAGCGGACCAGCGTGTCGGTGATCTCCAGCGCCTGTTCGCCGGTATCGGGCTGCGACACGATCAGTTCGTCGATGTTGACGCCCAGCTTCTTGGCATAGACCGGATCGAGCGCGTGTTCGGCGTCGACGAAGGCGGCGGTGCCGCCGTTCTTCTGCGCCTCGGCGATGACGTGCAGCGCGAGCGTGGTCTTGCCCGAGCTTTCCGGGCCATAGACCTCGATCACGCGCCCGCGCGGCAGACCGCCGACGCCCAGCGCGATGTCCAGCCCGAGCGACCCGGTCGAGATCGCCTCGACCTGCATCGTCTCCTTCTGGCCCAGCTTCATCGCCGAGCCCTTGCCAAAGGCGCGGTCGATCTGTGCCAGCGCGGCGTCGAGCGCCTTTTGACGGTCTGTATTCGCGGTTGCCATGCCGGTATCGATCACCTGAAGTTTGGCGGCCATTGCCGTGGAGCCTTTCGCTAGAGCAACCGCGCGCCGCATTCAACGCGCCGCACCGTTGTATTCACTTTGTTCCTATAGAACAAGTAGCGAACTTAGGCGCGATTACAACCGGTCAGCCGATCGTGGTCGCGCACGTCCACCAACCCGGCGCGGTCGCGGCGATCGTCGCCGCCGCGGAGTCGCGCGCCGCCGCATCGTCGAACAGCGCGAAACAGGTCGCGCCCGATCCGGACATGCGCGCCAGGACCAATCCCGCGCAGCCGGACAGCCGCGCCAGCACGTCGCGGATCGCGGGGGCGACCGCCTCGGCGGGCGGCTGAAGATCGTTGCGGCCCGCCAATGCGCGCGCCAGCGTCGTCCCCGCGTCCGGCAACGGACCACGATCCACCCCGTCCCATCGCGCGAAGACCGCGGCGGTCGACACCGCCACGCACGGATTGACCAGCAGCGCGGGCATATCACCCAGGCCCGCGATCCGCGTCAGCGCGTCGCCACGCCCGCGCCCGACGGTCGCGCGCCCGATCAGGCACGCGGGCACGTCGGCGCCCAGATCGGCGGCGATCGTCATCAGGCGCGGGGTGTCGAGCGGGACGTCATGCAAGCGGGCGAGCGCGCGCAGCGTCGCGGCGGCATCCGCCGACCCGCCGCCGATCCCGGAGGCGACCGGCAGATGCTTGTCCAGCACGATCGCATGCGCGGCATCCGGCGCGAACGCCTGACGAAACGCATGATCGGCGCGCACGACCAGATTGTCCGCCGCAGGCCCGACCGCCCCCGCGAACGGCCCGGTCGTGGTGAAGGACGGAACATCGGCGCGCGCCACCGACAATCGATCCCCATCGCGCGCGAAGACGAACAGCGTCTCCAGCTCATGATAGCCGTCGGGGCGGCGCGCACGGACATGCAGCGCCAGGTTGAGCTTGGCCGGCGCGACTTCGCTGAGCATCTATTCGGGGCTTTCCTGCGACAATTTGGCGTCCAGCCGCGCCACCTCGACCGGAGTGGCGGTGACGCGGGCGGCGGTCCAGGCGTAGCGCGCCTCGTACCGGCGCCCGGCCCACCAGTACAGATCGCCGAGATGCTCGCCGATCTCGGCATTCAGCGGCTCGGCCAGCGCGGCGCGTTCGATCAGCGGCAGCGCGCGGGCCGGCGCGCCGCGCAGGTACAAGGCCCAGCCGAGCGAATCGGCGATCGAGGCGTCGTCGGGCTTCAGCCGCACCGCCTTTTCCAGCATCGCCTGCGCCGCGCCCATCCGCTCGCGATGGAGGATCAGCGCATAGCCGAGATAGTTGAGCGCCAGCGGCTGTTCCGGCCCACGCGCCACCGCCTTCTCCAGCGCGGCACGTGCCTGTGGCCAGCGCCCCGCCCCGTCCAGTGCCGCGCCATATTGCAGCCAGTCCGCCCAGTCGGCGCCCGATCCTGCGCGTTTCAGCAACAGCGCATAGAGCGGCGCGGCGGCGGCGGGCCGATCGAGTTGCATGTTGAGGTCGGCAAGCCGCTGGACATCGCCGTCCGGCGCGTCGCGCGCTACCGACAGGCGATCGAGCGCGGCGCGCGCCTCGGCAGCCCGGCCATTCTCATCGAGCATCTGCACCCGGCCGGTCGCGGCGATCGCGGCATAGGCGCTGTCGCCGGGCACCTCGGCCAGCAAGGCCAACCCCGCGTCGAGCGCGCCATCGCGCGCCAGCACCCCGGCCAGCAACAGCCGCGCGCGATCGTTGCCGGGATCGGCCCGCAACGCGGCGCGGAGCAGCGTGTAGGTCAGCGGCCCCGGCTCGCCGGTCGCCAGATCGGCGGCGACCCGGGTGAAGAGCTGCGCGGCGCCGAACGCGAGCGTCGGCGTCGCGCCGCGCGCCGGCTCGACACGCAAAGCGACATCGCCGGTGCCGTCGGCGAGCAGCGCGCGCGCCTCTTCGCCCTTGCCTTGGCCGATCAGCAGCCGCGCCGCCGCCACCCGTTCGTCGAATGCGGCCAGATCGCCGGCGCCGCCCCCCAATGCGCGGATCGCCGTGCGCCCCTCGGCGATCCGACCGCTCGCGATCAGCAGCAGCGCGCGTGTTTCGGCGGCGAAGCGGCGCGCGACCGGCTCGTCAGGCACCTTCGCCAGCGCCGCGAACGGATCGCCCCCCGCCTCCAGCGCCAGCCACGCGCGCAGCGGCGGCGCCAGGATGCGCAGGCGATCGTCCTCAAAGCGGGTCAGCGCCTCCTCGGCAGCGGCACGATCCCCGTCTTGCGCCGCGGCGGCGAGCGCGAGCAGCAGCGCGTCGGACGGCGCGGCCTTCTGCGCGGCGAGGTCGGCGGCGGCACGATCGGCCAGCGGCATGTCCCCGGCGCGCACCGCCGCGCGATAGGTGCGCAGCGCGATGCCGACGTCGCGCGGATCGTCGGCCAGCACCCGCGCATAATCGCGCGCCGCGATCCCCACCGCGCCGTCCGCCTCCGCCACCCGCGCGCGCGCATAGGCGCCGGCGTCGCCGATCGCGGCCACCGCCGGCGACGCGACGAGCGCGAGCGAAAGGGCAAGCGGCGGCACGAGGCGACGGAGGAGCGGAATGGCGGTCTTTCGGGCTCGGGCGGGTCGTGCTTCGGGGTAGTGACGCGCGTGACGGGCGTCCAGTGGCGATGCGGGGCGGATCATGCGGCATGAACACGCGAGTCGCGGTCCGCGTTCACCGCCGCCGGAGAATGATCGCGACACGATGTCGGTGCCGCCCGCGCGGGGCGACACCGGGGCGCCAATCACATGTTCGGATAGTTCGGGCCGCCACCGCCCTCCGGCACCACCCAGTTGATGTTCTGGGTTGGATCCTTGATGTCGCACGTCTTGCAGTGCACGCAATTCTGCGCGTTGATGACGAACTTGGGATCGCCCACATCCTCGCCGACGATCTCGTACACGCCCGCCGGGCAGTAACGCTGCGCCGGCTCGTCGTAGAGCGGCAGATCGTAGCTGACCGGAATCGTGGGATCCTTCAGCGTCAGGTGGACCGGCTGATCCTCTTCATGATTGGTGTTCGACAGGAACACCGACGACAGCCGGTCGAACGTGAGCACGCCATCCGCCTTCGGATAGTCGATCTTGCTGACCAGATCCTTGCGCCACAGCGCCTCGTGATCGGGATGGTGATGCAGCGTGAACGGCATCTTCAACCCGAGATATTCGGCCCACATCGTGATCCCCGCGAGGCCGGAGCCCAGGAAGTCGCCGAACTTCTTGACCAGCGGCACGACGTTGCGGACGATCGACAGCTCCTTCTTCACCCAGCTGCGCTCGAACGCCTCCGGATAGGCGGTCAGCTCGTCCCCGCCGCGCTGCGACAGGATCGCGTCGGCGGCGGCCTCGGCGGCCAGCATCCCGCTCTTCATCGCGGTATGCGTGCCCTTGATGCGCGGCACGTTGAGGAACCCCGCGCTGTCGCCGATCAGCGCGCCGCCGGGGAACACCAGCTTCGGGATCGACTGCAATCCGCCGTCGCTGATCGCGCGCGCGCCATAGCTGACGCGCTTGCCGCCCTTCAGCAGCGCGGCGACCTGCGGGTGGGTCTTCCACTTCTGCATCTCCTGGAACGGGGAGACATAGGGATTGGAATAGTTCAGCCACGTCACAAAGCCGATCGACACCTGCCCGCCGGCCTGGTGGTAGATCCACCCGCCGCCGTTGCCGCCATGCTCGCTGAGCGGCCAGCCCTGCGTGTGGATCACCTTGCCCGGCTCGTGCAGCGCGGGATCGATGTCCCACAATTCCTTGACGCCCAGGCCATAGACCTGCGGATCGCAATCGCGGCGCAGATCGAAGATCCGCATCAGCTCCTTCGACAGGTGCCCACGGCATCCCTCGGAAAAGAAGGTGTATTTGGCGTGCAGCTCCAGCCCCGGCTGATAATCGGGCTTGTGCGTGCCGTCGCGCGCGACGCCCATGTCGCCGGTCGCGACACCCTTCACGCTGCCATCGTCGTTGAACAGGATCTCGGCGGCGGCGAAGCCGGGGAAGATCTCGACGCCCAGCTCCTCGGCCTTGCCCGCCAGCCAGCGGCACAGATTGCCGAGCGAGCCGGTGTAGGTGCCCTTGTTGTGGAGGAACGGCGGGGTCCACAGATGCGGCAGGTTGATCTTGCCCTGCTTCGACAGCACCCAGTGCAGGTTCTGCGTCACCGGAACCTCGGCGAGCGGGCAGCCCCCTCCTTGTTGATCTGGGTCGCGCCAGGTGGGCAGCAGTTCGTCGAGCGATTGCGGATCGATCACCGCGCCCGACAGGATGTGCGCGCCGACCTCCGATCCCTTTTCGAGGACGCACACCGACAGGTCCGCCTCGCGTTCGGCGGCGAGCTGCTTCAGGCGGATCGCCGCCGACAGCCCCGCGGGGCCGGCACCGACGATCACCACGTCATAGGGCATGGATTCGCGGTCGCTCACTTCGTCATCTCCTGCGCGGGCGCCTGTGCCGGGCGCTCGTCGTATCGTGCCAACGTCTGATCGGTATCCGCGGTGCCAGTAAGTTGACCTGCGCGTCAACTGTGCATCCTAGTAGCGCGATGGGGGCCGATCAGAATCTGGACTGGGCGAAGGCGGCGGCCAGCGCGCTCGACTGGTGGCACGACGCCGGTGTCGACACGCTGGTCGGCGACGAAGGCTTCGCGTGGCTGGACAGCGCGGCGCAGCAACTGGCGGCGCGCCAGGCCGCCCGCGCGGCACCGGTCGCCGAGGCGGCAGCCGCGCCGGCGGCGGACCTGCTGCCGGACGATCGCACCGCGTTCGCGGCCTGGCGGCTGAGTGACGCCGCGCCCGAGGCACGCTGGGGCGGCGCGGCCGTCGCGGCGTCGGGGCCGGCGGACGCCGAGACGATGGTGTTCGTCGATTGCCCGGAACGCGACGATCGCGACGTGTTGATGCAGGGCGAGGTCGGTCGGCTGTTCGAACGGATGCTGGCCGCGATCGGGCGATCGCGCGCCGACACCGCGCTCGCCTCGGTCTGCACGCGCCGCCCGACCACGGGCCGCGTGCCGCGCGAGATCGAGGCGCGGCTGGGCGAGATTGCGCGCCATCACGTCGCGCTTGCCGCGCCCAAACGGCTGCTGGTGATGGGCGATGCGGCCAGCCGTGCGATCCTGTCGATGAACGTCGCCGATGCGCGCGGGCGTTTCCACACGCTTAACCATAAGAATGGCACGGTGACGCACGTCGTGGCGAGCCACCATCCGCGCTTCCTGCTGGACCGGCCGATCGCCAAGGCGGAAGCGTGGAAAGACCTGTTGATGCTGACCGGGGAGGTCGAAGGGTGAAACATGCGTGCGCCTTCGGGCTGCTGATCGCGGCGGCGGTCGCCTTGCCGGCGCAGGCCGCGCCGCTCCCCGGCGGGCTGCCGGTGGTGGCGCCCCCCGTCCCCGTGTCCGCCCCTGCGACGATCGCCGAGGATGCCGGCATCCCCGCGCAACTCACCACCGAGCAGCGCAGCGCCTATCGCGCGGTCTTCGCCGCGCTGCATGACGGGCGCTGGACCGACGCGCAACTCGCGCTGGATTCGATGCCGACCGGCCCATTGCACAGCTATGCGCGCGCCGAGCTGTTCACCGCCAAGGGCTCGCCGAAGGCGGATGGCGCGGCGGTCGCGCGGCTGCTCGCCGAGGCGCCGGAACTGCCGCAGGGCGAAGCGTTGCTGCGGGTCGCCAGGGCACGCGGCCTTGCCGACCTTCCGGCCCTGCCCGAGCAGCAGCGGCTGATCTGGAACGACGGCGCGCCGATCCGCACGCGCGCGAAGGCGACCGCCAGCGACCTGGTCGCCGCCGAGCTGGCGGTGAAGATGCAGCCGCTGGTCAAGGCCGATCAGGGCGCGGCGGCACAGGCGCTGCTGGACGCGACCCCCGGCCTGACCCCGGAGGCGCAGACCGAGTGGCAGGCGCGGATCGCCTGGATCTATTTCCTGCAGGGGCTGGATACGCAGGCGCGTGACATGGGCGCGCACGCGGCGCTGGGCACCGGCGACTGGGCGATCCACGGGCGCTGGACGCAGGCGCTGGCGGCATGGCGTCAACAGGATTGCGCCACGACGCAGACCGAGTTCGAGAATGTCGCGGCGCGCAGCCCCGACATTGACCTGCGCGCCACCGCCCTGTTCTGGGCCGCGCGCGCCGACATGGCCTGCGGCCGCCCCGACAAGGTCGAGGCGCGGCTGAAGATCGCGGCGCAATATGGCGAGACGTTCTACGGGCTGCTCGCGCGGCAGGCGCTGGGGCTGCCGATGCCGACAGTGCGCGCCCAGCGCGTCTCCGCCGACTGGACCCGGCTGGAGCGTCGCCCGAACATCCGCGTCGCCGCCGCGCTGGCGGAGATCGGCGAGAGCGACGATGCTGATCGCGTCGTCCGGCAACAGGCGCGGATCGGCAGCCCGGCGGAATTCCCCAGCCTCGTACGCTTCAGCGAATCGCTGAACCTGCCCGCGACCACGGTCTGGCTGGCGCACAACCTGCCGCAGGGCACCGTGGCGACCGCCGACACGCGCTACCCGATGCCGAACTGGACGCCGGATACCGGCTGGCGCATCGACAAGGCGCTGGTCTACGCCCACACGCTCCAGGAATCCGGCTTCCGCAACAAGGTGCGCAGCCCGGCGGGCGCGTTCGGGCTGATGCAGATCATGCCGGCGGCGGCGACCGATTACATGCGCGAGCGCGGGCTGACGATCGACCAGAACGCGCTGGCGCGCCCATCGACCAACATCGACATCGGGCAGCGCCATATCGAGAAGCTGCGCGACATGGGGCTGACCGGCGGGCTGCTGCCCAAGGTGATCGCCGCCTATAACGCGGGGCCCAAGCCGGTGGGCGAGTGGAACGCGCTGGTCCACGACAACGGCGATCCGCTGTTGTACATCGAGAGCATCCCCTATTGGGAAACGCGCGGTTACGTGGTGACGGTGCTGCGCAACTATTGGATGTACGAGGCGCAGGGCGGCAAGGCGAAGAGCCCGAGCCGTGCCGCGCTGGCGCAGGGCATGTGGCCGCGCTTCCCGGGCCTGCCGGGGGCGAGCGCGGTGCGGATGAAGCCGATGGCGACGAACACCGCGCTGGCGGTGAACGCCAGCGTCGGGGTGCGCACGCCGGTCGAGTCGAACTGACCGCCGGCCGGCACGACCGCGTGGTACCGGATCACGCCTGCGGGCGGCGGTAGACGATATCTTCGCGATCGCCGCGATCCTGCTCCTCCACCGCGCGGGCGGCGTGGACCGGGCCGCACCGTGGCCAGTCGCGGCGCTCCTCCTCATCCACCAGCGACGGCAGCATCGCGACGTACAGATACTGGAATTTGCGTAGCACCGGTGTCGCCGCCGCACGAAACCACTAGGCATCCCCGGCTTCCGCCGCACGCAGCAACTCGTCGATCTCGAGATTGGCGTTGCGGATGACGGGTTCCAGCCGGTTCACCATCTGCCGGGCGCGCACCTCCAGCAGGAAACGGCGATCGGCATCGAACAGCGCGCGATGATCGACGTAGCGGAGCGTTTCCAGATGGCATCGCAGCGGAAAGCCGCCCGCTGCCTCCGTCTCCGCGATGATCTGCCGCAACACGATCCAGTTGCGTTCGGTGTGGCGATGCCATTCGCGCGCCACGTCCTGCACCGTTGCCACCGATCGATGCCGGGCGAAGGCGCGGTCGCGCAGATACACCGCCTCGGACTGGATGGCGCGCAGCAACCCCGAAATCTCGCCCACGACGTCCCCCTCCGGCCAGCCGCAGGACGGTATCGGGGCCGGCACAACCATCGGAGACGACAGCCGCTCCGAAACGGTCGTGTCACGACGACGCGAGACAGATTCGCACGCGCGATCAGCGGGTTCATGCGACGCGCAACGGCACCGGAACGAACCCGATCGCCTCGCTGGACGCTGCCGCCGGTCCTCGCTACGCCAGCGCGATGCCGATCGACGACACCCGCACCTTCCTGCCCGTCCGCATCGCGGTCCTCACCGTGTCCGACACGCGCGGGCTGGCGGAGGATCGCTCCGGCGACACGTTGGTCGCGCTGCTGTCCGAGGCCGGTCACGTCCTAGCCGACCGCCTGATCCTGCGCGACGATGCCGAGGCGATCGTCGCGCAGCTCCACCGCTGGATCGACGATGCGGCGATCGACTGCATCATCACCACGGGCGGCACCGGCGTGACCGGGCGCGACGTGACCCCCGAAGCGGTCGAGCGCGTCGCGGACAAGATGATCCCCGGCTTCGGCGAGCTGTTCCGCTGGCTCAGCTACCAGACGATCGGCACGTCGACGGTGCAGAGCCGCGCCTGCGCCTGCGTCGCACGCGGCACCTATATCTTCGCACTGCCCGGCTCGACCGGCGCGGTGAAGGATGCGTGGAACGGCATCCTGTCCACCCAGCTCGACAGCCGCCATCGCCCGTGCAATTTCGTCGAGTTGATGCCGCGCCTGCTGGAGCGGTAAGGTCGGATGACCTCGCGCTAGTCCGCCATAGCGAGCGGAGCGAAGCGACGACGGCACAAGTCGGCGCCGGCGTCAGCTCGTCCCAAGCTCAGCCGGGCTGCGACACCGCCAGCTCGTGCCCGTCGACGTCGCGAAAATGGAAGCGGCGCCCGCCCGGAAAGGCGAAGATCGCCACGGTGATCGTGCCGCCCGCCTGCGCGACCGCGTCCTGCACCGCTTCCAGATCGTCCACCTCGATCACCGGCAGTGGCGCGGCGATCCGGTCCGGCGCGGCGTCCAGGCCGATATCGGTATCGCCGCTGAGCGTGGCGGCATAATCCGGGCCGAAATCGGTGAACGTCCAGCCGAACGCCCGCGCATAGAATTGCTTGGCTGCCGCCCGGTCGCGGGTCGGCAATTCGAGATAGTTCAGCCGCGCCATGGAATCGTCTCCCCAATGTTCTTGCTATGTTCTAGTCGGGCCGGTAGCATCGGGCAATGGCGAATCCCCGGCCCCATCGCGGTGCGACGCTGAACGCGGAGAGCAGGCGCTTCAACCTGCCGCAATCCGAAGCGGACGGCGACTGGCTGGATGCGCAGGCCGACATCGACGGCGCACCGCCGCCGCTGCGCACCACCGTCACCGTCGAGCATCCGCGCACGATCATCACCCGCAACCAATCGCCCGACGTGCCGTTCGACCGCTCGATCAACGCCTATCGCGGCTGCGAGCATGGCTGCATCTATTGCTTCGCGCGGCCCAGCCATGCGTTCCACGACCTGTCGCCCGGCCTCGATTTCGAGACGAAGCTGTTCGCCAAGCCCGATGCCGCCGCGTTGCTGCGTGCCGAGCTGCGCAAGCCCGGCTATGCCTGCGCGCCGATCGCGATGGGGACGAACACCGATCCCTATCAGCCGATCGAGCGCACGTGGCGGATCACCCGCGCGCTGATCGAGGAACTGGCGGCGTGCGATCACCCGCTCGTCATCACCACCAAGTCCGACCGGGTGGTGCGCGATCTGGATCTGCTGGCGCCGATGGCGGCCAAGGGGCTGGTGGCGGTGGCGATGTCCGTGACGTCGCTCGACCCGCGCATCGCGATGACGCTAGAGCCGCGCGCCACCGCGCCGGAGCGGCGCATGGCGGCGGTGCGCACGCTGAGCGATGCCGGCGTGCCGACCTATGTGAACATGGCGCCGGTGATCCCGGCGATCACCGACCATGAGGTGGAGGCGATCGTGGCGCGCGCGGCGGCGGCGGGGGCGCTGGGCGTGTCGTACATCCCGGTGCGGCTGCCGTGGGAGGTCGCGCCGCTGTTCCGCGCCTGGCTCGACGAACATTATCCCGATCGCGCGGCGAAGGTGATGGCGATCGTCCAGAGCCTGCGCGGCGGCAAGGACAATGATCCGCGCTTCGGCATGCGAATGAAGGGTCAGGGGCCGTGGGCGGCGTTGCTCAAGACGCGCTTCCGGATCGCGCGGACGAGGGCCGGCTTCCCGGATCGACGCCGCACGCTGGACTTGCGCTGCGATCTGTTCCGGCGCCCGGCGGGGGCGCAGGGGGAATTGTTCTGAGCGCTATCGCCCGAGGCGCCCTCGGCTCGACAGCAGGGGACCATGCGCGGGCAGCGGCGCCGCGAACGCGCCCAGCCCCGGCGCGGCGGGCATATCGACATAGATCGCTTCCATCCCGCCACGCGCGGCATAGGCCTCGTGCCAGAAGCCGTTGCCGTGGCGATCGGCCAGGAAATCCTTCCACCAGCCGGCATGCGGCATCGATCGCGTGAATGCCTCCAGGCTGTCGAGGTCACGCCAGTAATGGCGGATGCCGACATGGTTCCAGCCATGCAGGCAGGAGAAGGAGGCGAGCAGCCCGGCGGGCGGATCGCGCGCGATCTCCGCCAAACCGCGCCCGATCCGCAGGAACGACGGCAGACCGCGCAGGCTGCCGACGCGAAAGCCGAGCAGCACGACGATCAGGTCCGGCCAGTCGCTAAGGTCGACCGTCATCCGCTTCGCATCGCCCGCTTGCATGATCGCGCTCCCGTTGCTTACACCGTATACATAAACGACCCTGCTTACGGTGTAAACACGTGGACGATGACGTTTCGGGCCTGCGCGATCGACTTTTGGATCGAGCGATCGCAATGCTGGAGGGCGGGGAGCCGGAGCCCGGCATCCGCGCACTCGCGCGCGCCGCCGGGGTGTCGGCCATGGCACCGTATCGCCACTTCGCGGACAAGGCGGCGTTGCTGGCGGCGGTGGCGGCGCGCGGGTTCGCGATGTTGCGCGACGCGTTGGAGGAGGCGGACGGCCAGGGCAGCGATACCGAGCGGTTGGTCGCGCAGGGACTGGCCTATATCGCCTTCGCGCTGGCGCATCGGGCATTGTTCCGGCTGATGTTCTTCCGCCGGTGCGATGCGGCGGATCAGCCGGATGCCGCGGCGTTCGCCGTGCTCGGGCGACGCGTCGCCGCGGTGACGGGAGGCACGATACCGGAGGCGGCGCTGGGGTGCTGGGCGATCGTCCATGGGCTGGCGACGCTCGCGCTGGACACGGGCGTGACGATCGAAGTCGCGCAGCGGCGGGCGATCCTGACGCACCATGTCGCGGGGATCACCCCGCGATAGCCATCGTCGCGAGCGGCGGTCACCCCACCGAGCGCAATCGCGTTTCCTCGATCTCGAACTCGACCTTCGTCACCCCCGGCAGCGCCTCGATCCGCTCGGCCAGTTCGGCGTCGAGCGCGAAATCGCGGTCGAGGATGACGGTCGCCAATTCCCCCTCCGCGATCGGCACCTTGAGCGTCACCTTGCCCCGCGCGCCGCGCAAGGGACCGATCAACCCCGCGAGCGCCGCCACCGCGCCGGCATCGGCGACCTGCACCTCCAGCGCGAAGCGGGTCGAGCTGGCCAGCGTTTCGAACGGCTTGATCGACTTCACCGTCACACGCGGCGTTTCCTCGCCTGGGCGGCGGTCGAGTTCGACGGTCGCCAGGCCACAGCCGCCGTTCTTGGCCGCCTCCTCCAGATCGGCGGCGGGGCCATCGTCGAAACAGGTCGCCATGAACTGGCCGGTCGCATCGGAGAGCGTCGCCATCATATAGCGCTTGCCGCGCGCCGAGGTGCGCCACCGCGCCTCCTCGACCAGCACCGCCATCGTCGCCATCACCCGCGCGCCGTCCGCGATCTGAAGGTCGCCGAGCGTCACATAGGTGCGTGCGCCATGCGTCTTCGCCAGATGGCGATAACGGTCGACGGGATGCGCGGAGAAATAGAAGCCGAACGCCTCCTTCTCCTGCTCCATCCGCTCGGCCAGCGACCAGCGCGCGTTCGCGGGCAGCTTGATCGCGTCCCCTGCCCCGGCGTCGTCGCCGAACAGCCCGCCCTGCCCGCTGGTCCGCCCCTCGTGCGTGCGCGCCGCGATCGCCAGCACCGTCTCGGCGACGGCATGGACCCCGGCGCGGTTCGGCTCCAGCCCGTCCAACGCGCCCCCCGCCGCCAGCGTCTCCAACTGGCGCTTGTTGAGCAGGCGCGGATCGACGCGCGCGGCGAGATCGTCGAGGCTTTTGAACGGACCGGTCGCGGCGCGCTCCTCGCACAATTTCTCCATCGCCCCCTCGCCGACCGACTTGAGCGCGGCCAGCGCGTAGCGGACGGCGGGCTGCCCCTCGTCGTTCGGCGCGACGTCGAACTCCGCGGCGCTGGCGTTGATGCACGGCGGCAGCAGCGGGATGCCCAGCCGCCGCGCGTCGTCGACGAAGATCGCCAGCTTGTCGGTCAGGTGCAGGTCGTAGCACATCGACGCGGCGAAGAACTCCGCCGGATGGTGCGCCTTCAGCCACGCGGTCTGATAAGCGAGCAGCGCATAGGCCGCCGCGTGGCTCTTGTTGAAACCATAACCCGCGAACTTGTCGATCAAGTCGAACAACTGGTTCGCGTACGGCGCCGGGATCTGGTTGTGCTCGGCACAGCCCTTGACGAAGGTGGCGCGCTGCGCATCCATCTCCGCCTTGATCTTCTTGCCCATTGCGCGGCGCAACAGGTCCGCGCCGCCGAGCGAATAGCCCGCCAGCACCTGCGCGGCCTGCATCACCTGTTCCTGATAGACGAAGATGCCGTAGGTCTCGGCCAGGATCGGCTCCAGCAGCGGGTGCGGATAGGTGATCTCCTCCGTCCCCTGCTTACGCCGCCCGAACGACGGGATATTGTCCATCGGGCCGGGGCGATAGAGCGAGACGAGCGCGACGATATCGCCGAAATTGGTCGGGCGGACCGCCGACAGCGTGCGGCGCATCCCCTCCGATTCGAGCTGGAACACGCCGACCGTGTCGCCGCGCTGGAGCAATTTGTAGACGCCCTCGTCGTCCCAGTGCAGCGCGTCGAGATCGATCCGGATGTCGCGCTTCTTGAGCAGCTCGACCGCCTTCTTGAGCACCGACAAGGTCTTCAGGCCCAGGAAGTCGAACTTCACCAGCCCCGCGCCTTCGACATATTTCATGTCGAACTGCGTCACCGGCATGTCGGAGCGCGGATCGCGATAGAGCGGCACCAGTTGCGCCAGCGGCCGGTCGCCGATCACCACGCCGGCGGCGTGGGTGGAGGAATGGCGCGGCAGCCCCTCCAGCTTGGTCGCGAGATCCCACAGGTGCCGGACCTGATTGTCGTTCGAATATTCGCGCGCGATTTCCGGCACGCCGTTCAGCGCGCGCTTCAGGTCCCACGGATCGGTCGGGTGGTTCGGCACCAGCTTGGCCAGGCGATCGATCTGGCCATAGCTCATCTGCAGCACGCGGCCGGTGTCCTTCAACACCGCGCGCGCCTTCAGCTTACCGAAGGTGATGATCTGCGCCACCTGATCGCGGCCGTATTTTTCCTGGACGTAGCGGATGACCTCACCACGTCGGGTTTCGCAGAAGTCGATATCGAAGTCGGGCATCGACACGCGTTCCGGGTTCAGGAAGCGCTCGAACAGCAGGCCCAGCTTGATCGGGTCGAGATCGGTGATCGTCAGCGCCCAGGCGACGACCGAGCCCGCGCCCGAACCACGCCCCGGCCCCACCGGGATATCATGATCCTTCGCCCATTTGATGAAGTCGGCGACGATCAGGAAGTATCCGGGGAAACCCATCTGGATGATGACGTCGACCTCGAACGCCAGCCGCTGGCGATACGTCTCGCGCCAGTCCGGGTCGCCTTCGGGCTGCGCGCCCAGTTCCTCGATCCGGTCGAGCCGCGCCTCCAGCCCGGCGGCGGCGTCGTTGCGGAGCATCGCCGCCTCGCCCTCGCGATCGCCCGCCAGGCTGGGGAGGATCGGCTTGCGCTTCGGCGCGGCCACCGCGCAGCGCTGGGCCACGACCAGCGTGTTCGCCAAGGCCTCGGGCAGGTCGTGGAACAGTGCGGCCATGTCGATCGCGGGCTTCATCCACGCATGGCCGCAACTGCGCGGGCGATCCTCGCTCTCGACGTAGCTGGACGACGCGATGCACAACATCGCATCGTGCGCGTCGCCGAAATCGGCCTCCTCGAAACAGCACGGATTGGTGGCGACGATCGGCCAGCCGCGATCATAGGCCAGGTCGAGCAGCAGCGGCTCGGCCTTGTCCTCGATCGCGTCGTCGCGACGGCACAGTTCGATATACAGCCGGTCGCCGAAGATCGCGTGGAGCCGGTCGGCATAAGCGGCGGCGCGCTCCGGCTGGTCCTCGGCAAACAGCCGCGCGACCCCGCCCTCGCCCCCGGCGGTCAGCGCGATCAGCCCCGCCGAATGCCGCGCCAACAGGTCGAAGCCGACATGCGGCGCCAGTTCCAGCGGGCGATCGAGGTGCGCATGGCTGACCAGCGCGCACAGATTGTCGTAGCCCGCCTCATCCTGCGCATAGAGCGCGATCCAGTCGGTCGCCACCGCCACGCCCTCGGGCAGGTCGGGGCGGGCAAGGCCCAGCATCGTGCCGATCACCGGCTGTACGCCGGCGCCCATCGCCGCGTCCGAAAACGCCATCGCGGCGTACAGGCCGTTGCGATCGGTCAGCCCGGCGGCGGGGAAGCCCAGCTTCGCCGCGCGCTTGGCGATCGCCTTCGGCTCGATCGCGCCATCGAGCATGGTGTAGCTGGAAAAGATGCGGAGCGGCACGAACCCGGAATGCGGCATCGCGCATAGCTAGGCGCGTTGACCCGATTCGGCCATCCCCGCCGCGCTCGCCGGAACCGAGCATACGCCGGCCCGTTCGCCCATCCCGAAACGGAGTGATCGACATGGCACATTTCGAAGCTTCTCCCGCGCGCGGTTTCGGCATTCCGGGCACATCGACCGGGGCCGGCTGGGGCTGGATCATGGCCTATGGCATCGTGTCGGTGCTGCTGGGCATCGCCGCCTTCGTCTGGCCGTTCGCCGCCACCTTCGCCGCCACCGTCGTGATCGGGGCGCTGCTGTTCGTCTCCGGCGCCTTTTCGATCGCCGCCGGGCTGTTCGGCCAGGGGCATGAGGGCCGCGTCTATGCGGTACTGTTCGGGCTGCTTTCGGTGATCGTCGGCGCGGTGATGGTGTTCGAGCCGGTGACGGGCGCGCTCTCGCTGACGCTGATGGTCACGGTGTGGCTGGCGATGCGCGGCGTGCTGGAGGTCGTGCTGGGATTCCGGATGCGCCGGCGGCGCGGGCTGATGATCGCGCTGGGCGTCATCAACATCCTGCTGGCGGCCTTCATCCTGGCGACGGTGCCATGGTCCGCGCTGACGCTGCCCGGCTTCATCCTGGGCGTCAGCTTTCTGGTCGGCGGCGTCACCGCGATCACTGCCGCCAGCGACCATCGCAAGGGCGCCGAGGCATTCGCCATGCCGGGTTGATGATCGCGGGTTGGCGGGCGGGGTCGGCGCGACGTGGCCACGCCCGCCGCGGGTCGGCTACAGCAGCGCCTCGATATCGCGCACCAGGTCTTCGGGCTTCGTGGTCGGGGCGTAGCGCCGCACCACCTGCCCCGCGCGATCCACCAGGAACTTCGTGAAGTTCCACTTCACCGCCTTGGTGCCGAGCACGCCCGGCGCCTCCGCCTTCAGCCGTTCGAACAGCGGATCGGCGTCGGGGCCGTTGACGTCGATCTTGGCGAAGACCGGGAAGGTCACGTCATAGGTCAACGAGCAGAAATTCGCGATCTCCGCCGCGTCGCCCGGCTCCTGCGCGCCGAACTGGTTGCACGGGAACGCCAGCACCGCGAAGCCGCGCTCCGCGAAACGGCGGTGCAGCGCCTCCAGCCCCTCATATTGCGGGGTGAAGCCGCATTTCGACGCGGTGTTGACGATCAGCAGCACCTGCCCACGCCAGCGATCGAGCGACAGGCTGGCGCCGTCCGCGCCCTTGACGGTCAGGTCGGCGATCATCGTGGCGTCTCCATCAGATAGTCGAGGTTGCGGCGCACCTGCGGCCATTCATGCGCCAGGATCGAATAGACGACGCTGTCGCGCACCTCGCCGTCGTCGGTGATCATATGCCCGCGCAGCACCCCGTCCATCCGCGCGCCCAATCGCTCGATCGCCGCGCGCGAGGCACGGTTATGCCAATTGGTGCGGAACTGCACGCACTGGCAGCCGAGCGTGTCGAAGGCATGCGCCAGCATCAGCCGCTTCGCCTCGGTATTCACCCCGGTGCGCTGCACGCGGCGCGCATAGAGCGTGCCGCCGATCTCGACCCGGCGGTGCACGGGATTGACGCGCAGGAAGCGCGTGGCGCCACAGATCGTCCCGGCGGCATCGCGCACCGTGAACGGCAGCGCGCGCCCGGCGGCGACTTGCGTCTCGATCGCGTCATACCAGCGATCGATCGTCGCCTCGGTCGGCACGATCGTCGCGAACACATGCGCCAGCCCGTCACCGAACGCGGCCAGCAACCCGGCGCGATCCGCCCGGTCGAGCGGGCGCAGCGTGACGTGCCGCCCGGCCAGCACCGGCACCGCGCGCCACGCGTCGCCGCTCACCCCGCGACCTCCAATTGCCCGTCGTGCAGCCGCACCACGCGGTCCATGCGCGCGGCAAGCCGCTCGTTATGGGTGGCGACCAGCGCCGCCGATCCTTCCTCGCGCACCAGCCGCAGGAATTCGGCCAGCACGCGATCGGCGGTCGCCTCGTCCAGATTGCCGGTCGGTTCGTCGGCGAGCACCAGCGCCGGGCGATTGGCCAGCGCACGCGCCACCGCCACGCGTTGCTGCTCGCCCCCCGACAGCTTCGACGGACGATGCGTCAGCCGGTGCCCGATGCCCAGCGCGGTCAGCAGCACGGTCGCGCGCTCCTCGGCGGCGGCGCGCTCGGCCCCCTGGATCAGCTGCGGCAGGACGACGTTCTCGATCGCGTTGAAGTCGGGCAGCAGGTGGTGGAATTGATAGACGAAGCCCAGCCGGTCGCGGCGCAGCGCGGTGCGCCCGGCGGCGTCGAGCTTCGCGGCCTCCACCCCGGCGATGCGGATCGATCCGGCGAACCCGCCCTCCAACAGGCCCACCGCCTGCAACAGCGTCGATTTGCCCGACCCCGACGGGCCGAGCAGCGCGACGATCTCGCCCGGCTGCACCGCCAGATCGACGCCGCGCAGCACATGGATCGTCGCCTCGCCCTGCGTGAAGCTGCGCGCCAGGCCGGTGGTCGCAAGGACGGGGCTATTCATAGCGCAGCACCTCGACCGGATCGGTGTTCGCCGCCTTCAACGCGGGATAGATCGTCGCCAGGAACGTCATCAACAGCGTGATGACGACGATCGCGGTCACCTCGACCGGATCGACCTTCGACGGCAATTCGGTCAGGTAGCGGATCGACGGATCCCACAGATTCTGCCCGGTCACCAATTGCACGAAATTGACCACCGACTGGCGGAAGAACAGGAAGACCGCGCCCAGCACCAGCCCCGCGAACGTGCCCAGCACGCCGATCGTGGTGCCCACCGTCATGAAGATGCGCAGCATCGCGCCCCGGCTGGCTCCCATCGTGCGCAGGATCGCGATATCGCGCGTCTTGGAGCGCACCAGCATGATCAGCGAGCTGGCGATGTTGAACGCCGCCACCAGGATGATGATGCACAGCACAACGAACATCGCGACCCGCTCCACCGCCAGCGCGTCGAACAGCTCCGAATTGAGGCGGCGCCAATCGCTGATTACGCCATAGGGCTGCACCTGCCGGGCGAGCGGGGCGAGAATTTCGCCCACCTTGTCGGCATTGGTCGTCTGCAACTCGATCATGCCCACGGTGTCGCCGGTCAGCAGCAGCGTCTGCGCATCCTGCAACGGCATGATGACATAGGCCTTGTCGTAATCGTAGACGCCGACCTCGAAGATCGCGCCGACCGTATAGCCGACCGCGCGGGGCATCGTGCCGAATGGCGTGGAGCGACCCAGCGGGCTGTAGACGGTGATCTGCGACCCGATCGTCGCCCCCAATTGCTCGGCGAGCCGCGCGCCGATCGCGACCGTGCCGCTGCCGGGCGTCAGGCTGGCCAGGCTGCCGGCGACGATCTTCGTGCGGATCGTCGGATTGTTGCGGATGTCCTCCACGCGCATGCCGCGCAGCAGGATCCCCTCGGCGCGCCCGTTATAGGTGGCGAACAGCGGCTGCTCGATCATCGGCACCGCGCTGGTCAACCCCGGCGTCGCCTTCGCCATCGCGACGACCTTCTGCCAATTGTCGAGGCGATTGTTGTAGCCCTGCACCACGGCATGGCCGTTCAGCCCGACGATCTTGTCGAACAGTTCGGCACGAAAGCCGTTCATCACGCTCATGACGATCACCAGCGCGGCGACCCCCAGCATCACCGCGCCGAGCGAGAAACCCGCCACCAGCACGATAAAGCGTTCGCCCTTGCCCGGCAGCAGATACCGCCGCGCGATCATGCTCTCATAGCGCGACAGCAACATGGCGCCGCGATAGGGACCGCCGCACGCTTCCGCAATGGGGGCTGTTGCGGAATCGTCACATCATCGCCGCAATCGGTTTTGCTGCCGTTCATTTGTATCGACAGCGAACATCACCCGAAGCATACCTGCGGGCACTGGCACACAGGCAAAGGCCGTGGTTCGGGGAACGCCATCAAGCCCCGCTGATCCTTCGGGAAAAGCGTGCGGGCGGACGGCAGGATAGGGGGCTGACGAGCGATCGTCACGCAGGCGCCCGGGTCGTGAAAACGGCCCGGGCGTTTGCCGTTCGGTCGCAGCCCGGCAACGCCGGGCGTCGCGCCCAGCGCGGCGACCGAACCGGCCGGCGGGTCGGCGCAAGCCGAACCCGTCCGACGTCACGCCGGCGGGCTCGCATTGCAAGTCACCCAGATCGGCTTTCCTGAATCGGCCCCGGCCGCCGCCCGGGTGACGCCCTGTCACCGGAGCGTCGAGCCTCTCCCCTCCGTCAGTGCGAGCGCAGCGAAGCAATGCAGAACCCGACCAGGACGCCCCGGATTGCTCGCTCCGCTCGCAATGACGCGGATGCACCTAGAACCCGAACCCGATCGTCAGGCCATAGGTGCGCGGATCGCCGACGTTGCCCGCGATCAGCCCGGTGTTCCCCGGCGTGGTCGCCAGCACCTCGTAATATTCGGTGTCGAACAGGTTGCGCACCCATCCGAAGACGTTGACCCCGCGATCGGTGCGGAAGCCCAGCCGCGCATTGACCAAGGTATAGCCGGCAACATCGGTATAGATCGACCGCGAGGCGTTCGACGAGAATTTCGTCCGCGAATTGGCATCGACGCCGGCATAGGCCTCGCCCGCCTCACCGAACACCGTGCCCGGCACGTTATATTCGCCGCCATAGGAGAAGGCGAACTTCGAGATACCCGGCAACCACTGCCCCGAGATATCGCACGCCACCGGGCTGTTGGTGCCCGGCTGCCCCGGAGCGCCGATCGTCGTGCCATTGCCGCCGCCCGACAATTCGGGCGGGCATGGCGCATTCTTGAAATCGACATATTTGTGATCGGTGAAGGCACCGTTGGTGTAGAGGTTCACCCGGTCGCTGGGGCGGATCGAGAAGTCCGCCTCGATCCCGCGCACGCGCACCTTGCCCGCATTCGCCAGATAGCCGCGCAGCGTCGAGGTCGAGCTGTTGTTCACCACCGCCTGATAATCGCTGATCTCGGTCCAGAACCCCGTGACGTTCAGCGTCGCCTTGCGATCCCAGAACTGAGTCTTGGCGCCCAGTTCAAAATGATCGACCTTCTCGGGCTTCACCTGCGCGAGCTGCGTCTGGACCACGCCGTTCACCACCGGCACGCCGTTCAGGTTCAACCCGCCCGATTTGAAGCTGTGCGCATAGGTGACGTAGAGCAGCACGTCGCGCGACGGCTTGTACGATGCGGTGAAATCGTAGGAGACGTTCCATTCGCGGAACTTTTGGTCGCGGAATTCCTGCGGCTGGATCGCGTCGCGCTGGGCCTGCTGACGCGCCGTGCCGCCGGTCGCGGGGATCAGATTGCCCTGCCCGTCGCGCACCACGCTGATATAACTGCCGATCTTGTCGTCATAGTTCAGCCGGACGCCCGGCGACAGCGTGACGTCATCGGTCAGCTTCCAGTTCAGCTTGCCGAACAACGCGCCGGAAAAGTTCTTCAGGCTGATGTCGTTGTTCGCGGTCAGCCCGTTCAGCACCGAGGGATCGCGCGACAGGATGTTCGACGGGTTGATCAGCCAGCGGCTCGCCGCCGGCCCCTGCCGCTGCGTGCCGGTGGTCTTGATCGTCTGGTAGAAGCCGAACAGCCCGACGACATAGTCGAAGCGGCGCCCTTCGCCGGCATAGCGGAATTCCTGCGTATATTGATCCTGCCGGCTGGGGTTCTGCGACAGGGTGGTGATCGGCAGCCCGGTGAAGTCGCGATCGTTGGCGGGCAGCCAGTCCCAGAAGCGATAGGCGGTGATCGAGGTGAGCGTCCCCTCGCCCAGCCGGTATTCGCCGCGCAGCGACAGCCCGCCCAGCTCGTTGCGCGCGCTCAGCTTCGCATCGAGATCGGTCAGGCGGTCGAAGGCGTTGCGGCTGGGCGGTTCATAGCCCTGCGCCGCCGCCAGTTGATCGAACTGCCGGCTGAGCGGGCGCTGCGTCGCGCCCACCCGCACGAAGATCTGCGCGCAGCAGTCCGGGTTCTGCCGCGAATAATCGCCCGACAGCGTCAGGTTCAGGTCGTCCGTCGCCTTCCACAGGATCGCGGTGCGGATGCCGAGATTGTCCTGCGCATTGACGTAATCGTTGGTCGCGACATTGTAGATCGTGCCGCGCCGGCTGGTCGTCGACACGCCCAGCCGGATCGCGACGTTATCGGTCAGCGGGCCGGAAATCGACGCCTTGGCCTGCTTGAACTCCAGGTTGCCGACCGACACTTCGGCGCGGCCCTGAAGCGTGAAGCTCGGCGCCTTGCTGGTGATGTTGATCGCGCCCGCGACGGTGTTCTTGCCGTAGAGCGTGCCCTGCGGCCCGCGCAGCGTTTCGATCTGCTGCACGTCGAGGAAGTCGAGCGTCGCCGCTGCCACGCGGCTGAGATAGACCTGATCGATATAGATGCCGACGCCCTGTTCGATCCCGTCGTTGGTCAACCCCAGCGGCGCGCCCAGTCCGCGGATGTTGATCGAGGAGTTGCGCGGATTGGTGGAATAGAATTGCAGCGTGGGCTGAAGCTGCTGCAACCGCTGGACATTGAAGCTGCCCGTCGCGTCCAGTTCCTTCACGCCGACCACCGAGATCGGGATCGGCACGTTCTGTGCCGATTCGGCACGGCGACGCGCGGTGACCACCACATCGGCGGCGGCGGAGCTGCGCTGCACCTGTTCCTCGGTCCGCTCCGGATCGCCTGGCACGGTGTCGGTGGCGGCGGCGCGCTCCCCGACCACGACCGGGGTCGGCGGTTGTTGCGCGGCGGCGGCGGGCGCACCGGCCTGGGCGGCCAGCAACATGGCAAGCGTGACGGACATGTGAATCCCCCTGTGATCGTCTTCGCCACCGTTCTTGGCCGCGAACACATACCCCATCAACAAACTAGGAGTTTCCCGCCCCCTTGAAACGCTTCACGCCGGCCCCAAATTCCCATGCGTGCGGTGCTGGTCACCGGGCCGCACGAAACAGGCGCCGCGGATGCCCGGGTGCCGCTTTCAAATAGCTCGTTGGAGGATTTGACATGCGTTTCGACCTGACCCCCTATCGCCGCTCCACGATCGGTTTCGATCGGCTGTTCGACCTGATCGAGGCGAACGCGCGGAGCAGCGCCGAGAATTACCCGCCGTTCAACCTGGAGCGTGTGGCGGACGACCGCTACCGCATCACGCTGGCCGTCGCCGGGTTCAGCCGCGAGGAGATCGAGATCACCGCGCAGCAGAACCTGTTGCTGGTGACCGGCAAGAAGGACGACAAGGCGGACAACAACCAGTTCCTCCATGTCGGCATCGCCAACCGCAGCTTCGAGCGGCGGTTCGAGCTGGCCGATTTCGTGTTCGTGGAGGACGCACGGCTGAACGACGGCCTGCTGGTGATCGATCTGGTCCGCGAGGTGCCCGAGGCGATGAAGCCGAAGAGCATCGCGATCAAGACCGGCGCGCCGCTGGCCGCCGTCGAGAACAAGGCGGCGGACGAAGTGCGCGCCGCCTGATCGGGATCGGCGTCCCTTTGCTCCCTTTCGGGACGCTGGTGGGGGCGTCCGGGTCGCGAGACCCGGGCGCCTTTCCCTTGTGGATCAGGCCGCGACGCGGCGGCGACGATCGCGGCGAAGCGCCGTGCCGATCGTCGCGAAGCCGAGCAGCAGCATCGCCCAGGTCGCCGGCTCCGGCACCGCCGCCAGCCCGAACCCGAACATGCTGTTGATGTCGTTATACAAGGCGCGGTGGATCGCGGCGGTCGGATGGATGCCGTCGAACGAGAAATAGCCGGTGCACGACGGCAGCGCCCGCGCCCCCTGGCACGTCGTCTGCGGCGTGGCGGGATCCGGCAGGATCAGCGGCGGCAGGTCGAACGCGCCGGGATTGGCCTGCACCCGCCCGAAGAAATCGAGGTAGCTGTAGCGCATCAGCTTGGTATTGCCCGACAGCGTCAGTTTCTTCAGCTCGTCTGTCAGATATTTCTCGGACTTGATCGAATAGGCCAGCGGCGCGCCGGGCGTGGCCACCGGAAAACCGGTCAGCAGGATGTTGCGCGCGCCCAGCGTATCGAGCTGTTGCACCGCGGCGGCGTAGTTGGCGGCGGCGGTCTGCAGGAAGGCGTCGGGATCGGTCACGCCCGCCGCCGCGCCGGTCACCGCCGCGAACACATCGTTGCCACCGAAGTTCAGGACGTACAGCCCCTTGGGATCGACGGCCTTGCCGCCAGCGAGCGCCAGCCGGTACGCGCCGACCTGTTCCAGCGCGTCGGGGACCGGGGTCGTCGTCGTCGCACGCGCGCCGCCGAACGCGTAATTGTTGCCGCCGCTCAGCGACGCCAGCGTCGGCGTGCCGTACATCGCCATGCTCAGCAGATCGGTATAGTCGAGACCGTTGGTGAAGCGCCCAGCGACATAGCCGTCCGCCGGATTCGCGCCCAGCCCCAGCGCGCGGATATTGCCCGCGTCGACCAGACTGTCCCCGAACACCGTCAGCGACGAATAGGGCGGCACCGTCGTCTGTGCCGCCGCGGGTGCCGCCGCGGTCACCGTCATCGCCGCCGCGCACAGCAGCGCCGCCATCCGTCCGATCATGCCATCCTCCCGTTTATCATTGTAAACGAGAGGTTAACGCGAACGTCAGCGGCAGGCAACCGGCGGCGTCAGACCAGCCGGCTCTGCTTGACCGCCGCGGCGATGAAGCTGGCGAACAGCGGGTGCGGATCGAACGGCCTGCTCTTCAGCTCCGGGTGGAACTGCACGCCGACGAACCACGGATGGTCGGGCCGCTCGACGATCTCCGGCAGCGTCCCGTCGGGCGACAGGCCCGAGAACACCAGCCCGCCTTTCTCGAGCGCGTCGCGATATTGCGTGTTCACCTCATAGCGATGGCGGTGACGCTCCTCGATCGAGTCGCTGCCATAGATCGAGGCGACCACGCTGTTGCCCGTCAACGCCGCCGGATAGGCGCCCAGCCGCATCGTGCCGCCCAGATCGCCGTTCTCGGCGCGCTTCTCCAGCCCGCGCTCGCTCATCCACTCGGTGATCAGGCCGACGACCGGCTCCTCGGTCGGGCCGAATTCGGTGGAGGACGCCGCCTTGATGCCGGCCAGATCGCGCGCGCCCTCGACGCACGCCATCTGCATCCCGAAACAGATGCCGAAATAGGGCACGCGATGCTCGCGCGCGAAGCGGACCGAGGCGATCTTGCCCTCCGCCCCGCGCGATCCGAACGCGCCGGGCACCAGGATCGCGTGGCACGGCTCCAGATGCGCGGCGATCTCGCTGTCGTCGTCGCCCTCGAACAATTCGGCGTCGATCCAGCGGATGTTGACCTTCACGCGGTTGGCGATCCCGCCGTGCACCAGCGCCTCGTTGAGCGACTTGTACGCGTCCTGCAGGCCGACGTACTTGCCGACCACGCCGACGGTCACCTCACCCTCGGGATGCATCAGCCGATCGACGATCTCTTCCCAGCGGCTGAGATCGGGCGCCGACGACGGCGTGATGCCGAACGCGCGCAGCACTTCCGAATCGAGTCCCTCGCCGTGATACTGGAGCGGCACCGCATAGATGCTCTTGGCGTCCAGCGCGGGGATCACCGCCGATTCGGGCACGTTGCAGAACAGCGCGATCTTCGCGCGCTCCGATTCGGGCAGCGGCTGTTCGCAGCGGCAGACGATCACGTCCGGCTGCACGCCCAGCGCCGCGATCTCGCGCACCGAATGCTGCGTCGGCTTGGTCTTCAGCTCGCCCGCCGCCGCGATATACGGCACCAGCGTGACGTGGATGCTGATCGCATTGCCGCGACCGACCTCGTTCTTCAGCTGGCGGATCGCCTCGATGAACGGCAGCGACTCGATGTCGCCCACCGTCCCGCCGATCTCGCACAGCACGAAATCCAGATCGTCGGTCTCGGCCTTGGCGAACGCCTTGATCGCGTCGGTGACGTGCGGGATCACCTGCACCGTCGCGCCCAGATAATCGCCGCGCCGCTCGCGCTCGATGATCGTCTTGTAGATCCGGCCCGAGGTGACGTTGTCCGACTGGCGCGCCGAGACGCCGGTGAAGCGCTCGTAATGGCCCAGGTCCAGGTCCGTCTCGGCGCCGTCGTCGGTGACGTAGACCTCGCCGTGCTGATACGGGCTCATCGTGCCCGGATCGACGTTGAGATACGGATCGAACTTGCGGATGCGCACGCGATAACCGCGTGCCTGCAGGAGAGCCGCGAGGCTCGCCGCCATGAGACCCTTGCCGAGCGAGGAGACCACGCCGCCGGTGATGAAAATGTACCGCGCCATGGGACGCAACCCCTAACCTTCAACTACGCAAAAGGGCAAGCGCGCGGTCACCCCGCGCGCGACGAACCGACGATGATGGTCGGATGGATCAGCGTGCCAGCGGCACGCCGTTGTCCGCCGGCGCCGGCACCGCGGCATTGTCGGGCGCGGCGGCCAGCGGCGCGGGCTGCTGCCCGGCGAGCGGCGGCTGGGCCTGCGGCTGCGCGGCGGGCGCGCGGCGCTGGAGCGAGGTATCGACCGACACGGCGCCGCGATGCGCGGCCAGGAATGCCAGCAGGATGCTCATCGCAATGAACAGCCCCGCGAGCACCGAGGTGGCGCGCGTCAGGAAATCCGCCGCGCCGCGTGCCGACATCAACCCCGACGGGCTGCCCGACGAGGTCAGGCCGCCCCCTTCCGACCGCTGCATCAGGATCACGGTGACGAGGGCCGCCGCGATGATGGCCTGGAGGACGATCAGGAAGGTGAACATGGGCTGGGTGCGATTCCGAAAAGCAGGTGCCGCCGCCGGCAAGGGGCCGCGGATCGAGGCGCACATAGGGGAGCCGCGCGCCGGGATCAACCGCACCGCAATGCCCCGTCGCGCACGACGCGTGCCAAATTCATGACATTACTGAAACCAGCCGGGAAAGCGGGCGTTGATCCGACGATAACGCCGGGATGGTCCGGCAATCCTTCAAAGCGGGACGAGGAAGTGGCAACATTGGCTCAACCCGAACTCAGTTCGTGGATGAACGCGCTGGTCGATTATGTGCGGTCGGGGGAACCCGATCTCACCAATCGCCAGATGGCGCTCCTGCTGGTCGTCTATCTGCGGCCGGGCCCGCATACCGTGCGCGGACTGGCGCGCATTCTGAACGTGTCGAAACCGGTGGTCACGCGCGCCTTGAATCGATTGGGGGCGCTGGGCTATCTGCGCCGCCAACGCGACGACAGCGACAAACGCAACATCTTCGTCGCCCGCACGACCGAGGGGGCAGATTTTCTTGAAGAGTTCGGCCAGTTCATCGGCGAAGGGGATGCCGCCCCTGCCGCCGCGCGAGCCAACGGCGCCGCCGACGCGGCTCGCGCGTAGCGGCTTCGCGCTCACCGGTCGCTCGCGCATGCTCGATCCGCGCACCCATGCGGTGCGCGCCGACATCGCCGACGTCCGGCTCGCCGATCGCGTCTTCGCCCCGCACTACGCCGCCCCGCTGCGCCGCACGGTGGCGCGCGAGGCGCCGCTGCGCGAGGCGCGCGGCGCGGACAGCACGGTGCTGGCCACCTTGCCGCAGGGCGCGGCGTTCGACCTGATCGACATGACCGGCGGCGTGGGCTGGGGCATCGCGGTGGACAGCGGGCTGGTCGGCTATGTCGACCTTGCCGCGGTGCAGCCGCAATGACCGTGCGCGTCTTCATCGACGGCGCGGTCGGCACCACCGGGCTGGAAATCCGCGAGCGGCTCGAGTCGCGGCGCGACATCGCGCTGGTCACGCTCGACGAGGCGCGGCGCAAGGACGACGCGGCCCGGCGCGAGGCGATCAACGACGCCGATTACGTGATCCTGTGCCTGCCCGACGATGCCGCGCGGGAGGCGGTGGCGATGGTCGCCAACGATCGCACCCGCGCGATCGACGCCTCGACCGCGCATCGCGTCGCCGATCGCTGGACCTATGGCTTTGCCGAGCTGGAGCCGGATCAGGCCGCGCGGATCGCGGGCGCGCGCTTCGTCAGCAATCCCGGCTGCTATCCCACCGGGTTTCTGGCGCTGGTCCGCCCGCTGGTGCGTGCCGGGCTGCTGGGCGAGGATGCGCTGCTCAGCGTCAATGCCACTTCCGGCTATTCGGGCGGCGGCAAGGCGATGATCGCCGAGTTCGAGGGCGGCGAAACCAACACCGCCTATCGCGCCTATGCGTTGGGGCTGGCGCACAAGCATGCGCCGGAAATGCGCCGTCACGCCGGGCTCGCCCATGCGCCGATCTTCCAGCCGGCGGTGGCGCGCGCCTATCGCGGGATGGTCGTGCAGGTGCCGCTGCATCTGGCGCAGCTCACGCGCCGCGCCTCGCTGACCGACGTCGCCGAGGTGCTGGCCAGCGCCTATGACGGGAACCGCGTGGTCCGCTTCGCGCACGAGGCGACGACGACGGTGCGGATCGAGGACGATGCGAACACCGATCGCATGACCGTGCGCGTCACCGGCAACGAGGCGACGGGCCAGGCGCTGCTGATCGCGACGCTCGACAATCTCGGCAAGGGCGCCGCCGGCGCGGCGGTGCAGAACCTGAACATCATGGCCGGTCTCGATCCCGTCGCCGGCCTGACCCTGTAAGAAGGAGACGCGAGTTGGAGCGCAACCCGGTCGGCAAGCTGCTGTTGTTCGGCGCGACGGGCGATCTCGCCAAGCGGATGCTGCTGCCGTCGCTGTACGGCCTGCACGCCGACGGCCTGTTGCCGGAGGGTCTGACGATCACCGGCTCGGCGCGCGGCGACCTGAGCGACGATGGGTTCCGCCAGGCGACGCACAAGGCGCTCGACGAGTTCCTGCCCGCCGACCGCAAGGATGAAAGCGCGCTGGCGTCGTTCCTCGAACGATTGTTCTTCCAGCCGGTCGACCTGTCCGATCCGTCCACCTATCAGGCGCTGGCCGACAAGATCGGCGACATTTCCGGCGGCCTCGCCATCTATCTGTCGACCGCGCCGTCGCTGTTCGAACCGGCGGTCAAGGGACTGCAAAGCGTCGGGCTGGCGGGTGAGACGGTGCGGATCGGGCTGGAGAAGCCGCTCGGCTACGATCTCGAATCCAGCCGCGAGATCAACGACACCGTCGCCTCGGTCTTCCCCGAGGAACGCATCTTCCGCATCGATCACTATCTCGGCAAAGAGACGGTGCAGAACATCCTGACGCTCCGCTTCGGCAACTCGATGTTCGAGCCGATCTGGAACGCGCAGGGGATCGACAACGTCCAGATCACGATCGCCGAGACGGTCGGGCTGGAGGATCGCGCCGGCTATTACGAAGGCGCGGGCGCGCTGCGCGACATGGTGGCCAACCACATGCTGCAGCTCGTCGCGCTGATCGCGATGGAGCCGCCGGCGCTGTACGACGGCACCGCGATCCGCGACGAAAAGGCCAAGGTCTTCCGCTCGATGCGCAGGATCGAGCCGACCGAGGTGCAGCAGAACACCGTCACCGGCCAGTATGAGGAAGGCGCGGTCGGCGGCAAGGTCGTGAAGGGCTATGACGAGGAACTCGGCTATGACAGCGATGTCGAGACGTTCGTCGCGATCAAGGCGCATATCGACAATTGGCGCTGGCAGGGCGTGCCCTTCTACCTGCGCACCGGCAAGCGCATGGCCAAGCGCCGCAGCGAGATCGCGATCCAGTTCAAGCCGGTGCCGCACTCGATGTTCTCGGGGCGCGGCGGCCTGCTCCAGCCCAACAAGCTGATCATCCGCCTTCAGCCCGAGGAATATGTCCAGCTGCTGGTGATGACCAAGGAGCCGGGGCTGGACCGCGACGGCGTGCGCCTGCGCGAGGTGCCGCTGAACCTCAGCCTCGACGCCGAATTCGCGGGCAAGCGCCGCCGCATCGCCTACGAGCGCCTGCTGCTCGACCTGATCGAGGGCGATCAGACGCTGTTCGTGCGCCGTGACGAGGTGGAGGCGCAGTGGCGCTGGATCGACGCGATCCGCGCCGGCTGGTCCGCCAATCAGACCAAGCCGAAGCATTATGCCGCCGGCACCTGGGGCCCGGCGGGCGCGATCGCGTTGACCGAGCGCGACAACGTGACCTGGCAGGACGATTGAGTGTTGTGTCCCTCTCCCCCACGGGGAGAGGGAGGGAGCCGCCGCAGGCGGCGGAAGGGTGAGGAGCAGTGAGGCGCGGACACGAGCCTCACCACCCCTCACCCCGGCCCTCTTCCCCGTCGGGGGGAGGGAGCAGAGGATTGAACTATGACCGAAATCGAATGGTGGGACTATGACGACGCCGCCGAACTGGCGGACGCGGTCGCGGGCGACATCCAGTTCGTCATCGAAAGCGCGATCGACGCGCGTGGCTCGGCGGTGATCGCGCTGGCGGGCGGCAAGACGCCCCTGCCCGCCTATGAGAAGCTGGCGAAGGCCAAGCTCGACTGGAAACGCGTGACGATCGTGCCCGGTGACGAGCGGATCGTGCCGCTGGGCGATGCGCTGTCGAACGTCACGTCGCTCGGCAAGATCTTCATCCCCAAGGGCGCGCGCGTGATGCCGATCGTCCCGAAGGCGACCGAGGATTACAAGGCGGCGGGCCGCTCGGCCGACGCGCTGATGCAGGATCTGCACTGGCCGCTCGACCTCTGCCTGCTGGGCGTCGGCGGCGACGGGCATACCGCGTCGATCTTCCCCGGCCCCGATTACGACGAGGCGCTGAACGGTCCCAAGGAGCGCCGCGCGATCGGCGTGATGCCCGATCCGCTCCCACCCGAGGCGCCGGTCGCGCGTGTCTCGCTGACCCGCCAGGGCATCGTCACCGCGCGCGCGCTGATGATCGCGGTCACGGGCGCGGCCAAGCGCAAGGTGATCGAGGACGCGATCAAGGAAGGCGCCGGCTCGCCCTATCCGATCGGGCGCGTGCTGGCGGATGCGGAATTGCCGGTGGACATCCACTGGGCGGCGTGACCGCGACGAATACGTATGCCCTAACGTCACCCCGGACTTGTTCCGGGGTCCACCGTGCCGCAAAGACCCAAGTCACGGATCCTGCGGGACCGTGGATGCCGGGACGGGCCCGGCATGACGAGGATTGAGACCATGAACCCCGCCGTCACCGCCGTCACCGACCGGATCATCGAGCGCAGCCGCCCGACCCGGAGCGCGTATCTGTCGCTGATCGAGCGCGAGCGGCAGGGGTGGGTCGGTCGCCCGCGCCTTGGCTGCGCCAACCTCGCGCATGCCTATGCCGGCACGCCCGAGGATCGCGATGCGATGAAGACGCAGCATCAGGCGATGAACATCGGGTTGGTCACCGCCTACAACGACATGCTCTCGGCCCACGCGGTCTATTATCGCTACCCCGAACAGATGAAGGTCTGGGCGCGCGAGGTCGGCGCCACCGCGCAGGTGGCGGGCGGCGTGCCCGCGATGTGCGACGGCGTGACACAGGGCTATCCGGGCATGGAGCTGTCGCTGTTCAGCCGGGACACGATCGCGCTGTCGACCGCGATCGCGCTCAGCCACGGCACCTTCGAGGGCGCGGCGCTGCTCGGCATCTGCGACAAGATCGTGCCGGGCCTGCTGATGGGCGCGCTGCGTTTCGGTCACCTGCCGATGATCCTGATCCCCGGCGGCCCGATGCCGTCGGGCCTGCCCAACAAGGCGAAGGCGGCGGTACGCGAGCGCTTCGCCGAGGGGCAGGCGACGCGCGACGAACTGCTCGATGCCGAGATCCAGGCCTATCACTCGCAGGGCACCTGCACCTTCTACGGCACCGCCAACACCAACCAGATGATGATGGAGGTGATGGGCCTGCACATGCCGGGCGCCGCCTTCGTCAATCCGGGTACGAAGCTGCGCCAGGAACTCACCCGCGCCGCCGTCCACCGCCTCGCCGCGATCGGCGTCCACGGCGACGATTATCGTCCACTCGGCGCGTGCGTCGACGAAAAGGCGATCGTCAACGCCGCGGTCGGCCTGCTGGCGACCGGCGGGTCGACCAACCACCTGCTCCACGTCCCCGCGATCGCGCGCGCGGCGGGGATCGTGATCGACTGGGAGGATTTCGATCGCCTGTCCGCCGCGGTGCCGACGCTGGCGCGCGTCTATCCGAACGGATCGGCGGACGTGAACGGCTTCGAGGCGGCGGGCGGGATGCCCTATGTCATCCGGCAGTTGCTCGACGGCGGTTACCTGCACCGCGACATCATGACCGTCGCGGGCGACGACCTGTCGGCCTATGCCGAGACGGCGGTGATCGAGGGCGACACGCTGACGTGGCAGCCGGTCGGCGACAGCCGTGACGAGACGATCCTGCGCCCGGTGACGCAGCCGTTCGCGCCCGATGGCGGGATGCGCATCCTGCAGGGCAATATCGGTCGTGCCTGCATCAAGGTGTCGGCGGTCGAGCGCGAGCGCTGGGTGGTCGAGGCGCCCGCGCGCGTCTTTGCCGACCAGCTCGAGGTGCTGGAGGCGTTCAAGAACGGCGAGCTGGAGCACGACGTCGTGGTCGTCGTCCGCTTCCAGGGGCCGCGCGCCAACGGCATGCCCGAATTACACAAGCTGACGCCCGCGCTCGGCGTCCTCCAGAACCGCGGCTTCAAGGTCGCGCTGGTGACGGACGGCCGCATGTCGGGTGCCAGCGGCAAGGTGCCGTGCGCGATTCACTGCTCGCCCGAAGCACTACCAGGTCCAAATGGGGGCGGCGGCGCGATCGGGCTGATCCGCGACGGCGACCTGATCCGCGTCGATGCCGAGGCGGGAACGCTGGAGGCGCTGGTGCCCGCCGACGAATGGGCGGCGCGCTCACCCGCGCCCTTCCCCGCCCCGGCGACCGGCATGGGCCGCGAATTGTTCGGCATGTTCCGCGGGCTGGCGGACGAGGCCGAGAAGGGCGCCAGCTCGGTGCTGGCCGGCGCGGGGCTGTAATCAAACGTCACCCCGGACCTGTTCCGGGGTCCACCCAACCGCACACTCACACGGATCGGACTTGCGGCGCGGTGGATGCCGGAACAAGTCCGGCATGACGGAGGATTGCTGATGCAGGTCGTAGCGGTCGATATCGGGGGCACCCACGCCCGGTTCGCCATCGCCGAGGTGGCGGACGGGCGCGTCCAGTCGCTCGCCGAGCCGGTCACGCTGAAGACCGCCGAGCACGCCAGCCTCCAGACCGCCTATGAGGCGTTCCGCGAGCGGATGGGCGGCACCTTGCCCAATGCCGCCGCGATTGGCGTCGCCTCGCCGATCACCGGCGACGTGATCCGGCTGACCAACAACCCCTGGGTGATCCGCCCGTCGCTGATCCCGGAGCGGCTGGGCGCGGAAACCTGGACGATCGTCAACGACTTCGGCGCGATCGGCCATGCGGTGGCGCAATTGCCGCACGAGGATTTCGAGCATCTCTGCGGCCCGGACACCGCGTTGCCGGCACAGGGCGTCACCACCGTCTGCGGTCCCGGCACCGGGCTGGGCGTCGCGCAGGTGTTCAAGCAGGACGGTCGCTACAACGTGCTGCCCACCGAGGGCGGGCACATGGACTATGCCCCGCTCGACGGGATCGAGGACGCGCTGCTCAAGCGGCTGCGCAAGACCTACACGCGCGTGTCGGTGGAACGGATCGTCGCCGGCCCCGGCATCGTCGCGATCTACGAGACGCTCGCCGAGCTGGAAGGCCGCGCCTACATCCACAAGGATGACAAGGCGATCTGGACCGAGGCGCTGGAGGGCACCGATTCGATCGCGCTCGCTGCGCTCGATCGCTTCTGCCTCGCGCTCGGCGCGGTCGCGGGCGATCTCGCGCTGGCGCACGGCGCTAAGGGCGTCGTGATCGCCGGTGGCCTCGGGCTGCGCATCAAGGACAAGCTGCTGCGCTCCGGCTTCGACCAGCGCTTCGTCGCCAAGGGCCGGTTCCAGTCGCTGATGTCGGCGATCCCGGTCAAACTCATCACCCATCCGCAGCCGGGCCTTTTCGGCGCGGCGGCCGCCTTCGCGCAGGAGCATCAATCGTGAGCAATATCGAAACCGTCATGCGCACCAGCCCGGTGATCCCGGTGCTGGTCATCCACGATGCGGCGCAGGCGCGCCCGCTGGCCGAAGCGCTGGTCGCTGGCGGGCTGAAGGTGCTGGAGGTGACGCTGCGCACCCCCGCCGCGCTCGACGCGATCCGCGAGATGCGGCAGGTGCCCGGCGCGATCGTCGGCGCGGGCACGGTGGTCACCACCGATCAGGTCGCACAGGTGAAGGACGCTGGAGTCGAGTTCATCGTCTCTCCCGGCCTGTCGTCGAAGACCGGCGACGCGATCATGGAGGCGGGGATCCCGTGGCTGCCAGGCGTCGCCACCGCCGGCGACATCATGCGCGGGATGGACATGGGGCTGGAGCATTTCAAGTTCTTCCCGGCCGAAACGAGCGGCGGGGTGAAGGCGCTGAAGGCGCTCGCCGCGCCCTTCTACCAGTGCAAGTTCTGCCCGACCGGCGGCATCACCGAGGCGAGCGCGCCCGATTGGCTGGCGATCGGCCCCGTGCTGTGCGTCGGCGGCAGTTGGGTGACCGAAGGGACGCTGCCCGAGATCGAAGCCCGCGCCCGCGCCGCCGCGTCGCTGGCGCGGTAACGAAGCGCCGCCGGTCCCGGCGCATCGGTGGGCGTCGGGACAGGCGGAAGCGTGGTCTTTCAATCGCCGGCACCGGACGGACGTGCCGCCGCCTGCGACGTCATTGCGAGCGCAGCGAAGCAATCCAGGGCCGGAACAGGACGCCCTGGATTGCTTCGCTGCGCTCGCAATGACGCGTGATACCCCATAGCAAAGGCCCGCCACGACGTAACGTCGGGCG
>CAJYSA010000098.1 GCA_913777325.1 uncultured Sphingomonas sp. | reverse complement strand
CGCCGCCTTCGCGACGATGGACGCCACCGCCGCCGCGCGCTTCGTCCTGCGCGAGGATTGGGCGAATGGCGGCGCGCCGCTCACCTATGCCGCCGGCGCGGATCTGTTCGAGGCACTCGTGGCGCAGGACCGGCCCGGGCGCGCGGCGTGGTCGGTCGGCGGACGGATCGTCGACCCGCACGCCCTGCCCTGCCCCGCGATCGAGTTCGTCTCCCTGACCGACCGGATCGTGCCCGCCGCCACCGCCGCCGGACTGGCCGAACGGCGCGACCTTGCCGCGGGGCATGTCGGCATGATGGTCGGAGGCGGCGCGCGCGCGCTCCTGTGGGAACCGCTCGCCGAATGGCTCGCCCGGCACGCGCGCTGAGCGCGAGCCGAGCCCGTTACGACCAGTGCCGCTCGAATCGCTGCCCCAGCCCGGTCAGCAGCTCGTACTGGCTCACCCCGCTCGCCGCCGCGACATGCACCAGATCGTCGTCGAAGCGCACCCAGTCGCCCTCGCGCACCGCCGCCGCGCTGGCATCCAGCGCCAGCAGGTCCATCGACACGCGTCCGATCACCGGCAGCGGCGCGTCGCCCGCGAAGGCACAGCCGCGATCCGACAGCGCACGGCGATACCCGTCGGCATAGCCCAGGTTGACGATCGCGACCGGGGTATCGACCTCGGCACGCCACGTCGCATTATACCCCACCGTGTCGCCCGCGCGCACCACGCGCCGTTGCAGCACCTCCGCCGCGATCGTCGCCACCGGGCAGATCGCCCCGGCCAGCCCCGGCGCCGGCACCCCGCCGTACAGCGCCAGCCCCGGCCGGGTCAGGTCGAAGTGATAACCCGCCCCCAGAGCGATCCCCGCCGAATTGGCCAGGCTCATCCGTCGCGCGCTGGTGCGTCCGGTCAGCGCCGCGAAGGCGGCGCGCTGCGCCTCGTTCATCGCGTGGTCGGGTTCGTCGGCGCAGGCCAGATGGCTCATCACCGTATCGATCGCCACGCCGTCGAGCATCCCGGCGGCGATCTCCGCGCGCCCGATGCCCAGCCGGTTCATCCCCGTGTCGATCATCACGTCGCATGCGCGCCCGCCCGCGACCCCGCGCCACCGCACCAGTTGCGCGGCGGTGCTCAGCACCGGGCGCACCCCCGGCAGCCGCGCCAGCGCGGGCAGGTCGGCGTCGCGCAATCCATGGAGTACCGCCAGCGACGCGCCCGCCGCCAGTGCCAGGTCCGCGACTCCCTCCGCCTCGGCCCAGCTCGCCACGAACAGGTCGCGACACCCGGCGCCCAGCAGGCGCTCGACCACCGGGCGCGCGCCCAGCCCATATCCGTCGGCCTTCACCGCCGCGCCGCACGCCGCCGTGCCGCTCAGCCGCGCTAGCGCGCGCCAGTTCGCAACCAGCGCGTCGGAGGACAGGTACAGGCGGTTCGGGCGATGCGACATGCCATGCCGGTTAGCGCCTGGCTCCGTCGCGCGCCACCGTCGCGCGCACCGCGATGGCGCGCGCTGCTGTGGATAACTCAGTGGACAATCGCCTGATAACCCCGGCACGGCGCGTGGAAATGCCGTGCATGGGCCGTGGACAACGCTACCCGCCGATCGCCATCGCGCCCGCCGCGGCGAAGCCGGCGATCGCCAGGATCCCCAGCACCCGCGCCAGCGATTCCTTGCGATAATCGCCCAGTCGCGCCTCGTTCATCCAATACAGGCCCGCCGGCGTCTTCTCGATCGCGCCGAACGCCAGCATCCGTTCGAACACGCGCCGGTCCAGCCGCTTGTCGGGCATGTCGAAGCGGGTGGCCGTCTCCTTCGACGTCGCCCCGGCGGAGGTGAAGTGCCAGACGACGCGATTGCGCGCCTTCGCGATCAACGCGGCCATGATCGTGCCGGACATGGGAAAGCTCCTCGTTACTTCTTGCGATTCTGGTGACGCAGATTGCCGGGCCGCCCGCGCCGCTTCAGCACGCGTGGCGGCTTGACGCCCTTCGGCGCCGCACGCTCGGTCCGCGCGCCGCCGTAACGGCCTTCGGGCAGCTCGAAGCGCAGCGCGCCCGACACCGGGTTCGCCTCGGCCAGCCGCAGTTCCAGCCGCTGCCCCTGCGCATATTCCTCGCCGCTCTGCTCGCCCACCAGCCGCCGCGCCGCCTCGTCGAAGCGAAAATATTCCCCGCCCAGATCGCGCACCGGCATCAATCCGTCGCCGCCGATCCCGTCGACGGTCGCGAAGAAGCCGAAATTGGTGACGCCGGTGATCCGCACCTCCACCAGCTCGCCGACGCGCTCGCTCAGGAACGCCGCGACATAGCGGTCGACCGTCTCGCGCTCCGCCTCCATCGCGCGGCGTTCCAGCTTGCTGATCGTCGTGCCCGCCAGCTCGAAGTCCTCGTCGCCGTTCAGCCCGCCCGGCCCCAGCGCATAGGCCGACACCAATGCGCGGTGCACCATCAGGTCGGCATAGCGCCGGATCGGCGAGGTGAAATGCGCATAGCTGCCCAGCGACAGCCCGAAATGTCCGTGATTGGCGGGCGCATAATAGGCCTGCGTCTGCGTGCGCAGCACCTGCTCCATGATCTCGGGCCGGAACGGCACGTCGCCCACCCGCTCCAGGATGCGGTTGAACGTGGCGGGCTTCACCACCTGCCCCAGCGCGAACGGCACCTCGAACGTCTCGAGATAATCCTTGAGCGCGACCAGCTTCTCGCGCGCGGGCGGTTCGTGGACGCGGTACATCACCGGCGCCTTATTCGCCTCCAGCGCCTTGGCGGCGGCGACGTTCGCGGCGATCATATAATCCTCGATCAGGCGATGCGCATCGAGCCGCTCGCGCGGCGCGACCGACATGATCCGCCCTTTCTCGTCGAGCACCACCCGTCGCTCGGGCAGGTCGAGGTCGAGCGGCTCGCGCTTGTCGCGCGCCTCGGCCAGCGCGCGCCAGCAATCCCAGAGGTTAGCGAGTTCCGAACGTAGCCCTCCCCCCTCCGGGGAGAGGGTTGGGTGCGCGGCCGGTGTCTCACCGAGACCACCACCCGCGGCATCCCCTACGCCAACCCCCTCCCCGGGGGGGCGGGGGCTAGAAGCGTCGACCATCGCCTGCGCATCCTCATAGGGGATGTTCGCCACCAATCGCACCACCGCGCGCGTGAACCGCCAGCTCTTCAGCGCGCCCGCCTTCGTCACCTGAAGGTGACACGCCAGCGCCGCGCGATCCTCGCCCGCCTTCAATGAGCAGACATCCGCCGACAGCACTTCGGGCAGCATCGGCACGACCCTGTCCGGGAAATAGACCGAATTGCCGCGCGCCCGCGCCTCGCGGTCGATCGCGCTGCCGGGCCGCACATAGAAGCTGACGTCGGCGATCGCGACGATCGCCTTCCACCCGCCCGCGTTCGCGGGATCGTCGTCGGGCGCCGCCCACACCGCATCGTCGTGATCGCGCGCGTCGGCGGGGTCGATCGCGACGATCGGCAGGTGGGTCAGGTCTTCGCGGTCGTCCCCCAACGGCTGCCGCGCGACGCGCCGCGCCTCGTCCAGTGCTTCCTGCACGAACGTGTCGGGGATGCCGTGCTTGTGGATCGCGATCAGCGAGAAGCTGCGCGGCGCGAACGGATCGCCCAGCCGCTGCACCACCTTGGCCATCACGCGCGGCGGCCGTCCCGACAGCTCGGCGCTCACCAGGTCGCCCGCCTCGGCGCCCCCGGCATCCGCGACCGGATATTCGCGCCGCTCCTTCTTCTCGACACCCTGCAGCCACAAGCGCTCCCCCTCGCGCCGCAGCACCCCGATCACCTGTTCGGAGGCGGGCGCCAGCACCTTCATCGGATGCGCGGTCCAGCCGCCGCCGGTCTCCTCGGTGCGCGCGAGGATGCGCTCGCCGACCCCCAGCGCGCCGCGCTTGCGGTCGCGCACGCGGATGCGCGGGGTCGGCACGTCGGCTTCCCACCGCTCGGGCACCGCCCATACGTTGCCGCCCTGGTCGATGTCGGCGATCCGCAGCACCGTCACCTTGGGCAGTCCGCCCATCTTGTGGAACGCGCGGCCGGGCGCGGAATCGATCAGCCCCTCGTCGCCCATGTCCTTCAACAGCGCCTTCAGCGCGATCTTCTGTTGCGCGGTAAGGCCGAAGGCGCGCGCGATCTCGCGCTTGCCGGCGGGGGTCGCGGAGGACGTGATGAAATCGAGGATCTGCTCGCGCGTCGGCAGGCCGGGGCTGGGTTTCTTTGGCACGGGCCCGAGATAGGGCGTGCGGGGCGGGAAAGCCATCCGCCCGCCACCTTAAGCCCTCTCCCCTCCGGGGAGAGGGTTGGGTGAGGGGTCGAGGTCTCACCGAGAGGCCGGTCTCGGTGAGACGCCGCCCATCTCCCCAAGGGGGGAGAGGGCGTAAGCCCCTACCGCCCTGCCGTCGTCAATTCGCTGATCGGGTGCACCGGCTGCGCCGACATCGTCCGCACCAGCGTCTCGAAACGATCGCCCGTCACCCGGATCTCGTTGAATGCCGGTGGCGAGTTGCGCGTCCGTTTCGACAGCGTCCCCGCCCCGATCATCCGCAGCCGCCAGCCGTTGCGCTCATACGGCATGTCGAACGGATCGTGGACATGGCCCGACAGCACCGCATGCACCCCCGCGTCGGCCAGCGCCGCCAGCGCGACGTCACCGCGCTTCGTCTTCGCGGTCCCCTGGCTCCCGCCGTCGATCAGCGGGTGGTGCCCGGCCACGAAGATCAGATTGCCGCGCGGCGCCGCCTCGACCAGCGCCAGCGCACGGCGCAGCGATCCGGTGCTCACCCGCCCCTTCGACCAGTTCCAGCGCCATTGCGCACGCGCGGTGGTCTTCAGCGGCACGATCGTGATCCCGTCGATCTCCAGCGGGCGCTCGATCATCTTCTCGACCGCGGCGTAGCGCGAATAGGGCGCGAACAGCCGGCGCAGCGGATCCCAATAATATGGAATGTCGTGGTTGCCGACCTCCAGCGTCACCGGCACCCCCAGGCTCGCCAGCCACGCACCGCCCTCGTCGAACTCGCGCTTCGTCGCGCGCATCGTCAAATCGCCGGTCATGATGACCGCGTCGGGCTTCTCCAGCGCCACCACTTCGCGGAACCACTTGACCGCCGCGGGATCTTCGGCGCCGAAATGTACGTCGCTGACGTGGAAAAGCCGGGTCATTCCTGTCCTTTGTCGATCGTCACCACGGCAAACGCGTCACCCGGCGATCGGCTGCGTCATCCCCCGAAGGAGCGCCCGCCGCCCCAGCCCCCGCTCGACCGCGCCGAGACGCGCCCGCCGAACCCGCCGCGCGACACCACCGAGCTGCGCGTCTGGATGCGCTGCGTGGTGATCGGCGCGGTCACCGCGCGCGACCCGACCTGATAATTATAGCCGCGCCCGCCATAGCCGCCGCCGTACAGCCATGCGCCCGACGGCGTGTACCAGCGGTCGTCGCGGTTATTGCGGTACAGTCCGTTGTAGCGATAGCCCGAACCGTCGAGCAGCCGCCCGATCATGAACCCGGTCAGCAGCGGCACGAAGAAGCTCTGCCCACCCTCGTTGCGCGCCAGGCACTGGCCCGATCCGAACTGGTCCTCGCACAGGCTCTTTTCATCGAAGCGCGGCGCCGCCTTGCCGTCGGTGGTCGCGGCCTCCTTCGCGGCATTCTCGCACGTCACCTTGGCGAAGGCGCCGCTCGCGACGCATTCGTCGACGGTGCGGAACGCCGACACCTCGGTCGGCGCGCCGAACTGCTGTTGCTGGTCCGGCGTGCCGTCGCAGCCCGACAGCATCGCCAGCGCGCCGGCGGCGGTCAGCCCGGCGGCGGCGGAGCGCTTGCGCCGGGGCGGAAGAAGATCGGTCATCGCGTCAGCCTCAATAGCTCATGCAGGCGGCGTTGAGCAGTCCGAGCGCGATCGAGGTCGCGGCCATATAGACCGCGCTCGCCACGTTGCCGGTCTCGATCCGCGCCGCCAGGTCGCGGATCACGATACGCCGCACCACCAGCGACGCCACCACCTGGATCACCCCGGCCAGCACCGCCCACGCCACGAACTCCAGCGGGTTGGCGGTCACCTCCAGCGCGGCGGCGAGCGGCAGCGCGAAGCCGACGATCGCCCCCCCGAACGTCACCGCCGCCGCCATATTGCCCTCGGCGACCAGCCGGCGTTCGTCATAGGGCGTCGACACCTGATACAGCCACTTGAACACGCCCAGGAACAGGCATGCGATCGCGAACGCGATCAGGAAATGCCCGGCCCCGAACAGGAAGGCGGTGGTGTCGAACATGCGCGCGATCCCCTTTTCTACGCGATCGTGTGTCTAGCGCACGATCCCCTCGCCCGAAACCGTCATTGCGCGCGAACCACCCACCCCGTTCGTGCTGAGCCTGTCGAAGCACGTGCCCC
>CAJYSA010000097.1 GCA_913777325.1 uncultured Sphingomonas sp. | reverse complement strand
GGTGAGCAGCGTGCTGGGCGGGCCGTTGATCGCCACGAAGGCATGGCTGGCCGATGCCGCCACGTTGCGCGCCGCGCTGCCCCCCGCCACGCGCGACACGCTGCGGGCGTGCGAGGGCGCGACCCCGCCCACGCCCGCCGTCTGCGCTGACGCGACCGAGGTCTTCTACCGCCACTACAATCGCCGCGAGGACGCGCCACCGGCGATGCGCGAGGCGGCGCGCGCACCGGGCAACCGCGGCTTCAATCAGCGTCTGTACGGGACGATGTGGGGCAAGAGCGAGTTCGTCGCGACCGGCACCCTGCGTGACTATGACGGGCTGCCGCTGCTCGCCAGGCTCGATGGCCGGCGCACACTGTTCATGGTCGGCCAGTATGACGAGGCGCGCCCCGCCACCGTGCTGGATTTTGCCGCGCGCGTCCCGAACGGGGCCGAAGTGGCGGTCATCCCCGGTGCCGCGCACGGGACGCTCAGCGACCGCCCGGTCGAGACGATCGGCGTGCTGCGCGGCTGGCTGGCACGCCACGACACGCGCACTTTGTAAAAAAGTTCCGCGTCGTCAGCGGCGCTGACCTAAACAGGCTGGAAATTTTGTTGCGGATGGATTATATACGTCCGGCACGGGCGCTTCCTTAGCGTCCGCCGGAGACGTCCAACCTTACTGCCCCAGCCCGATCAGCATCGCGGCGCTTGCGCCACGGGTCGGGTCCGTTGGGGCCACAACATTGGAAAGGCCACCGATGGCTGCCAAGGCTCTGCATTTCGATGTCGGCGATTATGTCGTTTATCCCAAGCATGGCGTGGGGCGCGTCATCGAGCTGCAGAAACAGGAAATCGCCGGGATGCAGCTGGAGCTGTACGTCCTGCGGTTCGAAAAGGAGCGCATGACGCTCCGCGTCCCCACCAACAAGGCCGAATCGGTCGGCATGCGCAAGCTGTCGTCGGACAAGACGATGCGCGAGGCGATGGAGACGCTGAAGGGCAAGCCCAAGGTGAAGCGCACCATGTGGTCGCGCCGCGCGCAGGAATATGAGGCGAAGATCAACTCGGGCGACCTGGCGTCGATCGCCGAGGTGGTCCGCGACCTGTTCCGCGCCGACGATCAGCCGGAGCAGAGCTATTCCGAGCGGCAGATCTTCGAGGGCGCGTGCAGCCGCCTGGCGCGCGAGCTGGCCGCGATGGAGCAGATCGACGAGCCGGCGGCGCAGGAGAAGATCCTGGAGATCCTGCGCAAGGCCGCGGCCATCTACAACAAGGAGAAGGTGCCCGCCTGACGCGGCATCGCTTCTGTTGCGTGCGGAAGGGGCGGCCGGCGACGGTCGCCTCTTTTCGTTTGTACGCTTCGGCCATGTGTATTATTAAAGCAATACACAATGGAGGGACTTGGGATGCGGACGGTGGTTCTCGCGGCATTGTTGCCGCTCGTCGCGTGCGGCAACAATGCCCGTGTCGAGGGCGAGGCGGTCGCCGCAACCGGCACCGGCGCGTCGCGCACCTATGACGTCCGCGATTTCAGCGCGGTGACGCTATCGGGCAGCGACAATGTCGACGTGCGCGTCGGCGGCGGCTTCGCGGTGCGCGCCGAGGGCGATCCGCAGATCCTCGACAAGCTGGTGATCTCGCGCGAGGGCGACCGCCTGATCGTCTCGCGTCGGTGGAGCGGCGTGCGCGGAAACGCCCGGGTCTTCGTCACGCTGCCCACGCTGACCGCCGCCGCGCTCGACGGCTCGGGCGATCTCACGATCGATCGGGTGCGCGGGGCCGGATTCGACGCGCGGCTCGCCGGATCGGGGAACCTGCGCATCGCGCAGGTCGCGACGGAGTCGCTGGCGCTCGCGGTCGCCGGGTCGGGGGATATCAGCGCCGCCGGCCAGACCGGGCGGCTTACGATCCGGTCCGCGGGCTCGGGCGATATCGATGCGGGCGGGCTTGCGGCGCGCGATGCCGAGGTGCGGCTCGCCGGATCCGGCGACGTCCGCGCGACGGTGCGCGGCGCGGCGACGGTTTCGCTGGTCGGATCGGGCGATGTCGATCTTGGCCCCGCCGCGCGCTGCACCGTTCGCAAGGCCGGATCCGGCACCGTTCGATGCGGCGGCTGACCGCGCTCCTCGCGCTGCTGGCCACGCCGACCGTCGCCGATGCCGCCGAACGGCGCTGGCCGGTCGGCAGCGTCGAGCGCGTGCGGATCGAGGCACCGGTGTCGGTGCGCATCGTCACCGGCGGCGGCAACGGCGTGCGCGCGACCGCCGTCGACCGGACGATGCTCGACGCGCTCGACCTGCGCGCCGATGGCGCGACGCTGACAATCCGCGCCCTGCGCAAGGGGCCGATCGCGGCGGAGGTCGTGGTCGCGACGCCCCGGCTTGACACGCTGGCCGTCTTCGCGCCCGCCACGGTCTCGCTCGACACCTTGCGCGGCACCCGCGCCACCGTGTCGGTGTCCGGCGCGGGCGACGTGACGATCGCGCAGGTCGACGCGGACGTGTTCGTCGCCACGCTGGTCGGCGACGGGGCGATCACCGCCGCCGGGCGCGCGGGCGAGATGCGGCTGGCGGGCAATGGCCCCGGCACCCTCGACGCCGCGCGCGTGGTCGCCGATCGCGCGCACGTGCAGGCGGCGGGCGATATCGTGATCCACGCCCGCGCGCGGAGCACCGCGCAGGTCACCGCCGGCGCCGACGCGCAGGTCCGCGTCGAGGGACGCCCGCAATGCACGATCCGCGCGGCGACGCCGCAGAACGTCACCTGCTGAGCGGAATCGGTTGAGCCTATTCCCGCTCCGGCCCCAGCGTCGGATCGATATCGCGCGGTCGCACGAAGCGGGTCAGCCGCCCGACACCGGGCGCCACCGCCTGCCAGTCATCGGTATCGAACGCGATCTCGGCCAGCGTGGCGGTCGGATATTTCTCCTCCACCGCGTCGCGCAAGCCACCCGCACTGTCGGGCACCAGCAGCATCGCCAGCTCCTCCAGCCCCGGATTGTGCCCGATCAGCAGCAGCGAACCGGCCGCCGCGTCACCTTCGTGCACCACGTCCAGCAACGTCGCCGCCGAGGCCAGATACAGCCGCCGGTCCCAGACGGGCGACAAGGCGCGCGCCAGCCCGCGTTCGACCTCGGCCACCGTCTCCGTCACGCGCACCGCGGGAGAGGCGATCACCTGATCGAAGCCGAGCCCCAGATCGCGAACGTGCCGCCCCATCACGGTCGCGGCGCGCCGCCCGCGCGCGTTCAACGGGCGATCGAAATCGCGCGCCACGGGGTCGTCCCAGCCCGATTTGGCATGGCGCAACAGCGTCAGCGTCTTCACGGGGCGATCATCTCCGTCAGGCGTCGAGGGGCGCGTCATGCCCCATGTCAGGCGCGGTGGAAAGCCGCCGCCGCACTCTTTCCACCGCCTCGTCCAGCGGCACGCGCGTCACGGTGACGCCGCCTGGAAAGGCGTCGAGCAGCCGCGAGGGCATCGCGGCGGACAGCAGCACGAACAGCCCCGCGTCGCTGCCGCGCCGGATCAGCCGCCCGAACGCCTGCGCCAGCCGCGCACGGACGATCCGGTCGTCATACGCGCTGCCGCCCCCCGCCAGCCGCCGCGCGGCGTGGAGCACGGTCGGCTTGGGCCAGGGCACCCCCTCCATCACCACCAGCCGCAGCGAATGGCCGGGCACGTCCACCCCGTCGCGCAGTGCGTCGGTGCCGAACAGGCTGGCATGCGCATCGTCGCGGAAGATGTCGACCAACGTGCCGGTATCGACCGGGTCGACGTGCTGCGCGTGCAGCGGCAGCCCGGCGCGCGCCAGCCGATCGGCGACGCGCGCGTGGACCGCGCGCAAGCGCCGGATCGCGGTGAACAGTCCCAGCGCACCGCCCGCGCTCGCCTCGATCAGTCGCGCATAGGCGTTGGCCAGCGCGGGCACGTCCCCACGCTTCACGTCGGTGACGATCACCACCTCGGCATGGCGCGCATAGTCGAACGGGCTCTCCACCTGGAAGCGCCCCGGCGCGCGCGGCAGATGTGGCGCGCCGACCCGCGCCTCGGCGGTATCCCAATCGCCCCCGGCGGTCAGCGTCGCGGACGTGACCAGCGCGCCGTGTGCGCCCTTCAGCACCGTCTCCGCGAACGGCAACGTCGGGTCCAGCCAGCGACGATGCAGCCCGATGTCATATTCGCGCCCTTCGTTGCGATCGACCGCCAGCCAGTCGACGAAGCGCGGATCGGCAGGGCCGCCGATTCGCGCCAACAGCGCAAGCCACGCCGCCACCGTCTCCGCCCGCCACCCGATCGAGGCGATCGCCCCGTCCACCCGCGCGCGCGCCGGGCCGTCCAGCCAGTCCGGCGCCTCCGCCAGCACCGCCTCCAGGCGCTTCCCCAGCGCCACCATCGGGCGGACCAAGGCGTCGAGCGCGTGCGCGGCGGGGGCGGCGGCCTCGATCAGTTCGGGCGACGGCTCGGCGAGTTCGGTTTCCAGTCCGTAGCCGGCGTCCGCGCCCTGCTCCTCGGCGCGTGCGTAGGCGAGTCCGCGCACCGCGCCCAGCAACGCCTCGATCGCGCCGAACGGCTGCCCCTCCGCGACGCGTGCCAGCCAGCCGTCGGAGGCGAGCGCCTGCGCCGCCGCGACGATATCCGCCACCGCGCGACCGCCCTGTTCGTCATAACTGGCGACGTCGGACAGCCGCGCCTGGAGCCCGCGCCGCCGCCCGCGCGACGTGCCCTCCGGCCCGATGATCCAGCGGCGCAGCTCGATCGTCTCCGCCCCGGTCAGCGCGGTGCCGAACATCGCGTCGGCGGCGTCGAACAGATGGTGCCCTTCGTCGAAGACATAGCGCGTCGGGCGCGTCGCCAATTCGCGCCCGCGCGCGGCGTTCACCATCACCAGCGCATGGTTGGCGATCACCAGATCGGCCTCGGCGGAGGCGCGCGCCGCCCGCTCGATGAAGCATTTGCGATAATGCGGGCAGCCGGCATAGACGCATTCGCCGCGCCGGTCGGTCAGCGCCGCCGAGCCGTTGCGGCGGAACAGCGCCACCAGCCAGCCGGGCAGGTCACCACCGATCATGTCGCCATCGTCGGTATAGGCCGCCCAGCGCGCGACCAGATGCGCCAGGATCGCGGCACGCCCCGCGAACCCGCCCTGCAACGCATCCTCGAGGTTGAGCAGGCAGAGGTAATTCTCCCGCCCCTTGCGCGTCACCACCTTCGCCTTGCGCAGCGCGCGGTCGGGATGGAGCCGCCGCGTCTCGTGCCCCAATTGGCGTTGCAGCGTCTTGGTATAGGTCGACACCCACACCGCACCGCCCGCCTGCTCGGCCCACAGGCTAGCGGGCGCGAGATAGCCGAGCGTCTTGCCGATCCCGGTCCCCGCCTCCGCCAATACCAGGTTGGGCGTGTCGCGCGCGATGCGTGGGGCGAAGGCGGCACTCGCGGCGGCGGCATAGGCACGCTGCCCGGCGCGCGGCTCCGCGCCCTGCCCGGTCAGCCGGTCGAGCCGATCGAGCACCGCGCGATCGTCCAGCGTCACGCTGCGCGGCGCGGGACGCGGGGCGACCTCGTCCCATTCCGGCAGCCGCGCGAACAGCCAGCGTTCGTTCTGTTGCGGCTTGGCGATGCGCGGCGCCACCACCGGCGCCCATGCCCAGCGCGCGCGGGTCAGCGACTGCGCGGCGGTCCACGCCCCTTCCCGCTCGGGCCACTCGCCACCCGTCACCGCCAGCATCCGTTCGGTCGCGTCGTGCAGGAAGGCGGCGACGTCCGCGTCCTGCGCCGGTGCGGCCATGCCACATTCGTCCGCCACCCCCTTGGGCGTCGGCACCATGAACCGTGCGGGATGCAGGAAGGCGAACAGTTCGAGCAGATCCAGCCCCGACAGATCGGCATAGCCGAGCCGCTGGCCGATCAGCGGCGCGTTGAGCAGGATCACGGGCGTGTCCGCCGCCAGCCGGATCGCTTCACCGCGGGACAGCGCGCGGGTATCACCGTCGCGCGCCATCCAGATGCCGGAATGGCTGGCGTGCAGCGCGGGATGCGGAAGCCGGATCACGGTTCGGGACATGATGCTTCCGGAACGAAAGGGCAACCGTCAGAGGGCCGGTCTTGCCGCACGAACGAAGAGCATGGATGAGCCCAACACCTGCGACTGCCTTTAATGCAATTGCATCGCAACTGCGAAACGATAAAGGGTGGATTCGCGCGCGCCCCTGTGCTTTAGGCTGCCGCGATTTTATCGCTGCACCTGGGAGAGCCCCCGTGAACATCCACGAATATCAGGCCAAGGAACTGCTCGCGAAATTCGGCGTGCCCGTGCCGGCCGGTTTTGCCGCGATGAGCGTGGAGGAGGCCGTGGAAGTCTCGAAGAAGCTGCCCGGGCCGCTGTATGTCGTCAAGGCGCAGATCCACGCCGGTGGCCGCGGCAAGGGCAAGTTCAAGGAGCTTCCCGAGGGCAGCAAGGGCGGCGTCCGCCTCGCCAAGACCGAGGATGAAGTGCGCCACGCCGCCACCGAGATGCTCGGCAATACGCTGGTCACGATCCAGACCGGCGACGCCGGCAAGCAGGTGAATCGCCTGTACGTCACCGACGGCGTCGACATCGCGAAGGAATTCTACCTCGCGCTGCTGGTCGATCGCGCCACGGGCCGCGTCGCCTTCGTGGTGTCGACCGAGGGCGGGATGGACATCGAGACGGTCGCGCACGACACGCCCGAGAAGATCCACACCTTCGCGGTCGATCCGGCCACCGGGTTCCAGCCGCACCATGGCCGCGCCGTGGCCAACGCGCTGGGGCTGACCGGCGACCTCGCCAAGCAGGCGCAGAGCCTGGCCGGCAAGGTCTATGACGCGTTCCTGGGCACCGACGCCGCGCAGATCGAGATCAACCCGCTCGCCGTCACCGAGGACGATAAGCTGATGGTGCTCGATGCCAAGGTCGGCTTCGACGGCAACGCCATGTTCCGCCACAAGGATCTGATGGAGCTGCGCGACGAGACCGAGGAGGATCCCGCCGAGCTGGAAGCGTCGAAGTACGACCTGGCGTACATCAAGCTGGACGGTGACATCGGCTGCATGGTGAACGGG
>CAJYSA010000096.1 GCA_913777325.1 uncultured Sphingomonas sp. | reverse complement strand
TAGCTGGTCGGCCCGGTCAGCGCGACGCGCGGCATCGGATCGATCAGCCGGCTGCCGATTTTCAGCGACCATGCCGGGCTGTCGCGCAACGAGATGCGGATCGTGGCGACGCTGGGAAAGAAGGCATCGGACAGCGCATGCGACGTAATCGGCGCGGCGAAGCGATGGAAACCGGTCACGTAGCGGGCCAGCCGATCCCCCGCCGGCACGTAACGCACGTCCACGCCCGCCACCGCATCGTCCTTCACCGTCACGTCGCCCCCCAGCAACTTCGTAGCAGCGCTTAATAATCTTTTGCCACGCCGCTGCAAGCAGATGTGGCGCGTATGCGGCGTTGCGGTTCGGCGAGAGCGGCTTAAGTGAAGACCGTGCGGGACGCGCATGGGAGACGGACGCGATGATCGACCTTCATTACTGGCCCACGCCGAATGGGCACAAAGTGCTGATCTTCCTTGAGGAGGCGGCGCTCGATCATACGATCCACCTGGTCGATATTGGCGCGGGCGCGCAGTTCCAGCCCGACTTTTTGAAGATCTCTCCGAACAACAAGATGCCCGCGATCGTCGATCATGCGCCCACCGATGGCGGCGCGCCGATCAGCGTGTTCGAAAGCGGCGCCATCCTGTTGTACCTCGCGCACAAGACCCGGCAGTTCGGCGGCGGCGATCCGCGTTCGCATGTCGCGGTGCTGCAGTGGCTGATGTGGCAGGTCGGCGGCCTGGGGCCGATGCTGGGGCAGAACCACCATTTCACGCGCTACGCGCCGGAAAAGGTGCCCTATGCCATCGACCGCTACCTCAAGGAGACCGAGCGGCTGTACGGCGTGCTCGATCGCCAACTGGAGGGACGGGCGTTCATCATCGGCGACGATTACACGGTGGCCGACATGGCGTGCCATCCGTGGATCCTGCCCGAGGCGCAGGGCCAGGACCTCGCGCGGTTCCCGAACGTCGCGCGCTGGCACGCGGCGGTGGCGGAGCGCCCGGCGGTGGCGCGTGCCTATGAACGTGGCAAGGCGCTCGCCGCCAAGTGAGCGCGCTGCACGACATCCTCGCGGCGGTGCATGACGCCGGCGACGGACGACGGCGGGTGACGATCCCGGCGGCATGGTTGCAGGGACGCACCGCTTATGGCGGGCTGTCGGCCGCGCTGGCGCTCGACGCGGTGCTGAACGCGCTGCCCGACCTGCCGCCGCTGCGGTCCGCGCAAGTCGCCTTCGTCGGACCGTTGGCCGACGAGGTGGAGGTGACGGTCACGCTGTTGCGGCGCGGACGCAACGCCGCCTTCGTGCAGGCCGATGTCGGCGGAGCGACGGGGCTGGGCGTGCGCTGTACCTTCGTGTTCATGCGCGCGATGGACAGCGTGGTCGATCACGACCGTACCGCCACCGCACCCTGCCCGCCCCCCGGCCCCGGCGATACGATCCTGCGCGGGCTGCCCGCGATCGCCTTCACCGAGCGGTTCGAGACGGTGGAGCGCACGATCGACGGCGTCGGCTGGCGCCGCTGGGTGCGGTTGGTGGAGCGTGGCGGCTTGGCTCCGGCGGTCGAGTTGCTGGCGATCGGCGACGCGCTGCCGCCGGCGGCGATGCGGCTGCTGACGCGCCCCGCACCGCTCAGCTCGCTGACGTGGATGGTCAACCTGCTCGATCCCGCGCCGGACACCGATGACGGCTGGTGGCTGGTCGAGACGCGCACCGATCATGCGCGCGGCGGCGCCACATCGCAGGAGATGGCGATCTGGAACGCGCGGGGACGCAAAATGGCCGAGCAGATGCAGGCGGCGGCGATCTTCGGCTGACACATATCGCGACAAAATCGGCACTCCGCCGACACGATCCGGCGACGCGGAGCGCGCAAAAGGCATGGCGCGGGACGCTCCGCCCGCTTCAGGATCGAAAGGGATTGCGATGAGGACGTGGATCACCGCCGCCGCTTTGGGTGCCGCCGTGCTGGGCGGCTTCGCCGGCGCCGGGGTGCAGGCACAGGCGCCGACAGCGCCCGCCGCCCCCGCTCCCGCCCCGCCGAACGCCACCGATCAGGACGGCGACGGGATCGTCACCCGCGAGGAAGCCGCCGCCGATGCCGACCGACGCTTCGCGGCGATGGACGCCAATCACGACGGCAAGCTGACCGTCGACGAGCGGCGGAGCTGGCGGGCGCAGCACCGCTCACCGCCCCGGATGCGCGAGCGGCGCGACGCCGACCAGAGCCAGGCGCAGTTTCGCGATCGCGCGCTGCGTCGGTTCGACCGGATCGACACCAATCATGACGGTCGCATCGACGCGCGCGAGCGGGAGGCGATGATGTTGATGATGCGCGCCCGCCATGTCGGCCATGCGCGCGGCGTCGCCCCCGTCGAGGGCGACGTCGATCCGGCCCCGGTCGGCTGAGCTCTTTTCGCGCACGAAAGATTGTGTCAGGTGCCATGACCATGGGCGACACGCCGCACCTCCTGCTGGTGGATGACGAACGGTCGATCCGCGAACCGCTGGCCACCTATTTGACGAAGCAGGGTTTCCGGGTGACGCAGGCCGGCGATGCGGAGGCGGCGCGCACCCGGCTGGCGGCCTATGCGATCGACCTGATCGTGCTCGACATCATGATGCCGGGCGAGGACGGGCTGTCGCTGTGCCGCCACGTCCGCGCGACCGGCGAGACGCCGGTGATCCTGCTGACCGCCAAGAGCGAGGAGACCGACCGGATCGTCGGGCTGGAGATGGGCGCGGACGATTATGTCGTGAAGCCCTTCTCCCCGCGCGAACTGGCGGCGCGGATCAAGACCGTCCTGCGGCGCACCGCCGGCGGCGGGGTGCGGCATCATGCGCCCGAAAGCGGCTCCTATGCCTTTGCGGGCTGGGTGTTGAAGACCGGCGAGCGCGCGTTGATCGACCGCGAGGGCGTGTCGGTGCCGCTGTCGACCGGAGAATACAACCTGCTGCTCGCGCTGGTGCACCGTCCGCGACAGGTTCTGACGCGCGATCAACTGCTCGACCTGACGCAGGGACGCGAGGCGGCAGCCTTCGACCGGGCGATCGACAATCAGGTCAGCCGTCTGCGCCGCAAGATCGAGCCGGATCCCAAGAACCCGGAGATCATCAAGACGGTGTGGGGCGGCGGCTACGCGCTGTCGACGGACGTCACCCGGCTGTGACGATCGTCGCGTGAGGATTTCGGGGCCGCGCAGCCTGGCGGGGCAGATGGCGTTGCTGGTCGCGCTGGCGCTGTTCCTGGCGCAGGCGGTCAACCTGGCGCTGCTGCTGCGCGAGCGGGCGGCGGTGCGGATGGCGCAGATCACGCGGCCCGCCGCCTATCGCATCGCCGACGCGCTGGATCAGGAGGCGGCGGGGCGCCCGGTGGTCGCGGATCGCGGGCGTGTGCGGCTGGTGCCGCGCGACCCGATCACGCGTGCGATGGAGGCGCAGCCCGCCGTGGCGCGCGAACTGGCCAGCCAGTTGAACGACATGGGCGTGCGCGTGGCGGCGGTGGACGTCGCGGTCGCCAGGCCGTGGCAATATCGGATGCCGCTGAGCCGCTTCGAACGGCGAATGGCGATGCGTGCCGCGCGTGACGATGGCCCGCGTGATTCGATCGTCGTCGCGGTGAAGCGCACCGACGGACGCTGGATGGCGCTGTCGGGCGGGTTGCCGCGCGACGACTTGCGGCTGTTCTGGCGACTGCTGGGACAGACGCTGATCCTGTATGTCGTGGTGCTGGTGCCGGTGTTGTGGGTGGCGCGGCGTATCTCGCGCCCCTTGCGCGAACTGGCGGCGGCGGCGCGCGGCTATTCGCCCGCCGCCGCGCCCGATCCGCTGGAAGAGAGCGGACCGCCCGACGTGCGCGCGGTGACCGCCGCGTTCAACGCGCTGCGGCTGCGCGTCACCGCGATGCTCGACGAAAAGGACCGGATGCTCGGTGCGATCGGGCACGATCTGCGGACCCCGCTCGCCGCGCTGCGCGTGCGGATCGAATCGGTGGAAGACGATCAGGACCGCGCGCGGATGGCCGACACGATCGCGGAGATGAACCGCACCCTCGACGACATCCTCTCGCTGGCGCGGCTGGGGCGCCCGAGCGAGCCGGAGACCGAGGTCGATCTCGCCGCGCTGGTCGATGCGGTGGTGGAGGACTTCCGTGACCTGGGCGAGCCGGTGACGTTCGAGGAAGCCGAGCGGCTGCGGATGCGGCTGCGCCCGTCGCTGATCCGCCGCGCGCTGCGCAACCTGATCGAGAATGCGGTGAAATATGCAGGGGCCGCGGAGGTGTCGCTGGCGTCCGACGCGCACATGGCGGCGATCGTGGTGGCGGATCGCGGACCCGGCATTCCGACCGAACGGCTGGATCAGGTGTTCGACCCGTTCTTCCGGCTGGAAAGCTCGCGCAACCGGCATACCGGGGGGATCGGGCTTGGCCTGGCGCTGGCACGCGCGATCGTCGAGGAAGCCGGCGGGCGGATCGTCCTGGCCCCGCGCGAGGGCGGCGGGCTGGTGGCGACGATCACGCTGCCACGGGGGTAGGTTCCGCAGCCTCGTCCCGCCAGCCGGCTGCACAACCACCGTCCGTTCACCCTAAGCTTGTCGAAGGGCGTGCGCGCGGCACGTGCTTCGACAGGCTCAGCACGAACGGGTGATGGGTCATACCCGTCCGGGACAGGTCATTCCCATCCCGTGGCAGAGGTTACCGCAGCGCCTGCGCGACCATCTTGTGCAGCTTGTTATGCAGCCCGTCGTTCGCGGCAAGGAATTCGTTGCGTTCGATCGGCTTGTCGCCGCCGCGGAAGTCGGTGACGTAGCCGCCGGCTTCCTTGACCAGCAGCATCCCCGCCGCCACGTCCCACAGCTTCAGGTCGCTTTCCCAATAGCCGTCGAAGCGGCCCGCCGCGACCCATGCGAGATCGAGCGCGGCGGCACCCAGCCGGCGAATGCCCGCGACCTGCGGCGCCACCGCGCCGAAGATACGCGTCCACTGAACGAAATCGCCATGGCCCATGAACGGGATGCCGGTCGCGATCAGCGCCTCGGACGGTTCGCGGCGCGACGAGACGCGCAGCCGCTGGTCCTGCAACCACGCCCCGCGCCCCTTTTCGGCCCAGAAGCTCTCGTCGGTCAACGGCTGATAGACGAGCGCGGTCGTGATGTCGCGCTTGCCGTTCGGCAGCGGCTCCTCGACCGCGATCGAGATGCAGAAGTGCGGGATGCCGTGGAGGAAGTTCGACGTGCCGTCGAGCGGATCGATGATGAAGCGCGGCTTGGTCGGATCGCCCTCGATCGTGCCACCCTCTTCCATCACGAAGCCCCAGTCGGGACGCGCCTTCGACAATTCGTCGTAGAGCGTCCGCTCGCAGCGCTGGTCGGCCTGGCTGACGAAATCGGCCGGCCCCTTGCGGCTGACCTGCAAATGCTGGACCTCGTTGAAGTCGCGGCGCAGCCGGGGTGCGGCCTTGCGCGCCGCGCGTTCGATGACGGTGAACAGGCCGGAATGGGATGGCATAAGGAACCTTTAAGCCCTCTCCCCTCCGGGGAGAGGCTTGGGTGAGGGGCAGTCATCGGGCGGTAGCGTTTGGGGCCGCCCCTCACCCCAACCCTCTCCCCCTAGGGGAGAGGGAGCCGGTCAGTCGGCGCGCCGCACGTACGTCTGCTCATAGACGTCAACCACGATCCGCGTGCCCGACGAAATGTGCGGCGGCACCATCACGCGCACGCCGTTGTCGAGGATCGCGGGCTTGTAGCTGGACGAGGCGGTCTGCCCCTTCACCACCGCGTCGGCCTCGACGATCGTCGCCTCGATCGTATCGGGCAACTGCACGCTGATCGGCTCTTCGTCGTAGAGCTCCATCACGACGTCCATGCCGTCCTGAAGGAAGGCGGCGGCGTCGCCGAGCAGGTCGCGCGGCAGCGTCACCTGGTCGTAGGTTTCCTTGTCCATGAAGACCAGCCCGTCGCCCTCGGCGAACAGGAACTGGAAGTCCTTGGTGTCGAGGCGGACGCGTTCGACCGTCTCGGCGGAGCGGAAGCGGACGTTGTTCTTGCGGCCGTCGCGCAGGTTCTTGAGTTCGACCTGCATGTACGCGCCGCCCTTGCCGGGCTGCGTGTGCTGGATCTTGACCGCGCGCCAGATGCCGCCTTCGTACTCGATGATGTTGCCGGGACGGATGTCCACGCCGCTGATCTTCATGGGGCTTCGCCTGTGTAAAAAGAGCCGCGGCGCCACTGCTGGATCACCGGGGGTGACCCACGGGCGCCGATCGCGGCGGCTTAGCGATTGGCGCGCGGTTCGGCAAGAAGCGGATACGGATCGACCGCTTGCCCCTCCGACCAGCCCTGCCCCGGCTGCATCCGCAGGACGGAGAAATGCAGGTGCGGTGCGCCCGGATCGGCGTTCCCGGTGGCGCCGACCGTTGCGATCGGCTCGCCGCGTCGCAGCGTCTGCCCTTCGGCCAAGCCGTCGCGATAGCCGTCGAGATGCGCGTAATAATAGATCGTGCCGCCATCCGCCGATCGTTGATAAATGGTGCGCCCGCCCGCCACGCTGTCGAACAGCTTCTCGACCCGCCCATCGGCTGCGGCGAGCACGGGCGTGCCGCGCGGCGCCATGATGTCGATCGCCTCGTGATGGCGCGCACCGCCGTCGCGTGGCTGACCGAACGTATCGACGAGCGCGGCGCGCGCGACCCCCGCGACGGGAACCAGCAACGGCCCATTCGCCGCGATCGCGGGCTCTGGACGGGCCGGCTCCACGTTTGTCGGCGGCGTCGCCACGGGCGGCGACGATCCGAGCGACACCAGCGAAGCGAATCCCGCGCCCAGCAGCACGATCAGCGCGAGGATCGACCAGCCGAGCTTGGTCACGTCAGGCCTGGAACAGCACCGGGGTTCCCCCCTTCACCATCAATGCCACGCGCGCCGCATCCCAATTGGTCAGCCGCACGCAGCCATTCGATTGGGCGCGGCCGATCTGCTGCGGCTCGCTGGTGCCGTGGATGCCGTAATGTTCCTTGCTCAGGTCGATCCACACCACGCCCACCGGGTTGTTGGGGCCGGGCGGGATGATCTGCGCCTGCTTGTCATCGGGCACCCCCTTCAGGATCTTGGGGTTCATCTTCCAATCGGGATTGGGCGAGACGTGCAGCACCTTCCAATTGCCGAGCGGCAATGGATCGCGCGACGAGCCGATCGTCGCGGTATATTGCGCGAGCAGCTTCCCGTTCGCGTCCAGCACCCCGAGGATGCCGTCCGACTTGTCGACGACGATCTTCGCCGCCTGCGGTACCGCCGCCTCGACGTTCAGCGAGGCGAGCGTCGCGCGCCATGCGGGGGTCGCATCGGCGGGATAGGCGCGCGAGGTCGGGAAGGTGTTGGGCACCGTGATCTTCGATCCCACCGCGATCGTCGTCACGCCGGGGTTCAACTCCGCCAGCACCTGCGGCGTGGTGTGGAACCGCTCGGCCAGTTTTTCGAGCGGGCGGCTGTACGCCATCGACTGCAATTTGGCCTTTTCGGCATAGTCCTCTGGCATCACCGGGACGTACGGCCCGCGCATCGCGGCGGCGTCGAGCGTCACCTCCATCGTTGGGCGCACGTTGGCATAGCGCCGCAGCGCGTCGAGCGTCGCCGCGTCGGGCGTCCCCGTGACGCGCAGGCCACGACTTTCCTGAAAGCCCTTGATCGCGTTGGTCAGCGATTGTCCGCCACGCCCGTCCAGGATGCCGGGTCCGAAGCCCAGCTTGTCGAGCACGACCTGCATCCGGAGCACGGCCGGATCGAGCGGCGGACGCCCACTCTGTGCCCATGCGGGGGCCGTGGCGAGGATCAGGGCGGCGGCTGCGATACGCTTCACGGGCACCTCTCGTATTTCGGTGCCGTAACAACGCCGTCAGTGACGTACGGGTCCATGCCTGCCCGTCTTCGCGCGCGTCGCGACGCGATGACGTGACGCGCGACTTATCCCTTCAACACCGCATCGAACGCCTTGATCGCCGCCGCCTCGTCGCCGCCCCATACCGCATGGCTGGCCGCGATGAAGTCCGCGCCGGCAGCGATCAGCGGCGCGGCGTTGTCGGGGGCGATCCCGCCGATCGCGACCGACGGCAGCTCGAACAGCGCATGCCACCAGGACAGGATCACCGGTTCCGGCCGATGCTCCACCTGCTTGGTGGTGGTCGGATAGAAGCTGCCGAACGCGACGTAATCCGCCCCCGCCTCGCCGGCCTCCATCGCCAGATGGCGGCTGTCGTGACAGGTGACGCCGATCTGCGCCGCCGGGCCGAGCGCGGTGCGTGCCTCGCGTGGGTCGCCATCCTCCTGCCCGAGGTGGACGCCGTCCGCGCCCAGCCGCTTGGCCAGGCTGATCGAATCATTGACGAGGAAGGCCACCTCACGATCGGCGCAAATCTGCTGGAGCGGCTCGGCGAGGCGGGCGGCGGTATGCTGATCCACGTCCTTGACGCGAAACTGGAAGGCGGCGATCGGGCCAGCGTCGAGCGCGCTCTTGAGCCGATCGGGGAACGTACCGGTCATATCCAGCGGCGAGATCAGGTAGAGCTGGCACGGCGGGCGGCGATCGTCGCGCTTGAAGTTGGCGCCGAAATCGGGGTCGAGCGGGCCGAGCGGGTCGTCAGTCATCCCGCCCGCCTAGCGCGTTCGACACGGAGACGGAAGTTGGTTCAGGTCGGCGGGCAACGCTGGATGAAATTGATTCACGCGGAGGCGCGGAGGAGCGAGCGACCGGCAGCCGCCCGCCCTCACCACCTCATTCGGCGCCCTTGTAGATCGACACCAGCTTCTCGAGCATCGCCAGCGCCTCGCCGCGCTCGCGCTGGAAGGTGTTGCGGCCGATGATCGAGCCGTTGCCGCCGCCCGCCAGAATGTCGCGCGCGTCCTGATAGACCGCGTCCGTCCCCTTGGCCGCGCCGCCCGAGAACACCACGATGCGGCGCCCGGCGAAGCTGGACTGCACGACGTGGCGCACGCGATCGGCCTGGTTCGACCAGTCGGTGCCCTTGTAGCTCTTCTGCGCATCCTTCTGCTCGATATGCGCGCTGGGCAGCTTCACCTTGATGATGTGTGCGCCGAGCAAAGCCGCCATGTGCGCGGCATAGGCGCCGACGTCGAGCGCGAGCTCACCGTCCTTCGACAGCTTCCCGCCGCGCGGATAGCTCCAGATCACGGTCGCCAGCCCGGCTGCCGCCGCCTCTTCGCGCAGTGCGCGGATCTGCTCCATCGCGGCGAAGATGTCGTCCGCGCCCGGATAGATGGTGAAGCCGATCGCCGCGCAGCCAAGCCGCAGCGCATCCTCGACGCTGCCGGTCTGCGCCTGCGCGATCGAGGTCGCCCAGCTGTTCGAGCTGTTGAGCTTCAGGATCGTCGGGATCTGTCCGGCGAAGGTGTCGGCGCCTGCCTCCAGCATCCCGAGCGGCGCGGCATAGGCCGACAGGCCGGCGTCGATCGCAAGCTGATAATGGTAGTGCGGGTCATAGGCCGGCGGGTTGACCGCGAAGCTGCGCGCCGGGCCATGTTCGAACCCCTGATCGACCGGCAGGATGATGAGCTTGCCAGTACCGCCCAGCTTTCCCTGCATCAGGATGCGGGCCAAATTGGCCTTCACCGCCGGGCTGGTCGCTTCGTATTTGTCCAGAATCGACTTGACGATCGGCGTCATGTTTTCTTCCTACCTAGTTGAATTACAAAGCGAGCCAGCGCCGAAGCGCCTGATCGACCTGCTCCATGCGGGTGGCCGAGGCATGGCCCAGCAGCTTGACGATGCGATGACGGCGGATGCTGGTGATGCGGTCCACCTGCACCTCGCACTCGACGGTCAGCCCGGTGTGTTCCTGCGGCGAGATCGCGACGCGAAACAGCACCTCGCCCCCCACCACCGTCGTCAGCGGACAGACGGTGACGGTGGCGTGGCTGTCGTTGAACAGGTCGGCCTGTACGACGACACAGGCGCGCGGGCCGCCGCTGGCATCGTCCGGCGCGGCGACCAGCACGATCGCACCGTGGCGGATGTCGATTGCGGCGAGCTCGGTCAGCGCCATGCGGCATCCTCCCGCTCGGCCCGTTCCCAGAACGCGTAATCTTCCTGCGTGTCGCGGCGCGAGGCGCGCTGCGACTGGCGGCGTGCCTCGCGGCGGAACGCCTCGTCATGCAGCTCGACATAGCGGCGCACCGCCTCGCGTGCGATGTCGCTCTTGCTGCGCCCCTGGGTGCGCGCGACATTGGCGAGCCGTTCTTCCAATTCCGTGTCGAGCCTGACGCCGAGCACTAGCCCCTCCGTTTAACGCGTTCAACGTAGGGTGTGTCGCGAGTTGGCGCAAGCGGGTTTATGGTCGGGGTGGGCGTGCCTTGCCACGCGCCCTGCCCCCGCACTCCGTTCGCGCTGAGCCTGTCGAAGCACGTGCGTTCTGAACACGCCCTTCGACAGGCTCAGGACGAACGCGGGTGTGTGACGTCGACGCGACTCGCAGCGCCTACCGATGCGATGTAGCGCACGACCGCGGCAACATCCGGCAGGTCGGGTCGCGCCGGGCCCGGCGGCGCGAGGTCGAGGCGTGCCGCAGCGTCGGCGACCAGATCGTCGACCGCGCCACGATCCATTTTCAGGAAGCGCTTCAGCGTATCCTCGGGGCGCGGCACCACGCCGTCGCCATACCAGGGCGCGATCGCCGCGCGCACGGCGGGCGCGATCCGTGGACCGAGATCGGCGAAGACCGCGTCGAAGTCAGAAGCGGTCCAGGCGGCGCGCGCGGCCACCGCGCCGCGCACCCGCCGGACCATCGTCCAATTCACCCATAACATGCCGACGACGTACAGCGCCGCCAGCACCGCGACCTTCTGCCAGCCGGTCACGCGCGGGCGATGACGCCCGCTTCGTTGTAGCGGAGCGCCTTCAGCACGGTGTCGACGATCGCATCGGCATCGAGCCGCGCCTGCGCATATTGCAGCTCGGGCTTGTCCTGATCCTGGAACAGATCGGGCAGTCGCATCGTGCGGATGCGCAGCCCGGCGTCGGTCAGCCCCTCGTCGGAGGCCATGGTGAGCACGTGCGCGCCCAGCCCGCCGACCGCATTCTCCTCGATCGTGATCGCGACCTCATGCGTGGTCAGCAGCCGGCGGATCAGCGCCTCGTCCAGCGGCTTGGCGAAGCGCAGGTCGGCGACCGTCGTGCTCAGCCCCTTGGCATCGAGCGTGTCGGCCGCCTTCAGCGCCTCGGCCAGCCGGGTGCCCAGCGAGAGGATCGCGACCTTCTTGCCCTCGCGCACGATGCGGCCCTTGCCGATCTCCAGCGCGGTCGGCGTCTCGGGCAGCGCGACGCCGGTGCCGTTGCCGCGGGGATAGCGCACCGCGATCGGCCCCGAATCATGTTCGATGCAGGTCTGCACCATATGGACCAGCTCCGCCTCGTCGGCGGCGGCCATCACGACAAAATTGGGGAGCGTCGCCAGATAGGTGACATCGAAGCTGCCCGCGTGCGTGGCCCCGTCCGCGCCGACCAGCCCGGCGCGATCGATCGCGAAGCGCACCGGCAGATTCTGGATCGCCACGTCATGGACGACCTGGTCGTAGGCGCGTTGCAGGAACGTCGAGTAGATCGCGCAGAACGGGCGCATCCCCTGCGCGGCCAGCCCGGCGGCGAAGGTGACGGCGTGCTGCTCGGCGATGCCGACGTCGAAGAAGCGATCCGGGTGCGCGGTCGCGAACCGGTCGAGCCCGGTGCCCGACGGCATCGCGGCGGTGATCGCGCAGATGCGGTCGTCGTGATCGGCGGCCTTGCTCAGCGCCTCGCCGAAAACGTTCTGATACGCGGGCGGCCCCGGCGGCGCCTTCGCCTGTGTGCCGGTGATGACGTCGAACTTCTGCACGCCATGATATTTGTCTGCGGCCTTCTCGGCGGGCGCATAGCCCTTGCCCTTCTTGGTCACGACATGGACCAGGATCGGGCCTTCCTCGGCATCGCGGACGTTTTCGAGCACCGGGATCAGATGGTCGAGATTATGGCCATCGATCGGGCCGACGTAATAGAAACCCAGCTCCTCGAACAAGGTGCCGCCCATCGTCAGGCCACGCGCATATTCGTCGGTCTTGCGCGCGGCGGACTGCAACCGGCGCGGCAGCCGCTTGGCGACGCGCTTCATGATCTCGCGTACGCCCAGGAACTCGCGGCTCGACACCATGCGCGACAGATAGGCCGACAGCCCGCCGACCGGCGGCGCGATCGACATGTCGTTGTCGTTCAGGATCACGACCAGCCGGTTGCCCGCCGCCTCGGCGTTGTTCATCGCCTCATAAGCCATGCCCGCCGACATCGCGCCGTCGCCGATCACCGCGATCCCCTTGCCCGACGTGCCGGACAATTTGCTGGCAGTCGCAAAGCCGAGCGCGGCAGAAATCGACGTCGAGCTGTGCGCCGCGCCGAACGGATCGTACTCGCTCTCGCTCCGCTTGGTGAAGCCCGACAGGCCACCACCCTGACGCAGCGTGCGGATGCGGTCGCGGCGCCCGGTCAGGATCTTGTGCGGATAGCATTGATGGCCGACGTCCCAGATCAATCGATCGGTCGGCGTATCGAAGACATAGTGGATCGCGACGGTCAGCTCGACCACCCCCAACCCGGAGCCGAGATGCCCGCCGGTGACGCCGACCGCGGAAATCGTCTCCTGCCGCAGCTCGTCGGCAAGTTGCCGTAATTGCTCGGGCTTCAGGCGACGCAGGTCAGCGGGCGTATCGACGGTGTCGAGCAATGGAGTGTTCGGGGCTTCGGCCATCCGGCCGGAATAGCTGAGCCGGATCAGTGTGTCGATTGCCCGCTTTGCGCCATTCCGGCCGCCGCACACTCGGCGCAGCGCCCGCGCACCTCGACCACCGGACGCTCCACCACGAAGCCCGAGGCACTCGCCGCGCTGCGCAGCCCGCCGGTCAGCGAATCATCGTCGAAGTGCGTGGTGCTCCCGCACCCGTCGCACACCAGGAAGATGCAGTCGTGCCGGCAACCGGGATGCGCGTTGGCGACATAGGCGTTCGCGCTTTCGACGCGCAGCGCCAGATTGGCGGCCACGAACAGGTCGAGAATGCGGTAGATGCTGTTCGCCGCGACGCGCCGCCCCTCCGCGCGCGACACCGCTTCGGCGATATCATAGGCCGAGGCCGGCTTGTCGAATCCCGACAGGGTGGCGAACACATTGGCCCGCATCGCGGTCCATTGTTCGCCCGACCGCTCCAGCGTCGCCTTGGCCGCGGCGAGCAGATCGTCACCGTGGGGTTCGTGATGTCGATGTCCCGCCATATCCGGCATGTAGTCGTGCCCCGGGATGGCGGCAAGTTTCAGCCGTGCCGCCGATGGTTGATCGCATGCCCGGCCGCCAGCACCGCGACGCCCAGGATCGTAAGCAGCGATTCAGCGAGATGCGCGCCCTCGTGCGCCACGAACAAGGCCGCCGCCATCAGCAGCAGCCCGGTGGCGCCCAGCGCGATCGGCAGCACCCGGCGATGCGAAAGGATGCCGCGACCGAACGCGACGCAACCCAGCACGATCGCGATCGCCAGCCCGCTCTCGTGAATCAACGGGCTGCCCAGGATCCCGCCCGCCGTGGACAGCACCGCCAGCAGGATCGTGGTCGCGAGGCAATGCACCACGCACATCGCCGACAGCCACATCGCCACGCGATCCAGCCGGCCCGTTTTCCTGTCGTCGATCATGTCGCGCGCCATCACGCCGCCGCAATTAGGCGCTCCGGAAAGATGTTACAATATCTCATTCTGGGCCGCATGCACATTCTTGCCGCGTGACGGCCTTGTCGCGTGACGGGGGCGCCCCGCTCGGCTACCGCACGGAGATGCGCCATGTCCTCGATGTCGAGCGCTCGATCCTCGGCCAGCCCTGGCGCTGGCGTGCGCTGGCCGCCGACCAGCGCGACGGATTCGTGCCGGACGACCTGCTCACCCAGTTGCTGCTCGCTCGCGGCGCCCCGCGTGAAGCGCTCGATGCGCACAAGCTGCCGTCGATCCGTGGCTTCATGCCCGATCCGTCGATCTTCCGCGACATGGATGTCGCCGCCGCGCGCCTCGCCGATGCGGTGGAGCGCGCCGAATCGATCGCGATCTTCGGCGATTACGACGTCGACGGCGCGACCTCGTCCGCCTTGCTCGTGCTGCTGCTGCGGGCGCTGGGTCGCGAGGCGCGGGTCTATATCCCCGACCGGCTTGCCGAGGGTTACGGGCCGAATGCCGCGGCGCTGGAGCGGCTGGCCGCCGATGGCGCGACGCTGATCGTCACCGTGGATTGCGGCGCGCAGGCGTTCGAGGCGCTGGCGGCGGCGCGGTGCGACGTCATCGTTGCCGACCATCACCAATGCGCCACGCAATTGCCGCGTGCGGTGGCGGTGGTGAACCCGAACCGCCGCGATGAGACCCAAGGCGCCGCGCACGGCCATCTGGCGGCGGTCGGCGTCTGCTTCCTGCTCGGCGCGGCGGTGATCCGCGAGCTACGGCGGCGGGAGTATTTCGCGAGCCGGCCCGAGCCGCGCCTGCTCGACCTGCTCGATCTGGTCGCGCTGGGCACCGTTGCGGACGTCGCGCAACTGCGCGGGCTGAATCGCGCGTTCGTGGCGCAGGGGTTGAAGGTGATGGCGCAGCGGCGGAACGTCGGCCTCGCCGCGCTGACCGAGGCGGCACGCCTGACGCGCGCGCCGACCGCCAGCGACCTGGGCTTTGCGCTGGGTCCGCGCATCAACGCCGGCGGGCGCGTGGGGCGCGCCGATCTGGGCGTCCGGCTGTTGACGACGCAGGATCCCGTCGAGGCGCGCGCGATCGCGACCGAGCTCGACCGGCTGAACGAGGAACGGCGCGCGATCGAGGCGATGGTGCAGGAAGGCGCCGAGGCGCTGCTGTGTCACGATCGTGCGGTTTGTGTCGTGGCGGGGAAGGGCTGGCACGCCGGCGTCATCGGGATCGTCGCGGGGCGACTGAAGGAGAAGCTGGGGCGCCCGGCGATCGTGATCGCGCTGGACGAGGACGGCATCGGCAAGGGCTCCGGGCGTTCGATCACCGGGGTCGATCTCGGCGCGGCGGTGCTGGCGGCGCGCGAGCAAGGCCTGCTGATCGCCGGGGGTGGCCACGCGATGGCCGCCGGGCTGACGATCGCCGCCGACCGGGTGCGCGATTTCGCCGACTGGCTGGACGAGCGGCTGGCCGAACCCGTCGCCACCGCGATGGCGGCGCGCGCCTTGTTGTTCGATTCGGTGGTGGCGCCCGGCGGGGTCACGCCGTCGCTGGTCGACGCGCTGGAGGCCGGCGGCCCCTATGGCACCGGCTGGCCGGCGCCGCGCGTGGCGGTCGGCCCGGTCCGCGCGGTGAAGGTGGACGTGGTCGGCAACGGCCATGTCCGCGCGATCGTGGCCGGCGATGACGGGCGCAGCCTCAAGGCGATGGCGTTCCGCGCCGCGGACACCGCGCTGGGCCAGGCGTTGCTGGCGGCGGGGCCGACGCGCCGCCTGTGGCTGGCGGGACGCGCCAAGCGCGACGACTGGAGCGGCCGCGACGTAGCGGAACTGCACCTGGACGACGCCGCTTGGGTAAATTGATGACGCGAAGCGCTTGACCGCGCCCGCCGATGCGCCTAGGCGGCTCGGCACCGCAGCACGGCCCCTTCGTCTAGCGGTTAGGACGCGGCCCTTTCACGGCTGAAGCACGGGTTCGATTCCCGTAGGGGTCACCATTCCAGCGATAAGTCGCGGAGTTTGACGGAAAACGGCGGATATCAACGCTTCATTAGGTGCCCGATGCTACGAAAGGGTGCTACGAATGGGGCGTCGAATGAGTCACTCGCACAAGCGCGCGAACTCGCGAAATGCATGGTTCCGGATGGATGTCCCCAAAGACATTCGTCATCTTGCCGGCAAGACGTCTTGGCAGCATTCCTTGCACACCGCAGAGCCCAACCTCGCCGCACAGCGCCGCGCTGCCTGGAGCGCGCACTACAAGGGCGAGGTGATCCGGCTGCGGATGCTTGCGGTGCATGAGGCACAACAATCCACCGACGCGCTCGTCGATCAGGCCTTTAATAAGCTGGCTCAATTCACCTGCTCGATGGATTTGGCCATCGCCGGCGAATTGCAGAAGCTTGCATCGATCGTCCGGTCGTCGTGGAGCAATGCGCATGCTCGAGCCGTGGAACGGCAGCATCTCGGCGAGGCCTGGACCAGCCTGCTCGACCCGGAACCAGCGTCGATCCCGTCGATCGACGACGATGAGGAGCGCCGCCGGTTCCAGCTGCGCGCCGAAATCCTCGAAAGCAACGCTGCGACCAGCGGTATCGTCTACCAGGAACTCGCTCGCGAGTTACTCGCGCGCGGCGTGTACGAACCGCTGTACTTCGCCATCAGCTACCTGCCCTATCTGGTCCCGGCCATCGATCTCTCCACCAAGGCTGCCTACGACCGCGTCGCGCATGCATATCTGACGCGCTTGGCCGAGCATGCGTTCGGCTCCTGGCCGATCGGCATCCGTGAAGCGCTTCGCCCCGTCGTCACGTCAACTACGAACGGCGTTGCCGCGCCAGCAATAGCGGCGACGCCACCGGCGTTTTCCGCAGCACCACCCTGCCCTGCCCCAGCGCATCATCACCCGTTGTCCGAAGCCTTCAGTCTCTGGCGTAGGCGCAAGCGAATCACCGGCAAGGACAAGACCGGCGACGAGTTCGCCAAGGCGATCGCACGCTTCGAGGAATTGACCGGCACCAGCATGGTCGAAGCGATCACGCCAGCGATGGTGCGGACGTTCATCTCGCTGGTAGAGCAACTGCCGTTCCGCCCGAAGAGAGCCGTCAGCGCGCTGCCGCTGAGCGAGCAGATCGCAGTGGCGCATGCAAAAGCGTTGCCGACGCTGTCGCCACCGACCGTCGGAAAGCAGCTAACCGCCCTCCGAGCGATCCTGAGCGTGGCCAAGGATGCAGAGTGGATTACCGGCAATCCAGCGCAAGGCATCTCCGTCGAGGGAGCCGCCTGGGAGGGTGACGAACGCGACCACTTCTCGGATGAGGACATGCAGCGGATCTATGCCTCGCCGCTGATGACCGATCCCGATGCCTGCGACGACACGATGTTCTGGATCCTGTTCTTGGCACCGTTCCATGGCTCGCGCCCAGGCGAGCATTGCAAGCTCAAGCCGAGCGAGATCGTGCAGGACGATGGCGAATGGGTCATGCGGTTCCGCCGCGACCGCCGCATCCGCCCCACCGCTGCCACAAACAATGAAACGCGCCCGCGGCGACAGAAGACACGCAGCTCGGTCCGCGATGTGCCGATCCACTGGATCCTGCTCGAAGCGGGCTTTGTTGATTTCGCACGACGGCAGCGGGATCGTGGCGCGGAGTGGCTGTTCGACGATCTCGAGGCCGACAAGTATGGCGACCGATACAAGTACCTGTCACGCCGGATCAACGACGCCTTGCGCAAGCTCGGCATCCATGAACCCGATAAGTCCTTTTACTCTACCCGCCATACCATGAAGCGTGAGGGAAGGCGGCTCAGGATCGACCATCAAAGCCTCGACCAACTTGCCGGCCATGCTCCGGTGTCGGTGGGGGGCCGCTACGGACAAGGGTCATCCACCGAAACGCTAAAGGCCGACCTCGATCGCCTGGAGTTTCGAAGTGTAGCGTGGGACGACGTCGTCGCCTGTGCCCAGAAACGCCTCATCCGCCTTGGTATCACCAAAGGTGGCGCTTAGGCTCAGAACTAATTTTCAGCCGGCAACTTGGCAGCTTTGGCCAAGGCTGTTGTACCATGCGCACGCTGTCGAGTCACGATGTCTGGATTGGAACGCGCCAGTGAACCAGACTGGCGGCGGCCATTGCGCTCTTGTCGAACAGCACAGTCAGTAACAATGACCCGGCCTGACAAATTGCCCGCGAAGATCATGTGAGCGTCGGCAAATGTCGACAGCCCCACGATATGATTGGCAGCGATGCCGTGGTACATGTGCTTAATGACGAGAAGCGGTCTGCAGACAGGCCATCCACGAGTATAGTGCAAGCAACCATGAGGTTTCGCAGGCCCCAACGAGGGTCAGCCAGTTCTCCTGATCGTTGCTTTTCGCTGGAATTGCCGCGCTGGCCATGGTCGCCTCCTTCTCGCGTCGTGGCAGCTTAGGAACGACCGGTACCGGGCTATATCGGTGATGTTCCGTAGGGGTCGGGCAAAATCACCGCGGCGCCGGCAATCGACCCTGCGCGCAGCCGCTCGAGCGCAAGGTTGGCGTCGGCAAGCGCGAACGTCTCGGTGACGATCCTGAGCGGCATGGATTCGATTGCAGAGAAGAACGTCTCGCCGTCTTCGCGGGTGAGATTGGCAACCGAGAGGATTTCCCGTTCTTCCCAAAGATCGGCATAGGGAAAGCTCGGGATGTCGCTCATATGGATTCCGGCGCAGACTACGCGGCCGCCCTTCTTCACGGCTTTCAGGGCAAGCGGCACGAGCGCCCCCACAGGAGCGAAAATCAGGGCGGCGTCAAGCAGGACAGGCGTGGGCTCCGAGGATCCACCGGCCCAGGCGCAGCCGAGCGAGCGGGCGAAAGCTTGTTCATCCGTGTCGCCATCACGCGTGAAGGCATAGACTTGACGTCCCTGCGCGATCGCTACCTGCGCGAGGAGATGGGCGGCAGCGCCAAAGCCATACAGACCGATGCTGCGGCCTTGTCCGGCGAGCCGAAGCGCGCGCCAGCCGATCAAGCCTGCGCAGAGCAATGGCGCTGCCTCGATATCGGAATAACGAGCGGGCAGCGAGAAGCAGAAGTGCGCGTCGGCGACGACATGGGTTGCATAGCCGCCATCGCGTGTCGCACCCGTGAACTCCGGATGGTCGCAGAGATTCTCGCGGCCGGCGCGGCAGTAGGGACAACGGCCGCATGCTGAGCCGAGCCATGGAACGCCGACCCGATCATTGAGCGCGAAGCCCGTAACGCCCGGCCCCAGTGCGATCACATGACCAACGATCTCATGGCCGGGAACGACCGGATAATGCGCGGCGATCTCGCCGTCGGCGACATGAAGGTCCGTGCGGCAGACGCCGCACGCTTTCACCTCGAGGAGCAATTGGCCCGGACCGGGTTCCGGAATGTCGCTTTCCCGCGAATGAAGCGGCTGGCCCGGGCCATCGAACACCATGGCGTGCATAGCCGGCATTACTCTACTCCTCGCGCGCAAATCGCCCGTCAGATTACCCGTCGGCTCTTCAGCGTGAAGCCGATGAACATCAGCATCGTTCCCTGGAAGAGCAGATCGATCGCGAGGATGAAGCCCAGCACCCAGATCGCGTTGGCGGGCCAGCCGATTGCGATAAGGACCGCCGCCGCGATGCTGATCAGGCCGGAGGTCAGCATCCATCCCCAGCCATGGACCCGGGCGCCCAGCGCGATGCCGATCCGGACGAGGCCGGAGGCGCCGACCGAAGCGGCCAGTATGAGGACGATCAGCCGTGCGGCAAACAGCGGTTCATAGAGAACCGCAGCGGCAGCGGCGAGATAAAGCAGACCCGACAGCGCCCAGAATGCAGCCCAGCCCCAACGTCGCACGCCGAAAGCGTGAACGAGCATCAGAATGCCGCCTGCAAACATCGCCGCTCCCACCATATAGGTCGCTGCGATCGCCGCCAGAAGCAGATTTGCCGAGGCGATAAGACCAAGCAGAGCGAGCGCCGCGCCAATTCCGACGAACCAGCCCCAGCTTTCTGTATCGAGCCATCTTATACGCAGCTGCGCCTCGAATGCATTCGTTGCCATATGGTCCTCCTATATTCCGCGATTGGCATTTCCGCAGACCATGCGTGCCAGCGCGTGCCGACGATCGAGACTAGGGATTGATGCGACTCGCGACGATCACCGGACCCTTCGGCGGGATTGATATGAGGTGCGGGACATGGTCCTCGCACGTCACCCGCCATTGCTCGTCCGCGCCGTGCGGCGCGAGATGCTCGGCCGTCTTGATGTCCTGGCAGTCGAGGCCCGCATCGCGGATCGCACGGAAGAAGACGCCGTCACGCTGGCCCGGCGGCAGGGCAGCGACTGTCGCTGCCTGATTGACGGGTGCCTGCGCCTTTTCCTGCTCGGGCTGCTTGCTTGCGCGCGGCCCGCACGATGCAAGTGCCGCGAGGGGAATGATCCAGATCCAGCGTCCGCGCATGGCCCGTCCTTTCATATCCGGCATCTTCCGAACCGCGACCTCGCAATCCGGCAGCCTGACATCAGATTAGGGTCATGGGCCTGCACGTTCTGTCCGTAGATTTCCCAATAGGGCCGATCGCTCGTTCGACCGATCAATGAGGTGGACGCCAATCAGCGGAGAACGGACGATGAAGGCATTGGTATATCACGGGCCCGGCCAGAAGAGCCTGGACGAGCATGCCGATCCCACGATCCTCGAGCCTGGGGACGCCATTGTGCGGGTTACCCATACGACGATCTGCGGGACCGACCTCCACATTCTCAAGGGCGATGTGCCGACCTGCGTGCCCGGTCGCATCCTGGGTCATGAAGGTGTCGGTATCGTCGAGCACGTCGGCGCGGCCGTCACTAGCTTCAAGCCGGGCGACCATGTCCTCATATCCTGTATCACCGCATGCGGACGCTGCGACTATTGCCGGCGCGGTATGTACTCGCATTGCGCCACGGGCGGTTGGATTCTCGGCAACGCCATCGACGGCACCCAGGCTGAGCGCGTCCGCATTCCCCACGCGGATACCAGCTTGTATCATGTGCCGGCCGGGGCATCGGAAGAGGCGCTCGTCATGCTGAGCGATATCCTGCCCACGGGATTCGAATGCGGTGTCCTCAACGGTCGGGTCGCACCAGGCAGCAGCGTCGCGATCGTGGGTGCTGGACCGATCGGCCTCGCAGCCCTGCTGACGGCGCAATTCTATTCGCCGGCCGAGATCATTCTCATCGATCTCGACCAAATCCGTCTGGATGTCGCGCTGCGCTTTGGCGCAACGCATGTCGTCAACAGCGGGACGGCGGACCCCGTCGCGGCCGTGAAGGCGCTGACCGAGGGCCGCGGCTGCGACACCGTGATCGAAGCAGTGGGCGTACCGGCGACCTTTGAGCTGTGCCAGGATCTGGTCGCGCCGGGTGGCACTATCGCCAATGTCGGCGTCCACGGCGTCAAGGCTGACCTGCATCTCGAGCGGTTGTGGGCGGCCAATATCGCGATCACGACCCGGCTCGTCGATACGGTGACCACGCCGATGCTCCTCAAGACGGTGACGTCGGGCAAGCTCGAGCCCATGCAACTCATCACCCATCGCTTCACGCTCGATACCATCCTCGACGCCTACGATACCTTTGGTCGCGCGGCCGAGACCGATGCGCTCAAGGTGTTGATCACGACATGACCTCCTCCGAAGACAGGTCATCTGCCTGCCATCGGCGCTTGGCTCGGAAGTGCGAGCGCGCTGAGGATCCTACCCGATGACCGGACGACTCGAGGAGCTCGCGCACGAGATCGTGCGTCTGCAGGGTGAACTTGACCGCGAGATCGAGCGCCGGCGCAAAGCGCTGGGCTGGTCGGTCAAGGACCGCCTCGTCCAGTTCGAACATGGTATCGTCAGCGAGCATCGCAAATTGCGCCAAGGCATCGCGAGTTTTCTCGCACGTTCCTCGCTTGTCGTCGTCGTGACGGCGCCGATCATCTATTCGATGCTCATCCCGCTCCTGTTGCTCGACCTGTGGGCGAGCCTCTATCAGGCGATCTGCTTTAGGGCCTATCGAATCCCGAGAGTGCGGCGTCGCGACTATGTCGCCTTCGATCGTGGCAGCCTTGCCTATCTCAATGGGATCGAGGCGCTCAATTGTCTCTATTGCGGCTATGGCAACGGCGTCGTCGCCTATGTCCGCGAAATCGCGAGCCGAACCGAGCAATATTGGTGCCCGATCAAGCACGCGATCCGGATCAGTGCGCCACACGAGCGCTATGCGGCCTTCCTCGAATATGGCGATGCCGAAGGCTATCGCGACCGTCTGGAAACCTTCCGTGCCGCCTTGCGCGAGGAGGGCGGCGACACCGCCCAGTCACCGGTGATCGGCGACATTGCGTAAGGACCGACAAGGCGGACCGGATCATGGCTGTGGCAGCAATCATCAGGAGACCTGCCATGCCATTTTCGTCTGCCCGCGTTGCTCTCGTCCCCGGAGGCACGACCGGGATCGGCACAGCGACCTGTGAGGCGCTTCGCGCTCAAGGCTATACCGTCGCCGCCAATTTTTGCGGGAATGCCGAGCGGGCGGCCGCATTTTCCGAGCGCACAGGCGTGCGCAGCTGGGCATGGTCGGTCACCGATCATCAGGCGTGCATCGACGGAGTCGCCTCAATCGAGGCTGCGCTCGGCCCGATCGACATCCTCGTCAACAATGCCGGCATCACGCGCGACTCGAGCCTCGCCAAGATGAGTCCGCAGGACTGGGCTGCCGTGCTCGATACGAATCTCACCGGATGCTTCAACATGGCCCAGGCCGTATTCGGTGGGATGCGTACCCGCAAATGGGGCCGCATTGTCAGCATCTCGTCGATCAACGGAGAGGCCGGCCAGTTCGGCCAAGCCAACTATGCGGCATCCAAGGCTGGCATCCTCGGTTTTACGCGCTCGCTCGCGCTTGAAGGCGCGCGTGCCGGCGTCACGGTGAATGCCATTGCGCCGGGCTATACCGACACCGATATGGTGCGCGCCGTACCGGCGGATATCCTCGCGAAGATCGTCGAACGCATCCCTGTCGGTCGCCTTGCCACGCCGGCCGAGATCGCGCGCTGCGTCCTTTTCCTCGTGGCCGAGGATGCCGGCTTCATCACCGGCGCCACGTTCGATGTGAACGGCGGGCAATATATGGCCTAGCCCCTACGGGGGATTGCGAATGGGGGGAGCGTAAACGCTGTCCCACAAAGGGACCCGGACCAAATACGGGAGGGCCCGACGATGCACCACCAGACACAAACCCAACTCCAAACTGCGCCGTGCACCTTCATGCCGTCGCTACCGCAGCGGCAGACGATTCACGACCTGCGCAACCTCTTCGGCATCGTCGTGGCGGCCAAGAACATCCTTGCGCGCGACCCGGGCCAGACCCAGCGGATCACGCTGCTCGAAGCCATCGAGGACGCCGCGATGCAAGGTGGCCGCTTGACCAGCGACCTTCTTGGCAACGGTGTTCGCTCTGAGAATCTTCAGACCGTCGATGTGGGCGCGAGACTTGCGGACCTCCCGCCGATGATGAGCGCGCTCGCGGGGCCGAGAGTCGAGTTCGATCTGGAGATAGGCATGCCCGAGTCGCGGGCGCGGCTCGATCCCGCAGCCTTCGACGCGAGCATCCTCGAGCTCATCGCCAATGCCGGTGCGGCCGACGCCCGCACCATCGTGGTGCGCAGCGCGCGTGTCGGCGCGCGGCTCTGGATCCTGATATGCGATGATGGGCGCGGGATGGCGTCGCAAGCACTCGCCCGCGCGCGGCGCGGCGTAGATACCGGCTGCGCGCATGGCGCCGGCCTGTCCCGTGTTCACGATTTCGTCCGGGCGAGTCACGGACATCTGCGCATCCGCAGTCAGGTCGATGGCGGCACTGCCATCGCGCTCATCCTGCCAACGGTACTTTCGGTCACCCTGGCGGATCGTTGCACTCCATCCCGGAGCGCTTTTCCAAAGCCGAAACGCAAGGAGACTATCCATGAAAAAGTCAGACAGTCAGCTGCAGCATGACGTGATGGCCGAGCTCGAGTGGGAGCCGAGCATCGATCATGCCGACATCGGCGTCGCCGTGAATGACGGTGTCGTCACCCTGTCGGGTTATGTGAAGAGCTATCCCCAGAAGGTCGCGGCCGAGAAGGCGACGCGCCGGGTGGCGGGCGTTCGCGCGATCGCCGAGGAGATCAAGGTGCGCTTCGCTTCGGACCCCAAGACCGCTGACCATGAGATCGCCAAGCGCATCATCGACATGTTCGCCTGGAACGTCTCGATCCCCGATGACAAGATCAAGGTCAAGGTCGAGCATGGCTGGGTGACACTCAGCGGCATCGTCGACTGGCACTACCAGAGCAACGAGGCCCGCGTCGCGGCGGGCCGCGTCACCGGCGTTACCGGTGTCAGCAATCTCATCGAGGTGAAGAAGCTGCCCGTCGCCAGCGACGTCAAGGATCGCATCATGGCGGCGTTCAAACGCCAGGCGGATCTCGACGCGGGAACGGTTATTGTTGTGACCGACGGCAGCACCGTGCGCCTCGGCGGCAAGGTCAAGAACTGGAACGAGCGGGGTATCGCCGAGCGTGCCGCCTGGGCCGCCCCCGGCGTCAACAAGGTCGAGGACAATATCGTCGTCGCCTTCTGATCGAACGCCAAAAGCCTTGCACGGCCGCCCGCATCTCGGGCGGCCGTGTTCGTCTAAGTACCATCCCGCATATCGACCAGGACGACCCTCCATAGCGTTTCGAGAAGTTACGATGGAGGCGATGATGAAGAATGTTCTTCTCTTGGTACATGACGATGAAGGTCAGGAAGCCCGCCTGCAGGCGGCCCTGGATTTGACGCGGGCGCTCGACGGCCATCTGAGCTGCATCGACGTCGCACTATTTCCTGCAATGGTAGGCGATATCTACTCGCCAGGCATTGCCGAAGCGATGCTGCTCACCGACGAGCGCGAACGCGAAGGCAAGAACAAGACCGCCCTCGAAGCGCGCCTCGCGCATGAGGATGTCTCCTGGGACTGGACGGATGTCACCGGCAATTTCGTCGATGGTGTTTGCGACGTCGCAATGCTCTCGGACATCATCGTCCTCAATCGCAAGCTCGACCAGTTTCCCTATCCCGACATGCGCGATGTGGCGAGCCGCATCCTGATGCATGCCCGTGCGCCCATCGTCGCGATGCCCGACGACTGCAAACGGCTCGACCTCAAGCGGGCGCTGATCGCCTGGGACGGCCAGGCGTCGGCGGCAGCGACACTGCGTGCCTGCGTGCCTGCGTGCCGCTCCTGCAGCGCGCCGAGGCGGTCGAGATCTTCATGGCGCGGGACGGCGCCGAGAACGTCGAACCGACGTTTGCAGCTGAATATCTGTCGCGTCACGGTGTGCATGCCACCGTGCGTATCCTCGAGGATGGTCTCCATGCCGCCGATCAGTTGATTGAGGCCGAAGCGACCACATTCCATGCCGACTACGTGCTGATGGGCGCCTATAGCCATGGGCGCCTCATGGAAACGTTCGGCGGCGTAACCAAGCGAATGCTCAGCAACGCCAAGCTGCCGCTCATTCTTGGACACTGAGTACCGCCGGATGAGGGCGGGTTGTACACGCGCCCTCCTTCTCACGCGATTCTCCCCTTTGAACCGCCCCGGGTTTGCCGGAGGCCATAGGTTATGAGTCACGCCGCCATATCGATGCTGTCCGCGGCAGCATAATATTGATCTTCGGCTTCGGCGGGCGGGATGTTGCCGATGGGCTCCAGCAGCCGACGATGATTGAACCAGTCGACCCATTCGAGCGTGGCGTACTCGACGGCTTCGAAGCTGCGCCAAGGTCCGCGCCGGTGGATCACCTCCGCCTTGTAGAGGCCATTGATCGTCTCGGCCAAAGCGTTGTCGTAGCTGTCGCCGACACTGCCAACCGACGGCTCGATGCCGGCCTCGGCGAGGCGCTCGGTGTACTTGATAGACACGTATTGCGACCCACGGTCGCTATGGTGAACCAAGCCGCCACGATGAACCGGCCGGCGATCGTGTAGCGCCTGCTCGAGCGCATCCAGCACGAAGCCGGCATGCGCAGTCCTGCTGGCGCGCCAGCCAACGATCCGGCGGGCATAGGCATCGATGACGAAGGCGACGTAGACGAACCCCGCCCAGGTTGCGACGTAGGTAAAGTCCGACACCCACAGCCTGTTCGGCGCCGGAGCACGAAATTGACGGTTTACGTGGTCGAGCGGGCATGGTGCTGCCTTGTCGCCGATGGTCGTGCGCACTGGCTTGCCCCGGATCACGCCTGCCAGACCCATATCGCGCATCAACCGTTCCACGGTGCATCGCGCGACCGCAAAGCCCTCGCGCATCATCTGCCGCCAGACTTTGCGCACGCCGTAGACCGCAAAGTTTTCGGCGAACACACGGGCTATCTCGGGCTTGAGGACCAGATCTTCCCGCGCCCGAACCGACAGACGCGTAGCATCCTGCCGCTGTGCGACATGCTTATGATAGGTGGATGGGGCGATCGGCAGCACCTTGCAGATCGGCTCGACCCCGTAGGCTTCACGATGCTCGTCGATGAAGCCGGTCATCGCTTGAACGGGCGGTCGAGCTCCGCCTGAGCAAAATAAGCTGACGCCTTGCGCAGGATTTCGTTGGCCTGGCGCAGTTCCCGGTTCTCCCGCTCCAGCGCCTTGAGCTTGTCCGCCACCTCGGTGGGCACGCCGGCGCGCTTGCCACTGTCGACCTCGGTCTTCTTCAGCCACTCATGCAGCGTCTGTGGCGCGCAGCCGATCTTCTCTGCAATCGAAACTACCGCCGCCCATCGCGACGGATGGTCGTGCTCGTGATCCAGCACCATCCGTACCGCTCGCTCGCGGACCTCCGGCGCAAACTTGTTCGTCGTCTTGCTCATACAGGCTCCACCTTCTCAGGAGTTGGAGCCTCCGACAAACCCGGGGCGGTTCATTTCGCGAGCCCGCTCTGGGATGGCGACCCGTTTGAGCGCCTCAGCGCCAGCAAGGTAGAAGAAAACCAGCAGTGCGATCATGCCCAGCACAGCCATATTGGGCCCGGCGAAGCCAAGCAGCGCCGCAATCGGCCAATAGGGCAGGATGAGCGCTATCGCGAGGCAGAGGAGCGCCGTCGCGGTGAGCACGGGATGCGGACGGTCCTGCCAGAAGCGCGCCGCCGTCCGAATGATGAAGACGACAAGGATCTGCGTCGCCATTGACTCGATGAACCAGGCCGCCCGAAATGTCGCCACATCGGCATGGAAGATTTTCTGAAGGGCGACAAAGGTCGCGATGTCGAAGACGGAGGAAAGGGGGCCCATGATGAAGGTGAATCGAACCAGCGCGCCCATATCCCAACCGCGCGGACGCGCCAGATCGCTCGCATCCGCTCGATCGAACGGGATGCCGATCTGCGAGAGATCGTAGAGCATGTTGTTGAGGAGCACCTGGACCGCGGTCAGTGGGAGAAACGGCAGAAATACCGAGGCGATTGCCATGGTCAGCATGTTGCCGAAGTTCGAACTGGTCCCCATGCGGATATACTTCATGATGTTCGCATAGGTACGCCGCCCTTCCTCAACGCCGGCAGCGAGGACGCTCAGGTCCGGGTCGAGCAAGATCATGTCGGCGGCTTCACGCGCGACATCGGTAGCGCCATCGACGGAGAGCCCGACATCCGCAGCCCGTATCGCAGGGGCATCGTTGATTCCGTCTCCCATGAACCCTACGGTGGCGCCGCGCGCCTGCAACGCACGCACGATCCGCAATTTCTGGTCGGGCGTCACCCGGGCATAGAGATCGACCGCGCCGACGCGGGCGGCAAGCGCCGTATCATCGAGCTGCGCGATCTCGCTACCGGTGAGCAGGCCTTCGACGGGCAATTTGAGCTTGTCGACCAGATGCCGGACGACGATCTCCGCGTCACCCGAGATGACCTTGATCCTGACACCTGCCGTTGCCAGTGCGGCTACAGCGTCGGTGGCGCTTGCCTTGGGCGGGTCGATGAAGACGCACAGTCCTGAGAAGATGAGGCCCTCATCATCGTCCGTGTCGATCCTCGTCCGGCCTGCCGCCTTCTTCCAGGCGACCCCGAGCATGCGCAGACCCTCGGCCGCATGGCTATCGTGAAGCGACTGGATGCGAGCTCGCAGCACGTCATCGAGCGGTATGATCTTGCCCGACCTGTCTTCCGCCTGATCGCACAGGGCAAGCACGGTTTCGGGAGCTCCCTTGATAATCTCGATCCTGTCGCCCGCAGCCTCGGCGAGCACCGACACGCGGCGCCGCTCGAAATCGAACGGCCGCTCGTCGAGCTTGACCCAGCCATCGAGCGGATGGCCGGCCGCATGGGCGATCAACGCATCGTCGAGCGGACTTTTGAGCCCCGTTTCGAAGGTTGCGTTGACCGCGGCGAGCTCGGCGACCCGTTCACTGTCCTCTCCGTCGATGCCCGGGTGGGCAACCATGGTGATGTGCGCTTCGGTGAGCGTCCCGGTTTTGTCGGTGCATAGGACGTCCATCTGGCCGAAATCGTGGATCGCCGAGAGCCGTTTCACGATCACTTTTTCCCGGGCCATGCGCTGCGCGCCGCGCGCGAGCGACACTGTCACGATCATCGGCAGCAGCTCGGGGGTCAAGCCCACCGCGAGCGCCATCGCGAAGAGAAAGGATTCGAGCGGAGGCCGGCCGAGCGCGAGATGCGTGACGAGTACGAACAGGACGAGGAACATCGTCAAACGCACGATGAGGATGCCAAGATGATGGATACCGCGTTCGAAAGCCGTCGGGGGCTGGTCATTGACGAGCGACTTGGCGATCTGCCCGAACTGGGTGTGCGAGCCAGTCGCTACGACCAGCATCGTCGCCGTGCCGCCGATCACCGAACTGCCGTGGAGAAGAACATTGCGGGCGTCGCCGATCACCTCGCCAGGTTCAACCTCTGCCCGCTTTTCGACCGGATAAGGCTCGCCGGTCAGCGCGGCCTGGTTCACCTGCGCAGCATTCGCCTCCAGCACCATGCCATCGGCCGGAACGAGGTCGCCGGCCATGACGGTGACGATATCGCCTGGAACCAGCTCTTCGACCGGGATTTCCTGCTGCTTGCCGTCCCGCAGAGCCAGCACGCGCAAGGCAATGGAGTGCTTCAGAGCTTCGGCCGTCGCTTCGGCGCGACGTTCCTGAACGATGTCCATTCCCGTCGACAACAACACCACCGAAACGATGATCACGAAGCTCACAAGATCGCCGGTCATGCCGGCGATCGCCGATGCGAAGAGCAGGATGGCGACCAGCGGGTTCGCCAGCCGGCGGCCGATATCGAGAAGCAGATGACGCTTCTTCGCCTCGATGATCCGATTTGGCCCGAACAATTCGCGCCGCCGAGCCGCTTCGCCGCTCGACATGCCGTCAATCGTGGCGTCGAGGCCGCCGAGCACTTCATCGGCCGGCTGACGCCAGAAATCGCTGGAGATCATGTTCACCGGCGCCTTCCCGTAAAGCGCAGCAGCGACAGGAAGAGGTTGAGAAAGTCGAGATAGAGGGTGAGCGCCCCCAGGCTGGCGCTGGCGCTACCGGACATGGGTGACTGCTCCTCGTAGAGGCGCTTGAGACGCTGTGTGTCATATGCGGTAAGGCCGGCGAAGAGCAGTATGCCGATGGCCGCGACGACGAGGTCGAGCCCGGCCGAGCGAAGGAAGAGATTGACGAGCATCGCGACGACGAGGCCGACCAGCACGATCGTCAGGAAGCTGCCAAGCCCCGACAGATCGCGCTCTGTGGTGAATCCGATAAAGCCGAGCACCATGAAGGCGCTGGCCGCGATGAGAAAGGTGGCAACGATGCTGGCGCCGGCCAGGCCGATGAACATCACGCCGACCGACAGGCCGACGAGGACGGCATAGAGAGCGAGCAACCCACGCGCGGCCGCGCCCGACAGCCCCTCGACCCCGGCACCGATGACAATCACAAGTCCCAGCGGCGCGAGCGTCACAACCCAGCCCAGCACCGTGAGCCCCGCAGGACCAAAGAGCGCGGCCTGCAGCGCCTCGACCTTGAGGACGAGAACGGCGGCCGCCGCAGACAAGGCTACGCTTGCCGCCATCTGCAGAAAGACCGACCCCAGAAAGCTGTTCATTCCACCCGGACGGCGCGCATAGTCGCTATCGGGCAAAGACATCCCGCCATGATGACGCATCGCACATGCTCCTCAACTGAGAGGCCTCTTGGTGCGCCGATCCCGGCCCGATCCGAATCCGTGATGCTACGTAGCACTCCCAAGTTCGCGCGCTGCATCGCAGGCGTAGGCAAGAGCATATGCCAACGATCGGAGATGCTCATGCCGCAAAGCCTCTGGGACAGCCCTTGTGGCTGCGAGCCGGGCGACCCGCACGCGAGTGCAGCAACGCTCATCGACCGGACGATCGGCGCATCGCTCGCGCAAGCGACGGGCGGCCTCTCGCCCGCCTCGGTCCTTGGCGCTTTCGGTGATTGGATAAGCCATCTCGCCCTCTCGCCGGGGAAGGTCTCGGAGTTGTCGGCTGATCTCCTGCGCAAGTCGATCGCGCTTGCCGACCATGCCCAAAGCGTCATCGTCGGCAGCGAAACGGCTCCACTCATTCAACCGGCGCCCCAGGATCGCAGGTTCGCAGGTGCGGAGTGGCGTACCTGGCCTTTCTCGGTCATCGAACAGGCATTCCTGCTCGGCGAAGACTGGTGGGACAAAGCCTGCTGCTCGGTCGGCGGCGTCACCCAACGCCACGAAGACATGGTGCGCTTCGCGGTGCGCCAATTCCTCGATACGCTTGCCCCGACCAACTTCATCGCGACCAATCCGGTGGTGCAGCGGCGAATCTCCGAAACCGGCGGACAGTGCCTCATCGACGGCACGCTCAATTGGCTGGACGATATGACCCGAAGCGCCTTGCATGAACGCCCCAAGGGTGCCGACGCCTACCGGCCCGGCATCGAGGTCGCCGCCACGCCGGGTGAAGTGGTCTTCTCCAACCATCTCATCGAACTGATCCAGTATCGCCCGGCCACCGAAACGGTGCGTCCGGAGCCGCTGCTCATCGTCCCGGCCTGGATCATGAAATATTATATTCTCGACCTCAGTCCTGCAAACTCTCTGGTCCGCTGGCTGGTCGATCAGGGCTTCACCGTCTTCATGATCAGCTGGCGCAATCCCGATGCGTCCGACCGCGATATCGGGTTCGACGACTATCGCCGGCTCGGCATCATGCCTGCGCTCGACGCCATCTCGGCGATCACGGGCGCGCCGAGGATCCATGCCGCCGGCTATTGCCTCGGCGGTACGATGCTCGCGATCACGGCCGCCGCCATGGCACGCGACGGCGACGAGCGCCTGGCCAGCATGACCCTGTTTGCGGCCCAGACCGAGTTCAGCGAACCCGGCGAGCTCGGCCTGTTCATCGACGCCTCGCAGATTCACTTCCTTGAGAACCTTATGTGGGCGCAGGGCTATCTCGATAGCCGCCAGATGGGCGGCGCCTTCCAGCTCTTGCGCTCGAACGACCTCATCTGGTCGCGGCTCGTCCATGGCTATCTGATGGGTGAGGCCGAGCCGATGAATGACCTGATGGCGTGGAATGCCGACGGGACAAGGCTACCCCAGGCGATGCACACCCAATATCTGCGCGAGCTATTCCTCGACGACGCGCTCGCCGAAGGCCACTATATGGTGGACGGCCGGAGCGTGGCGCTCAGCGACATACGCTGCCCGATCTTCGCGGTGGGCACGGAGTGGGATCATGTCGCACCGTGGCGATCGGTCTACAAGATCCACATGCTCAGCGAGACCGAAGTGACTTTCCTGCTGACGAGCGGTGGCCACAATGCCGGGATCGTTTCGGAACCCGGCCATGCGGGTCGGCATTTCCGGATCATGACGCACGGCGCAAACCTCGCGCATGTGGATCCTGATACATGGGTCGGGATGGCCGTGGCGCGGGATGGGAGCTGGTGGCCCGCCTGGAGTTCATGGCTGGGGCAACATTCAGGCGCGCCCGGTCCTTTGCCTCCGCTCGGCAACGCCGCGCATGGCGAGCCGCCGCTTGGACCGGCACCGGGCCGCTATGTCCTCGCGAACTGAGCGGCACGCCGGCGGCGGCTGGCGCAACTGGTTCTTCGGCATCGTCCTCGCTGCGGCGCTGATCGGCGCTGTCCTTCACTGGGGTGAGGTCAAGGGCTTCGCCGCGCTGGTCGAGCGGGCGCGCCCCGAATGGCTGGGCCTCGCGATCGCGCTCCAGCTCTCGACCTATGCCAGTGTAGCAGCCGGCTGGGCTGCGGTCCTGCGGCGGGCCGGGACACCGCGCAAATTCGCGGCGCTCATCCGTATCGCGGTGACGAAGCTGTTCGCCGACCAAGCCCTTCCAAGCGCCGGTATGGGCGGCAACGTCCTGCTGGTCGACCAACTGCGCGGCATCGGCGTCGAGCGGGGCACTGCCGTCGCCGCGCTCATCATCTCGATGATCGGATTCTATGCCGCCTATGCGTTGTTCGCCATCATCATGCTCGTGCTGCTCTGGTTCCACGATCGCGCGACACCGCTGATGGCGGGGCTCGTGACGCTTTTTCTCTGTGTCGCGCTGGCCATCCCCAGCCTAGCTCTGTGGTTGCGCAATCGAGGCAGTGAGCCGCTGCCCGACTGGCTGGAGAAGATCGGTGTCGTACGCGCCCTTCTCGACAATGTCGCGGAAGCGCCGAGCGCGTTGCTGCGTGACCGCTCGCTCCTCACCCGTGTCGCGGCCTGTAACGCGCTCATCTTTCTGGCCGATGCTGGCACCCTGTTCGCCTGCCTGAGGGCACTGGGGACCGACGCATCGTTCGGAACGTCCTTCATCGCGCTGATCATGGCCTCGATTGTCGTGACCCTGGGGCCAATCCCGCTTGGGCTCGGAAGCTTCGAGGCGACTTCGACAGCAACGCTGCGCCTTCTCGGCATTTCCTTCGAGGCGGCTTTTGCCGGGACGATGCTCCTGCGGCTTCTCATCCTGTGGCTACCGCTGATCCCGGGAATGATATTGATGCGCGGTGCGATCAGGCGCCCGCGACGCCCCATGCATGGAGCGCATCCAGCCAGCGCTCCCGCGCGGAAGGGCGACCCTCGACCGACCCGATCAGAACGCGGCGCACGGGGCGGATCCCGACGAAGCTGAGAATGTTGCGCTCCAGGCTCCTGACGCTGTGTGCGTGGTAGAATGCACGATAGACGAATGCGGGCATGCCCATGGTCACGACGATCCGCGCGGTGCGGCCTTTCAGGCGCTTGCGCGGAAAACGGTCACTTGCATTTGGGTCGAAGGCGAAGCCGGGGCGCAGAACCTGTTCAAAAAAGCCCTTGAGCTGCGCGGGCATGTCGCCAAGCCACAGGGGATAAATGATGAGCAGATGTTCGGCCCAGGTGATAGCCTCCTGAGCCTCGCGAATCGCGGGAGGCAAGTCCTCGCCCTCCCATGTCTTGCGGTCCGTGATCAGCGGAAACGCCATGTCGCCGACCGCCAGACGACGCACTGCATGGCCGCTTTCTTCGGCGCCGGCAGCATAGCGCTGCGCGAGCGCGTGAACATAGCGGCTTGGGTCGCTGTCCGGGTGGCCGTCAATGACGACAATGTTCCGCAGGGACGGTCCGCTCATGCGGCATCGGTTGGAACGAGTGTGCGGCGCACGATCCGCATCGTCGGATCGTCGGGATCCGTAACAGTCGCAAAGCCCATCTCTCGCTCCATGCGAAGCGCGGCTTCATGACCGGCGCATTCGATCGCCTCGACGCTGCCGATCCCCTCGGCCTTGGCGTAGCGCAGCACATATTCGAACAATGTCCAGCTCACACCGCGCCCCTTCGTGTCCGCGCGGGTGGCGAGCGCCACCTCGGCACGGGTGCGGTCGGCGTTGGCCGCGAGCATGGCCGTGGCGATCACGCTCTCGCGGGCCGCGTCGAAGGCCAGGAAGGTGATGGTGCGGCGATAGTCGACCCGGGTCATCATCGACAGGCGGGCATGCTCGACATGCGCGACACCGCTCAGGAAACGGAAGCGCAGATCCTCGGGCGAGACCTTGTCGAAAAAAGCCGCCAACAGCGGTTCGTCATCGCCGCGGACCGGCCGGACATAGAAGCTGAGCCCGCTTTGTGTGACCAGCGTCGAGGCCCACTCCATTGGTGCCGGACGGATGACCAGGTTCGAGCCCGCAGGCGCCTGCGCCGTGATCCGGACTCTCGCGTCGAGTGCGAGCGCCCCTTCGGGGTCGACCAGCAGGGGATTGATGTCGAGCTCGACGATATCGGGCAAATCGACCGCCATCGCCGAGAGCGCGTCAAGCACGTCGGCTACCGCGTCGCGCTTGGCGGCGGGAACATTGCGATAGGCATCGAGCAACCTGCTCATGCGCGTCTCGCCGATCAGCGACAGAGACTTGGCATGATCGAGCGGGGGCAGGGCGATCGCCTTGTCGGCGATGATCTCGACCGCCGTTCCTCCGGTTCCGGCCAGCAGGATCGGCCCGAAAGTCGGATCGGTCGCGATGCCGACAATCATCTCGCGGGCATCATGCCGCGTCACCATCTCCTCGACGATATAGCCGTCGATCCGCGCCTTGGGAAACGCATCTCGTATATGCATTTCCATGGCGCAGGCGGCGGCCGCCGCGGCCTTGCGGTCATGGAGACCGAGCACCACGCCGCCGGCTTCAGACTTGTGCTGAATATCCGGTGAGGAGACCTTCACCGCGAACGGAGGCTTCAGCCATCCACAGACCTCATCGACCATTTCCACGGCAGCAGCAAACCGGCTTGGCACCACCTCGATCCCATAGGCAGCGAGCAGCGATTGGGCCTCCATCTGGCTCAACGTCTCGCGATAGTCGGCGCGCGCGGCCGCAATGATTTTTCGCGCATCGGCTCTGTCATACGACCGGTCGCGTGTTTCGACGGGACAATCGGTGAGAGCCAGGCGCGCCTCTCGGCTCGCAAGCAGATAGCCGAACGCGCGGACGGCATCGTCGGGCGTCGTATAGACCGGAACACCGGCTTCGAGCATCATCGACTCGACCGCCGCTGCATTGCTGTCACCGAGCCAGCAGCCAAGAACCGGCTTGTCGATGCGCGCCGCGCGCGCAATGCCCACCACTTCGCAAACGGCCTCCGCGATCGCCGAGGCTTCGTTCTGGCCCGTGGGGCAATTCATGACGATGAGGCCATCGACCGTATCGTCGCGCAAGAGCGCTGAGACCGCCTCGCGATAACGGCCGGGAGGGGCGTCACCGATCAGGTCGACCGGATTTGCGCGAGACCAGGTGGGGGGAAGCACGGCGTCGAGCGAGGCGAGCGTCTCGGCACGAAGCGGCGCGAGGCTCGCGCCCGCCTCCTGCAGCGAGTCGACCGCGAGGATGCCGGCACCGCCGCCATTGGTGACGATGCCGAGCCGCGGCCCACGGGGCTCATGCGCGAGACACAGGATCTCTGCGGCGTCGAACAGTTCCGTGAGCGTCTCGACCAGAACGATGCCGGCGCGCGTGAACGCCGCCCGGTAGACGTCGTAGCTGCCGGCGAGCGCGCCGGTATGCGACATCGTCGCTTTGGCCGCGACAGCCGATTTGCCTGCCTTGATCGCGATGACCGGCTTGAGCCGCGCCGCGGCGGCGGCGGCCGACATGAACTTCGCCGTGTTGGTAACCCCCTCGACGTAGAGCAGGATCGCCTTAGTCGCTGGGTCGGTCGCATAGAGGTCGATGAGATCACCGAGATCGACATCGGCCATGTCGCCGACCGACGCAATCGCCGAGAAGCCGATCGAGCGTGCCTCAGCCCAGTCGAGCACCGCCGTCACGAGCGCACCACTTTGCGACAGCAGCGCCAGCCCACCGGCGGATGCCCTGGTCCGCGCGAAGGTGGCGTTGAGGTTGAGCCGCGGCGCGATGAAGCCAAGGCAGTTCGGTCCAACGATGCGCAGACAATAAGGCCGCGCAGCATCGAGCATCGCCTGTTTGAGGCCATTGGCCTGGTTGAGACCCGCGGAGACCACGATGGCGCAGCGCGCCCCTTTCTCGCCAAGCTCTCCGATAATGCCGGGCACCGTTTCGGCCGGCGTTACCACCACAGCCAAATCCGGCGCTTCGGGAAGCTCGGCGATATTGGCGCTCCAGCCGACGCCCGGATAGTCGAAGCGATGCGGATTGACCGCATATATGGTGCCGCTAAATCCGCCTTGGACGATGTTGTCGAGCACGATCGCGCCCAGGCTATGCGGCCGGGCCGAGCCCCCGATGATGGCGATGCTTTTTGCCTCGGAAAGGGGGGAAAGATTGCGGATCGACATGGCTGCGCCTCGCTACGAGTGTCCGGAACCGTCTGTGGCCCGCCCACCAAAATGTCCGATGCACGGGCTGGAGAGCATTCGTAGAATCCCCGATGTCGGCTCCAGAGCCGTATCGGTAGCCACGATCGCCAAAGCCCTTACGGAGCAATGCGTAAGGGGCGGAGATCGAAGCGATGTCGTTGCGGGACAAAAACAACTATAGTGAACACAACTTCAGGCGCGAGGATGATTCCCTATCCGCTGCGGATCGTCTGATCGCGCGAGCGGAGACCGTATTAGCAATGCCGGGGTGGGAACGTTCACGGTTGTTCAGGTTCGGCGTCGCGATCGCTGGTGTGCTCGTAGCCGCTGCTGTTCGCGCCGCGCTTGAACCTGTGCTTGGCGAGCGCAGGGCCTATCTTCCCTTCGCGCTCGTGATCCTGGGCTCGGTTCCGCTTTGCGGATCGGTTCCAGCCGCGTTGGCGACGCTCATGTCATTGGGCTTCGGTTGGTATTTCTCCGGTTATGAGAGCTTCAATGCCGCTCACATCGTCGAAGCCGCGACGTTCCTGTTCGTGGCAGCAGGGATTATCCTGCTTGGACAATTGATCAATCGCGCGCGATGCAGGGCGGCGGCGAGCGATGCGAAAGCAGATGCTCACTCCCGTGAAGCGCAAGAGGTGATCGAGGAGCTTAACCTCCTGATCGATGGGGCGCAGGGGCATGCGATCTACATGCTCGACACGACCGGCCATGTGACGATCTGGAACACGGGCGCCGAACGCCTCAAGGGGTGGAGCGAAACCGAAATCCTCGGGAAACATACGTCGCTGTTCTATCCGCCCGATGCCCGTGCAACCGGAAAGCCGGAGGCGGATCTCGCTAGGGCCCGGGCCGAGGGACGCTTCGAGGAGGAGGACTGGCGTCTCCGCAAGGACGGCCGTGAGTTTCTCGCCGCTATCTCGATTACCGCACTGATCGATGAGGCCGGCGAACTGCGCGGGTTCGCGAAGGTCGTTTCCGACATCACCGACAAGCGGGCGTCCGAAAATACGATCCGCGCGCGAGAGACCCATTTAAGCTCCATCCTCTCGACCGTGCCGGATGCCATGGTCGTGATTGACGAACATGGCGTGATCCTCTCCTTCAGCGCCGCAGCTGAGGCGCTGTTTGGCTATCGCGAAGACGAAGTCGTCGGCCGCAATGTCAGCCTGCTCATGCCGTCACCCGATCGTGAGCGGCATGACGGTTATATCACGCGCTATCTCGAAACCGGCGAGCGGCGGATCATCGGCAAGGGCCGCGTGGTCTTCGCCGAACGCAAGGACGGATCGACCTTCCCCATGGAAGTGTCGATCGGCGAAGCAAATACCGGCGATCAGCGCATCTTCACCGGCTTCATCCGCGACCTCACCGAGCGACGCCAAGCCGAAGCGCGGCTCGAGGATTTGCAGTCGGAACTGATCCATGTTTCGCGGGTGAGCGCGATGGGCTCGATGGCATCGACGCTCGCCCATGAGCTCAATCAGCCGATCGGCGCCATCGCCAACTATGTGGAAGCAGTGCGCGACCGTCTCGCCAATCTTGATCCTGAAGAACTCCCCATGCTCGTCGAGGCGCTCGACGATGCCGCCAAGGATGCGTTGAGGGCCGGCGACATCGTGCGCCGCCTGCGTGAGTTCGTGGCGCGTGGCGAGGTGGCGCGAACCGTCGTACGATTGCCGGCGCTAATCAACGACGCATCTGTCCTCGGACTGATCGGGGCGCGGGAGCGCGGGATAGAGGCGCGCTTCGATCTTGACCCCTATGCCTCGCCGGTTTTCGTCGATAGGGTCCAGATCCAGCAGGTCCTGATCAATCTCATTCGCAATGCTTGCGAAGCGATGAGAGATCAGGAGGAGCGGCAAGTGACTGTAACAAGCCAGCTCGACCGGCCCGGCTTTGCAAGGGTCACGGTTGCCGATACCGGGCCGGGCGTCGCGCCCGAGATCGCAAACCAGCTTTTTACGGCATTTGTCAGCACCAAGCAGGACGGCATGGGTCTTGGTCTTTCGATCTGCCGGACGATCATCGAAGCCAATGAGGGCCGCATATGGATGGAACCCGGGGAGGCCGGGGGAACCCGCTTCCATTTCACGCTGCCGCTCGCAGAAACGGAGGACGGACATGGTGAGCAGTAAACTCGTGCATATTGTTGAAGATGATGAATCGATGCGACGATCGACCAGCTTCGCGCTCAAGACGAGCGGCTACGCCGTTACCACCTGGAATACCGGGACGGCCTTCCTCAAAGAGGTGAAGCACGCAGAGCATGGCTGCATTCTCCTCGACATCCGCATGCCGGAGATCGATGGTCTCGAGGTCCAGCAGATTCTCGCCGAACGCGGCGTCGCCATGCCGATCGTCATCATGACCGGCCATGGTGATATCGGGATCGCCGTTCGCGCGATGAAAGCGGGCGCCGTCGACTTTCTCGAAAAGCCCTTTGAGAAGGCGGCGCTACTGGGAGCAGTTGAGTCTGCCTTCGATCGGATCGCCAGGGCGGACGATGTCCTGGCGCGGGCCGAAGAAGCCGATGTCATCCTGGGCATTCTCACGCCCCGGGAACGTGACGTTCTCGAAGGTCTCGCACAGGGCCTTCCCAACAAGACGATCGCGTTTGATCTTGGTATTTCGCCGCGAACCGTCGAGGTTCACCGCGCCAACGTCATGGCGAAGCTGGAAGTCCGAAGCCTGTCCGATGCCCTGCGCATCGCCTTCGCCGCCGGCATGGGCGCCTGACGCTTAGGATCAATACGTAGCGACCCGAGAGGCATCACCGGGCATCCATTTTGCGACAAGCGAAAGGATGTCCTAGGTGACCATGACCCCGGGGGTACAAAGCAGCAAGCGACCGCGAATACTCATCGTCGAAGATGATGCTGGGATGCGCCGGTCGATGCAACTTCTGCTTCAGGGGCGCGGCTTCGATGTCCGGGCCTATGCGGCCGCCGATCCGATGCTTCTGGATGAACAATTGACCGAAGCGGTGTGCCTGGTCATTGACTATCTTCTGGGTGACAGAGATGGATTCAGCGTACTCGCTACCTTGCGCAATCTTGGATGGCGAGGGCCGGCTATCCTCATAACTGCTTATCCAACCGAAGAATTGCGGCGTTTAGCCTCAGAGGCTGGATTCAGCGCTTTCCTTGAGAAGCCGTTCAAGGAGCATATGCTGGTCAACACGGTGACAAGCCTTGCCCCACGGTCCGTCGGCAGCGACTGATGGCTGGCGCGGCAAATCCGCTGCCTCGTCGGACGCGACGCACTGAGCCGCCCTCCCTCGATCGTCTCTCGCCACGCGAGCGCGAAGTGCTGACAGGCATATTGAGGGGGCTCAGCAACAAGGCGATCGGCATCGAGCTCGGAATCAGTCATCGAACTGTCGAGATCCATCGGGCACGGATCATGCGCAAGCTCGGTGCAACTTCCGTCGCGAGCCTGGTTGCGAAGGCGATCGCGCTCGGTGGCACGCAACCGCCCCTTGCGTAGAATCCCCCATAGCGGCCCAGGTCCAGGAGCGTAAGTCATCTAGCCCACATGAAGGAGATCGAACGATGACCGATGAAACCCCTGGTGGGACGAACGTGACCACTCCATTTCCGATCACTCTTCCCGAAGCGACCAAGGTGTTTATGTTTCTGCCGCACATGCAGGCCGCCGTGGTCACGGCGGCGCTGGAGCAGCAACAGGAGACCCTTCAATTCTGTGAGCGGCGGTGCAAGGCTGGTCTGGCATTGGCTCACGAACTGGGTGACGCGGCAAACGCGAGCGATCTCTTCACCGCCTATGCGGGCTTCGCACGCCAGGCATTCACAGATTACAGCGTCGAGGCCAAATCGGCTCTGGAGCGGAGCACGCAAAGCGCCCTGGAAACGGTTCGCGCAGCACAGAAGGAAGCAGCCGGATTCGGCGCGACAGCGCTTCAGGCCGCGTGAGCATCACAGCCTTGCCAACGTTCCTTTCGGCAGGCTTCATTCTGTGATCTTTGCCGGGTTCGGACAAAGTTCCAGAGTTCGATTCAGCAATGCACCGCCCATCTGCAGATGTGCCGATGTGATGTTCAACGCCGCGAAGACCGGCTAAAATATCACATGGTGGGAGCACACGGCAGGATTCAGGAAGTGGTCGTTCGATACCAATACAATCCGCCGAGACAGGATCATATCCTGTCGGCATAGATGAGACAGCGTGGTCCCAGTTGATCCAGCACTAGCTTGAGATCAGCAGGCGACACGGCCAGACAGCCCTCGCTACGACCAATTTTGCCTGTGCTCTTTGCCAATTCGTCTGAAACATAATCGGCGGCATGTATGACTAGGCCACGCTCCTGCGCATTGCTGTTCGTCGGATCAAGCCCGATCAGCCGGCGGGATAGTCCATGTCGCCCTGAATATGTCTCTCCAAGCACGCTGCGCTCGGCAGCCCAGGCCTGAGCAACCGTCAGTTCCTTCTGCTCGGGATGCTGGTGCAACTCTGCCCAGCGCCGACACTCGGCCTCCAGCCAACCGTCCAGCTCCTCGAGGCTGGTAAATCGCAGGCGTGGCTGGAAGAAGCGGCCGCGTGCAGTCTGCACCTGGTTCTCGACCTGACCTTTCTCCCAGCCCGACGCCGGCGAGCAGGCGGTCGGCTCGACCATG
>CAJYSA010000095.1 GCA_913777325.1 uncultured Sphingomonas sp. | reverse complement strand
CCCCGGCGCTGCACACGCCGCTGATGGCGGTGACCAATGCGATCTCCAGCGTCATCATCGTCGGCGCGCTGATCGCCAGCGCGGCGGCGGGGAGCCTTGGTGGGAAGTGGCTGGGGTTGCTGGCGGTGGTGCTGGCGAGCATCAACATCTTCGGCGGCTTCGCGGTCACGCAGCGGATGCTGGCGATGTACAAGAAGAAGGAGCGGCCGGCGGCGACCGGCGGCCACAAGTAACGACACCGTCGCGGCGCACGCCGCCCGACGCATGGTCCCGGGCGTCACCGGGGCAGGAAAATACAGGGGGTAGGGATGCAACACGCCGTCAATCCATGGGTCGCCTTCGCGTACCTCGTCGCAGGCGTGTGCTTCATCCTCGCGCTACGCGGCCTGTCGTCGCCCACCACCAGCCAGCGCGGCAATCGCTTCGGCATGATCGGCATGGGGCTGGCCGTGGTGACCACGCTGGTCACGCACGTCCCGACGATCACGGTGCTGGTTGAGGGCGCGAACTTCACCACCATCCTGTCGGCGGTCGATACGCTGGCGATGTTCGAGATCGTCGCCGCCATCGCGCTGGGGGCGGCGATCGGGCTCACCACCGCGCGCCGGATCGCGATGACCGCGATGCCGCAGCTTGTCGCCGCCTTCCACAGCCTCGTCGGCCTTGCGGCGGTGCTGGTCGCCGCCGCCGCCTTTCTCAACCCGCTTGCCTTCGGGATCGCGGTGCCGGTGCTCACCCCCGACGGCGCGCTGGCGCTCATCAATCCGGTTAGCCGCATCGAAATGGGCCTTGGCGTCGCGATCGGCGCGATCACCTTCTCCGGCTCGGTGATCGCCTTCCTGAAGCTCAACGGCAACATGGGTGGCGCGCCGATCCTGCTGCCCGCGCGCCACGTCATCAACCTGGGCGTGCTCGCCGCGATCGTCGCGCTGGTCGCCTATTTCACGCTCGATCAGAGCCCGTGGGTGTTCTGGACGATCACCATCCTGTCGTTCGCGATCGGCTTCCTGCTGATCGTGCCCATCGGCGGCGCGGACATGCCGGTCGTGGTGTCGATGCTCAACAGCTATTCGGGCTGGGCCGCCGCCGCGATGGGCTTCACGCTCCACAACAGCGCGATGATCATCACCGGCGCGCTGGTCGGTTCGTCGGGCGCGATCCTCAGCTACATCATGTGCCGCGCGATGAACCGCAGCTTCATCAGCGTCATCGCCGGCGGCTTCGGCGCGGAGGCCGTCACGGGCGGCGCCGGTGCGGCCAAAACGGATCGACCGTGGAAGCGCGGTTCCGCGGAGGATGCCGCCTTCCTGATGAGCCAGGCCGAACAGGTCATCATCGTCCCCGGCTATGGCATGGCGGTCGCACAGGCGCAGCACGTGCTGCGCGAAATGGCCGACAAATTGAAGGCCGAGGGCGTGCGCGTGAAGTACGCGATCCACCCGGTCGCCGGGCGAATGCCGGGCCATATGAACGTCCTGCTCGCCGAAGCGAACGTGCCCTATGACGAGGTGTTCGAGCTGGAGGACATCAATTCCGAGTTCGCGCAGACCGACGTGGCGTTCGTCATCGGCGCCAACGACGTCACCAATCCGGCGGCGAAGACCGACAAGACCTCGCCGATCTACGGCATGCCGGTACTCGACGTGGAAAAGGCCAAAACGGTCCTGTTCGTGAAGCGCTCGATGGGCGGGGTCGGCTATGCCGGCGTCGACAACGACGTCTTCTACAGGGACAATACGATGATGCTGCTGGCCGATGCGAAGAAGATGGTGGAAGATATCGTCAAGGCGCTCGACTGAGCCATGGCGAGTTCTTTCGGGTTCGCGGGCGCGCGAACGACGCCGTTCGTGCTGATCACGCACGGCGCGGTGGGCGGCGCCGCCGCACAGGAGGCGATCGCGCTGATCGGCGGGCAGGTGGCCGCGCATGTCGCGCTGGAGGACGCCGTCGCGGCGCTGGACGCGTTGCCACCGCCGACGCCGGTCGTCGTGCTCGATCTGGAAGGCGCACCGGACGAGCTGGCGCACGATGTGGTCGCCGCCGTCGGTGCCACGGCGGACGCGCGTGCCTGGCGCTGCATCGTCGCGATGAGCGTGGCGCAGATCGATCTGATCATCGCCGCGCTCGATGCGGCGGTCGATCAGGTCCAGCTTCTTTGCGCCCCCGATCAGGCCGAATGGATCGGCGCGCTGGCGGTGGCCGCCGCGCGCGGCGACGGTGCGGTGCGCGCGGCTGACGAGGAGCGCGAGCGGTTCGCACGGCTGAACGCCGAGGTGGCGCGGATCGCCGAGATGATCGCGCGCCTCGCCGAACGCGAAGGCGGGGGTGGCGGGCGCGCCGAGGATCGCCGCATGACCTTCGCGCCTGCGCCCCCTGAGGCCGACATCACCGCCGGCACGGTGCGCGACGTGTTGCGGGCGCGGCGGCTACGCGATCGCTTCTTCGGTGAGGGGCTGTTCGAGGATCCGGCCTGGGACATGCTGCTCGATCTGTTCGCTGCGCGACTGGAGGGAAGCCGCGTGTCGGTATCCAGCCTGTGCATCGCCGCGGCGGTGGCGCCGACCACCGCGCTGCGTTGGATCGGCAAGTTGACCGCGATCCATTTGCTCGATCGCGCGCCCGATCCGGACGACCGGCGCCGCGCCTTCGTCGCGCTCACCGCCGATGCGGCGAACGCGATGCACCGCTATGTCGCGGCGCTGGCGGAGGCACGCCTGCCGTTGGTGTGATCCCGCGCGGTCGCGGCCTCTTGATCCGGGGACGCACGTGTGTAGAGAGGCGGGGCGGCGGGATCGGCGGTCACGCCTCCGCGCCGGGCGCTTAGCTCAGCTGGTAGAGCGGCTCGTTTACACCGAGTAGGTCGGCGGTTCGAACCCGTCAGCGCCCACCATCCCGCCCGCTGCCGCGCACGTTGTTTCTTGCCCCGCAAGGCTTGCGTGACGCCGCTTGCATCTGCCATCCCCGCCGTCGGCCGTACGGTCGCGAAATAGGGGGTGCTATGTCGTTGCTTAGGGGGCTGGCCGACGCGCTCGGCAACCGCTTCGGGGTCGAGATCTTCCGGCGGGAGGGCACCGGCGACTGGATCGAGAAGCGCTTCGTGGGCCAGTTGCTGTCGGCGCTTCAGGTCGATTGCGTGTTCGACGTCGGCGCCAATCGCGGCCAACACGGCGAGTTCCTCCGTCGCGCCGGCTATCGCGGGCTGATCCTGTCGTTCGAACCCGGCATCACGCCGTATCAGGAGCTGGAGGCGACCGCGCGCCGCGACGGCAACTGGCACACGTTCAACATGGCGCTGGGGCAGGTCGACGGCACGCTGCCGATGAACGTCATGAAGATCGACGTCTTCTCCTCGTTCCGCGCGCCTAGCGAGGACGAGGACGCCTCGCTGTCGGCGGACAATCAGGTCGAGCGGGTGGTGGACGTGCCCGTCGCGCGTCTTGAGGGATTGTTCGACGATCTGGCGACCAAGCACGGTTTCCGCCGTCCGTTCCTGAAGATGGACACGCAGGGTTACGACCTGGAGGTACTGCGCGGCGCGGGGGCCGCCACCGGGCGCTTCGTCGGCCTGTCGAGCGAGATCGCGATCCGCCGCCTCTACAAGGACAGCCCGTCGATGCTCGACAGCATCGCCGCGATCGTCGACAGCGGGTTCAGCTTCGTGAATCTGGTCCCCGTCCACCCCGATCGCGTGCTCAACCCGCTGGAACTCAACAGCTATGCGGTTCGCAACGATCTGGCGGAGTGACGTGGTTCAGGCGGCGGGTGGCGTCTCGTCCTCATATTTGTTCTGCAGGAAGCGCCGCTTCGTCTCCAGCGCGTCCAGATCGCCCTGCGCCAGTCGCGCGCTGATTTCGCCCAGTTCGCGCTCGATCACGTCCAGCCCCTCGACCAACTGCTGGTCCGGGGTCATCCCGTTGCGCGGGGTGGCGCGCATCGCCGTGGGCACGCGCGCGTAATCGTCGACGAACGCCGGCATTTGCTCGCCGACCAGCCGGCGCAGCTCGCCCGCCAGTGGGCTGTCCTCGTCCAGCGCGCCCACCTGTACGCCCAGCGTGTCGAGCCGCGCGTCCAGCCGGTTGAGCACGCCGATCGCGGGGGCGGGCAGCGCCGCGCGCCGCGCGTCCAGCCACCGCGCCGCCTGCGCCGGCACCGCCTTCAGCTCCGATTTCGCGATCCGCTCCGGGGTCGGCACCGGGGTGGCGGGCGCGAACAGCACCAGCATCGTCAGCGCCAGGATCAGCGCCGCGACCGCGACCATCCCGAACGCGCCCAGCCCCATCCGCATCGCGACCGTCACGATCACGCCCGCGCCCGCCACCACCAGCGTCGCGCGCGCCTTGCGTCCGCCGCGCCCACGCCGCGGGCGGCGTTGCAGCGGGATCACCGCGCCGCCGCGTCGCCGCTCCTGCGCGACCCGCGCCGCCGCGACCGCTTCATCGACGTCGGTGGGCAGGGGGGTGGGCATGGTTACAGCGACTCCAGCTTGAACTGCTCCGCGCCGCCCGCGACGCGGTTCTGCGTCGCGCCCTCGGCACGCGCGATGTAACCGCGCGACTTCTCCACTTCGTTGCCCAGCGTGTCGACCGTCACCTTCATCGTGTCGAGCGCCTTCAGCTTGAACGTGTCGATCGCATCCATCGTGTCATAGATGTTCTGGAACGCGCGTTGCAGTGTCTCCAGCGGGATCGTCGAGGCGGCCGCCTGCTCGTGCACGCGCGCGGTATTCTGGCGCAGCAGGTTGCCGGTCGAATCGATCAGCCCGGCGGTGGTGGTGTTGAGCTGCGTGATCTGCTCCAGCACCAGTTTCTGGTTGGTCAGCGCCTGCGCCACCGTGACGGCGGTGCGCAGCGCCGCGACCGTCGTCGTGCTGGCGCGATCGACGCCCTTGATCAGCTCGACATTGTTCTTCTTGACCAGGTCGAGCGCCAGATACCCCTGCACCGTCACCGCCATCTGCGTCAGCAGATCCTGCGTCCGCTGCCGGGCATAGAACAGCGCGCTCTCGCGGATCGCCTTCGCCTTGGCCGGGTCGGTGTGGTCCAGCTCGTTGGCCTTGTCCTCCAGCCGCGCGTCCATCGTCCGCGACAGATGGATCATCTGCTCCAGCCGCCCCATCGCCGACCACAGGTTCGCACGCTCGGTGTCGATCGCGGCATTGTCCATCAGCAGCTCGTCCTTGCCGCTGCCCAGGCTCTTGAGGATCGAGGCGATGTGCGTCTGCGCCGATTTGTAGCCGTCGAAGTAATTGCGCACCTTGTTGCCGAACGGGATCACCCCGAACAATTTCTGCGGCGTGGTCAGCTTGCCGCGCTTGCCGGGATCGAGATCCTCGACGACGCGGCGCAGCTCGGCCAGGTCCTTGCCGACGCCCGCCTCCTGATCCATCGCGCGCACCGGGCGGTCGAGGAAGCGGTTGGACTGTCCCGCCGCGTCGCGGATCTCCTTCTGTCCCATCGCGGTGATCGCATCCACGCGCTTCCCGAATTCGGGGCTGTTGACGTCCTCGGTCACCAATTGCTCGACGAAGGCGTCGACGCGCCGCTCCAGCTCGCTGCGCTTGGTGTCGTCGACCGGCACCAGCCCGGCGGCCTTTTCCGCGCGCACTTCCGGTACGGGGTCGGGCGGGGTCAGAACCAGCGTCGGCTCGGTCGCGTCGTTTGGAGCGGTCGCCATGTCCACGTCATCCTTGTCTTTGCGGGCCGCCCCTTGTCCGCTGTCCGGCCCGCGCTTTCAACTGTATTGCAGATATAACACGGCTCTATCGCCCGCAAGGGCAACGCGCCGGGGGAGACTTGATCTGGATTATTGTCACTTGACGCCATCCGCTCATATGAATACATGCAGGATTGTTCATATGTAGGGAATCATGACGCCGGACGAAAGCGCGCAACTGTCGGATCTGTTTCGGTTGCTGGGTGAGCCCAACCGGCTTCGGCTGGTGGCGGCGTGCCTGGACGGCCCGCGATCGGTGGGGGAGCTGACGGAGGAACTGGGCATCAGCCAAAGCCTCGTGTCGCAGCACCTTCGCCTGCTCCGCGCCGGGCGGCTGCTCCGCCAGAACCGGCAGGGGCGCAACGTGTTCTACGCGCTGCCCGACTGCCACATCCGCGTGATGCTCACCAACATGATGGACCACATTCTGGAACCCGACGACCACAACCACGAGGAATGAGATCATGAGCGTTACCGTCGAAATGGTGAAGTGCGCCTGCGCCGATTGCGTCTGCATCGTCACCGCCGGCAAGGCCGTCGAGGCCGAAGGCCGCAGCTTCTGCAGCGATTCCTGCGCGCAGCATCACGCCGATGGCGAAGGGTGCGAGCACGCAGGCTGCGCCTGCCACGGCTGATCCGTCCGCGATCGATCGCCTGATCGATGCGGCGCCACGGGCCGGTCACTCGTTGCGGGTGACCGGCCCGTTCGCTATGCGGCGGAAGGCTGGCGCTTGATGGAACTTTCCGCTATGCGCGCCAGCGAAACAGCGCCTGCGCCGATGCGGGCCACCCTCAGGAACCCGTATGAACCTGCGCAACATCGCCATCATCGCGCACGTCGATCATGGCAAGACCACCCTCGTCGATCAGCTTTTCCGCCAGTCGGGCACGTTCCGTGACAATCAGCGCGTCGAGGAACGCGCCATGGATTCGAACGATCTCGAAAAGGAGCGCGGGATCACGATTCTCGCCAAGCCGACCTCGATCGAGTGGGAAGGCACGCGCATCAACATCGTCGATACGCCGGGCCACGCCGACTTCGGCGGCGAGGTGGAGCGGATCCTCTCGATGGTCGACGGCGTGATCCTGCTGGTCGACGCGGCCGAGGGCGCGATGCCGCAGACGAAGTTCGTGACCGGCAAGGCGCTGGCGCTGGGCCTGCGCCCGATCGTCGTCGTCAACAAGGTCGACCGTTCGGACGCGCGTATCCAGGAAGTTTTGGACGAGGTGTTCGACCTGTTCGTCGCGCTGGAAGCGAATGACGAGCAGCTCGACTTCCCGGTCCTCTACGCCTCGGGCCGCAACGGTTATGCGTCGGAGGACATGGACCGTCGCGAGGGCACGCTGACCCCGCTGTTCGAAAAGATCGTCGGCCACGTGCCGCCGCCGTCGCTGGATCAGGACGCGCCGTTCAGCTTCCTCGTCACATTGCTCGATCGCGACAACTTCCTCGGTCGTATCCTCACCGGCCGCGTCCAGTCGGGCGTGGTGAAGCTGAACCAGCCGATCCACGCGCTCGACAACCAGGGCAACGTGATCGAAACCGGTCGCGCGTCGAAGCTGATGAGCTTCCGCGGGCTGGAGCGCGTGCCGGTCGAAGAGGCGCGCGCGGGCGACATCATCTCGCTCGCCGGCCTCGCGGTCGCGACCGTCGCCAACACGATCTGCGACACCTCGGTCAGCACCCCGATCCAGGCGCAGCCGATCGATCCGCCGACGCTGTCGATGCGCTTCGCCGTCAACGATTCGCCGATGGCGGGGCGTGAGGGCAGCAAGGTGACCAGCCGCATGATCCGCGACCGCCTGATGCGCGAAGCGGAAACCAATGTCGCGATCAAGGTGACCGAGGCCGCCGACCGCGACAGCTTCGAGGTCGCCGGGCGTGGCGAGCTTCAGCTCGGCGTGCTGATCGAGACGATGCGCCGCGAAGGGTTCGAGCTGGGCATCAGCCGTCCGCGCGTGCTGTTCGCCGAGGACGAGGACGGCAAGAAGACCGAGCCGTACGAAACCGTCATCATCGACGTCGATGAAGAGCATTCGGGCACGGTCGTCGAGAAGATGAACCTGCGCAAGGCCGAGATGACCGACATGCGTCCCTCGACCGGCGGCAAGACCCGCATCACCTTCTCCGCGCCGTCGCGCGGGATGATCGGCTACCACGGCGAGTTCCTGTCGGACACGCGCGGCACCGGCATCATGAACCGGCTGTTCGAGAAGTACGGCCCGCACAAGGGCAATATCGAGGGCCGCAAGAACGGCGTCCTGATCTCGAACGGCGCGGGCGAGGCACAGGGCTATGCGCTCGGGCCGCTTGAGGATCGCGGCATCCTGTTCGTCGGCCACGGCGAGGCGCTGTACGAGGGCATGATCATCGGCGAGAACGCCAAGACGGATGACCTCGAGGTCAACCCGATGAAGGCGAAGCAGTTGACGAACTTCCGCGCCTCGGGCGGCAAGGACGATGCGATCCGCCTGACCCCGCCGAAGAAGATGACGCTGGAACAGGCGATCGCCTACATCGACGACGACGAGATGGTGGAGGTCACCCCCAAGTCGATCCGCCTGCGCAAGCGCTTCCTCGACCCGAACGAGCGCAAGCGCGCCAGCCGCGCCAAGGCAGCGTAAGGCGCGGCGCCAAGCGGGTAGCGACGCTACCCGCGCGCACCAGCCGCGCCCGGCCGGCGGCACCAAAGCGCCGTCCGACGAAGCCTGCCCTGAGCGCCTTCCTCGGCAGGCAGTCGAAGGGGGCGTCGCCCGCGGCGGACCCCTAAACGAAACGGCCACCTTCCCCACGAAGGTGGCCGTTTCGGTCAACCCGCCATCGCCGGCACCTTTGATTGAACACCGTTAAAGCGGCGAGCCAGCGCGGGCTTCTCCACCCAATGCCACGATAGCACCGCCAGCAAACCCGCCACCACCACCGCCGTGACGATCAACGCCGTGACACCGACGCCGGGCACCGCCCAAATGACGGTCTGCGTCACCGGCCAGCCGTACAGGTACAGTCCGTAGCTATAATCTCCTCCACGCGCGATGAGCCGTCCCGGCGCGCTGCTGCCGGTCGCGAAGACGATGGCGCCATAGGCAATCACCAGACGGGCGAATTCATCATGGAGCGGTAGGTCCGCCGTCGCCCACAGGAGGCATAATAGCGCCACGAACCACGCGCCGCTCGCCGGAATATGTGCGCGATAGACGTAGAGGAAGATCCCGGTCAGAAAGCTCGGCAATACATGCGGTAACGTCCCGCCGACGCCCGCCACGCGCATCCAAGCCGACAGGCCCGTCGCGACGAGGAAGAACCATCCGCAGCGCGACGGGTGCAGCAGCCCCGCACGCCCGGCGCCGTACAGCACGGCGTAGCACAGAACCTCCAACGGCAGGGACCATAATGAGCCGTTGACGGTCCAGGGATGCGGATTCTCTGCGAAGACCCCTGGCAGGGCCTTGAGCGACGTATCGAACACCACGTGGCGCACGATAAAGTCCCAGGTCGACGGATCGGAAAAATAGCCTAGCAGCGACAGTGATGTGGTCGCCGCGCCGAGGCCTAGCACGACCACCCCCAATGCAACCAGGTACGCCGGAATGATACGCCTGGCCCGCGCCGTTGCGAAGACAATGAAGTCCGACCGCCGTTCGAAACTCCCAGCGATCAGATAGCCTGACATTGCGAAGAAGACGATGACCGCGCAGGCACCCGGCGTCCACCCGCTGCGGTTGAACGGTTCGTCGTCGGCTATGCCACGGGCCAGCGCGAAGGCATGCGACACGATCACTGCCAGCGCTGCAATCGTCCGCAGCATCTGGAAATCGTTGCCGCTAGGCCAGATCTGATCCGCAAGCGACCGTGGCATGGCCCTATCATCGTCGCTAACATTTGCGATAAGGTTATTGGCCGAGACACTTTCCTACATCGGCCCTTTCGCGATAGCGTCGCATCTCGCGGCATTTGGTCGTCCATCCGCCCCCACGTTACCGTGCCGATGCTCATCTAGAATTCCGGGGTTGGCGCATCGTCGACACCCGCTATCGTCTCAACATTCGCAACATTCGCGAGCCAACCCACGGAAACAGCAACATATCGTCACGCCCCATCCACGACAGATGCGGTGCGCGACCGCTACGCGGCGCCCTCCACATGACCCGGAGAATGCCCATGCGCCGCGCCGCCCTAGCGATGCCGTTCGCCACGATCCTGCTCGCCGCCACGGTCGTGGCCACCGATGCCGGCGCGCAGACCGCCTATCCGGCGATCCCGGAGCCGATGATCTTCGACATGATGCGCCCGCTTGGCGCGAAGAGGGGAGAGATGGAGGTCAACACGCTCGCCACCACTTCTTCGCCGTTCCGCCCGCGCGAGGCGGAATGGGCGCCCGAGCTGGAATATGCCTTCGCAGACGGCAAGGCGATCGAGTTCGAGCTGCCGTTCGACGGCGCGCGGCTCGCGGCGCTGAAGCTGGGGTTGCAGATGGCGTTCGGCGCGTCGGCGGACGGGCGCGGGGCGCATGGCGTCCAGTATCTCGGCATCTACGACCGCGAAACCGGGCGCTACAGCAATTCCCTGCTCTACATGGCCGGGCACCGCTTCTCGCCGCGCTGGAGCATGATGAACATGGCGGGCCTCGACGACATCTCGTTGCGCCGCCGGCGCGGGCGCAACGCGTTGCTGCTCAACCACGCGACCTTCTACGACGTGCAGCCCGGCACCGTCGCGGGCGTCGAGGTGAACGTCACCGGCGGGCACGACCGGTTCGTGCGGCTGGCGCCCCAGCTTCACCAGCGGCTGGCCGACAAGGTCAACGTGCAGTTGGCGGCGGGCGCGGAGAAGGAACGCCATCACCGCGTGCGCCCGGCGCTGGGCATCCGGCTGGTGCGCGAGCTGTAAGGATCGTAGGATCGCGCGCATGCCGATCGACCTTATCTGCCTCGATGCCGACGACACGCTCTGGCACAACATGCGCTTCTTTGCCGCCGCCGAGCAGGCGTTCGCGGATCTGGTCGCGCCCTTCGCCGACGACGGCGCGGTGCGCGCGCGAATGCAGGCGATCGAGGTGCGCAACCTGCGCCATTACGGCTATGGCGCGAAGAGCTTCACGCTTTCGATGATCGAAACCGCGCTCGAGCTGGGCGGCGACGCGCTGCCGATCGACAGCGTGCGTCGTATCCTGGCGATCGGGCGTGAGTTGCTCGCGCACCCGGTCGAGTTGCTCGACGGGATCGGCGACACGCTGGAGCGGCTCGCGGGGATGGGGCGGCTGGTGCTGGTGACGAAGGGCGACCTGCTGCACCAAGAGGTGAAGCTCGCCGCCTCCGGGCTCGGGCAATTGTTCACCGGCGTGGAGATCGTCAGCGACAAGCGCGCCGACACGTTCGTGCGTGTCTTCCACCGTTATGGCTGCGCACCGCAGCGCGCCGTGATGGCGGGCGATTCGATGCGGTCCGACGTGCTGCCTGCGCTGGAGGCGGGGGCGTGGGGCGCGTTCATTCCGCAGCCGCTGGCCTGGACGCACGAGGCGGCGGACGCGCCGACCGGCCATCCGCGGTTTCGTCGGCTGGCGCGGCTGGCCGAACTGCCCGACTGGATCGACGACATCGGATGATAGCGGGGGGCGATCCGTGGACCGCCCCCGATGCGATCAGTCGAAACGACCGCTCAGCGAGATGCCGACGATGCGCGGCTCGTTGAAGACGGCGGCGTTGTAGTTCTCGATCACGCCCTTCAGGTTCTTCTCGTTGGTGATGTTGCGCGCGAACGCCGCGATCTCGTAGCGACCGTCGCTGGTCGTGAAGCCGGCCTTCAGCCCCAGCTCCAGATTGCCGTCGGCATAGAATTCGCGCGTCTTGTACAGGACCAGGTTGGTGTAGCCCTGCATGTTCAGGTCGGTCGACACGAAGAAGTTGCCGCGATCCGACAGCGGAATGTCGTAGCGGACCGCCGCATCGACCTGCCAGCGCGGCGCGTTGGGCAGGGGATTGCCGTCGATCTGCGCGAATAGGCCGCCTCGCACGGTCGGGTCCAGCACGGTGCAGGTCGGACGCCCACCGAACGCGCAGACCTGCGCATAGACGCGCTTGTCCTTGATCTCGGTATGGATCGCGCTGCCGCCCAGCGAGAAGGTGATGTTGCGGATCGGGCGCCAGTCCATCTCCGCTTCCATGCCATAGGCATTGGCATGGTCGGCGTTGAACAGCGTCCCGTTGCCGTTCACGTCGTTGCCGTTCAACTGGATATCGCTGACGCGGTAGGTGTAGGCGGTGGCGTTGATGCGCAGCTTGCTGGTCGGCTGCGTCTTCACGCCCGCCTCGTACGACATGATCGTCTCGCTGTCGGCGGTCGAGAACGGTGTGTTGAACACCGCCGAACGTCCCTGGATCGTCGGCCCACGGAAACCGCGGGCGACGCGCGCATAGACGCTGGTGGTCGGGTCGATCTCATAGAGCGCCGACACGTCCCAGCTCGGCTCCTTGCCGGTCAGCTTGACGTTGCGCGGCGCGGTCGCCGGGAAGCTGTCGACACCTGCCGCCGTCAGCGAGGCCTTGACCAGCCGCGTCTCCTTCTCGTCGACCGTATAGCGCGCGCCGGCGGTCAGCGTCAGGCGATCGGCGAGGCGATAGCTGGCCTGACCGAACACCGCCCAGCTGGTGTTCACGTCGCGCAGCCGCACCCAGTTGTTCGGGTTGCGCGCCGCTTGGCCCGGCGACAGGAAATAGCCGCGCTGATAGAATTCGGTGACGTCGCGATTGTCGAAATAGAAGCCGCCGAACTGCCACTTGAACGGGCCGTCCCCGTTGCTGGCGAGCCGCAGTTCCTGCGTCCACTGGTCGAGACCGCGGATGCGCCCCATGCTTTCCCCGAAGCCGACGCCACCGAAGTTGATCGCCGCACCGCCATCCGTGTCGCCACGGCTGTAGCCGGAGGTCGTCTCATAGGCGGTGATCGAGGTCAGGGTCGCCGCGCCGAACTCATAGGCGGCGTTTACCGAGCCGCCATAGGTCTTGTACGCCTGCGGATTGTTGTCACCTTCGTCCAGCGCCACGCGATCGCGCGGCTCCAGCCCGATGTTGTTCTGCCCCTTGATCAGCGCGCCGCGATGGAAGACGGTCGAGGTGCCGGTGTAGGCGCGCACGTGACCCGACACGTTGATCGACAGGGGCTCGGTCGGGGTCAGCAGCACCTGAAGGCGCGCGTCACGCTCATCGAACCCGCCCAGCGCGTTGCGCCCGCCGCGCGTGCCGTCGTCGCTGACGCCGTTGAAGGTGTTGTCGATCCAGTTGTCGCGGTGCTGGTACAGCCCGGACAGGCGGATCGCGATCTTGTCCTGCACGATCGGTCCGCCGACGCCCGCGTCGAAGGTGACCGTGTTGTAGCTGCCGTAGGAGGCGTTGAAGCGGCTCGACCAGACCTGACCCGGGCGGATCGTGTCGAACTTGATGATGCCGGCGGTGGTATTCCGTCCGAACAGCGAACCCTGCGGGCCGCGCAGCACTTCGACATTGGCCACGTCGTACACCGGGTTCGACTTCAGCACGACATGCTCCAGCACGACGTCGTCCTGGATGATCGACACCGGCTGCGAGGCGCCCAGATAGAAGTCGATGTTGCCCAGGCCACGGATGTAATAGCGCGGGAAGATACGGCCGGTGGTCGTTTCGGCATACAGGCCCGGCACGCGGCCCGCGAGCGCCAGCGCGTCCTCGCCGCCGGTCTGGAAGGTGCGCAGGTCGTCGCCGGTCACCACCGCTACCGACACGGGCACGCGCTGAAGGTTTTCGCTGCGGCGCTCGGCGGTGACCACGACCTCGCCAAGGCCCGAATCGGCCGACGTGTCGTTCGCATCGGCCGTGGTGGCGGGGGCGGCCCCCGTCTGCGCCGCTGCGGGCATGGCGGATAGCGCCACACCGGTCGCAAGGCCGGCAAGCAGGATCGATTTCGACGAACGACGCATGGAATTCCCTTTTTACACAAAGGGGAAGGGCCATTCGTTCGGCACGCCGACTCGCGCGGCGCTTGGCTCCGATACAATGCTGGCGGCTTCCCGGCGTCGGGCCGCTAAGCGCCGATTGTGTCCAGATGATGAAACGTGACGAACTATTTCCGGCCATGGCGGATAGGCGCGCCGCCACCATGACGCTGTATCGAAACGATACGGGTGCGCGGTGTGGTCAACGATGATTTAACCAGCGCAAAGCCGCGAAAGTGCCATTTCGCGCAAGCAAGCTGCAAAAATAACGACATGGTAACGAAGCATTTAACCAGAATCATCATCGTTGCAGGAGGTCTAGTAAAATGGAAATGCTTGCTCAACACCGACGATGTTCTTGCTGATTTGGAGTGTCCCGACATGAAGACGCTGTTCGCCGCCGCCGTTGCCGTTTCCTCGCTGTTCGCCGCTCTGCCCGCCGCCGCGGTCACCTTCGTCGCCGACAACGGATCGAGCGATGTCTTCGCCGCCTCGGCGGTCGGTGCGCAGGTCACCTTTGACGCTGTCACCGCGCCGGGCTTCAGCGTCGTCGGCGGCGGCACCATGACCGGCAACGTCTGGAACCAGGGTGCCAATCCGCAGGGCGCGCCGTCGAACAACGTGTTCATGTACGTCCTCGCGAACTCCAGTGCGACCGTCACCTCGCTCGCCGGCGCGTTCCAGAACGTGTCGCTGTATCTCGGCTCCATCGACGCCGGTAACACGATCGACGTGCTGGGGCAGGGCGGCGCGGTGCTGCGGTCGTTCACCGGCACCGATCTGGTCGCGCCGAACATGGCGACCGGGAACCAGACCTCCGACCTCACCAACCGCCTGATCACCTTCAAGGCGAGCGGCAACGAGCAACTGACCGGCGTGCGCTTCAGCTCCAGTGTCAACTCGCTCGAATTCGACAACGTCCGCTTCTCGGCGGCGGTGCCGGAGCCGGCGACCTGGGCGATGATGATCCTCGGCTTCGGCGTGGTGGGCTATGTGATGCGCCGCCGCCCCGCCGCGCGCTTCGCCCAGGCGATCTGAGCCGAACGATCCGACGAGTCGGGATGCGCGTCCCGGCCCGTCGTCATGCCATCGCCAGGATGACGTCCCATTCCGCGCGCCGCACCGGGCTGACCGACAGCCGCGACTGCCGCAGCATCGCGAGTTCCGCCAGGCCCGGCGTGGCCTTCATCGCCGCCAGCGCGACCGGGCGCTCCAGCGGCGCCTGGGCCGCGATCTTCACCGACACCCAGGGCGCCGCGCCATCGGGCTGCGCCGCGCGGATCACCTCCGCCACGCCGACGGCCGCTTTCCGCGCGCCGCTGTGGTAGATCAGGGCCAGGTCGCCGACCGCCATCGCGCGCAGATGCGCCGCCGCGGCGTGATTGCGCACCCCGGTCCACTCGGTCTCGCCCTCGCGCACCAGATCGTCCCAGCCATAGCTGTCGGGCTCGGTCTTCAGCAGCCAGTATGCCACGCGTTTCTCCGGCTAAACCGCACATGAATATGGCATTCCGCACCGGTTCAGCCCGCGCGGCGCATAAGCCGTGGCACAGGCTCGCACAGATACGCGTTTCGACCAACAGGCGAGTGAGTACAGGAGGTCCGGTTATGTCTGCGTTGTGGAAGAAGACCGTGTTGGCCGCCGGCCTAGCGGCGAGCGCTCTCATGAGCGCGGCGCCCGCCGAGGCGCAGCGTTATTGGCGGCATCGCGATCGCGGCGGCGACACCGCGGCGGGCGCGATCATCGGCGGCGTCATCGGCCTGGGGCTGGGCGCGGCGATCGCATCCAGCAATCGCGATCGCTATTACGATCGCAACTATTACGATCGCGGCTATTATTATGACGATCGCTCGTATTACGCGCCGCCGCCGCGCGTCTACTACCGCGAGCGCTATTACGCCCCGCCGCCCCCGCGCGTCTATTATCAGCCGCGCGGCTATTACGACAATTACTACGGGCGCGACTATTACGGCTGGTAAGCCGATCGACGGCGTGGGGAGGGCCCCACGCCGTTTTTTTGTGGCCGCGCCCGCCGGTTTGCGGCAAGGGCGCGGGCATGAACGATACTCCTCCCGACCATCTGTCGATCGATCCCTCCAGCCCGTTCTTCGACCAGGCCGCGTTGCAGCGCGGCGTCGGCATCCGCTTCAAGGGTGTCGAGCGTCGCGATGTCGAGGAATACAGCATGTCGGAGGGCTGGATTCGCGTCGCGCTCGGCAAGAAGGTCGATCGCAACGGTCGCCCGCTCACCATCAAGCTGACCGGGCCGGTCGAGGCCTATTTCGAGAATGCGGCGCCCGCGCAGGACGACGCCGACGCCTGACCGTATCGACCGTCGCCCGCGCATGATGCGTGGGCGACGGGGTGACGGACGGCGGGATCAGGCGGTCTCCAGCGCCTCGCTCGCCGCCATCCACCGCGCCTCGCTCGCCTCGATCCGCTCGGACAGGTCGGCGCGGCGCTTCATCAACTCGGTCATCGTCAGCTTGGCGAGCGTCGCCTCCGCCTTCGACGGATCGAACATCGCCTGATCCACCGCCGCGCGCTCGGCGGTCAGTTTCGCCAGCTCGGCCTCGGCGTCCCGCGCTTCCTTCTTCAGCGCCTTGTCGTTCTCGCGCGCGGCAGCGGCGGCCTTGCGATCCTGCTTGCTGCCCTTCGGCTTGTCCGCGCCCTTGCTGTCGCCCGCCAGCACGAAGGCGATATAATCGTCGAGGCTGCCGTCGAACTCCTTGGCGGTGCCATTGTCGACCAGCACGAGCCGGTCGGCGCTCAGCTCCACCATATGCCGGTCGTGGCTGACCAGCAGCACCGCGCCGGTATAGGCGTTGAGCGCCTGCACCAGTGCCTCGCGCGCATCGACGTCGAGGTGGTTGGTCGGCTCGTCGAGGATCAGCAGGTGCGGCGCCTCGCGCGTGACTAGCGCCAGGGCGAGGCGCGCGCGCTCCCCGCCCGACATGCTGCCGACGCGCGCGGTCGCACGGTCGCCCGAGAAGCCGAACCGCCCCAATTGTCCGCGCACCGCCGCCGGGGTCGCGCCCGGCATGACGCGCGTCATGTGCGCCAGCGGCGTATCGTCGGCCTCCAGTTCCTCGACCTGATATTGGGTGAAGTAACCGACCTTCATCTTGCCGGTCGCGCTCATGTCGCCCGCCATCGGCGTCAGCTGCGCCGCGAGCAGCCGCGCGAGCGTCGTCTTGCCGTTGCCGTTGCGCCCCAGCAGCGCGATGCGATCCTCCGGGTCCATCCGCAGGTTCAGCCGCGACAGGATCGGCGTGTCGCCATAACCCACCGCCGCATGGTCGAGCGTGATGAGCGGCGGGCGCAATTCGGTCGGGTTGGGGAAGTCGAAGCTGAGCGTCGGGTCGTTCACCGCCTCGGCGATCGGCTGCATCTTGGCCAGCATCTTCGCGCGGCTCTGCGCCTGTTTCGCGGTCGAGGCGCGCGCGGAGTTGCGCGCGACATAATCCTGCAACTTGGCGCGCTGCGCGTCCTGATTGGCCTTGGCCGCCGCGAGCTGCGCCAGCCGCTCGGCACGCTGCCGCTCGAACGCGTCATACCCGCCGGGGTAGAGCGTCGTCTTGCCGCCTTGCAGATGCAGGATGTGATCGACGACATTGTTCAGGAAATCGCGTTCGTGGCTGACCACGACGATCGTCGCGCGATAGCTCTTGAGGAAGTCCTCCAGCCACATCACCGCTTCGAGATCGAGGTGGTTGCTGGGTTCGTCGAGCAGCAGCAGGTCGGGCTGCGAGAACAGCAACGCCGCCAGCGCGACGCGCATCTTCCAGCCACCCGAAAAGCTGTCGAGCGGGCGCGACTGCGCCTCCTCGTCGAAGCCGAGCCCGACCAGGATGCGCGCGGCGCGCGACGGCGCGGCATAGGCATCGATCGCGATCAGCCGGTCGTGGACCTCGCCCAGCCGGTCCATGCAGCCGGTGCCGTCGAACGCCTCGGCTTCCTCCAGCAACGCGGCACGCTCGGTATCGGCGGCGAGCACCGTCTCCAGCGGGGTCGAATCACCGGCGGGTGCTTCCTGGGCGATATAGCCGATCCGCGCACCGCGCGGCATGTCGGCAGAGCCCTCGTCCGGATCGAGCAGCCCGGCGATCACGCGCACCATCGTCGACTTGCCCGCGCCATTGCGCCCGATCAGCCCGACGCGGCTGCCCGGCGGCAGCGCGGCACTGGCGCGGTCGAGGATCGTCCGGCCGCCAAGCCGCACGGTGATGCCATTGAGAGAAAGCATGCGCGCGCCTGTAGCGGATCGCGGGCAAGGGGGAAAGGGAGGGGCGTCGTTGCCCCATTTGCCGTGCCCGTCACCGGGGCGGTGCGTGCCAGACATGACCCGTCAACCCGCTCGTGCTGAGCCTGTCGAAGCACATGCGTCAAGCGAAGCGCCTCGCCACGCATAGTCGAACCGGAGCAGGTTCCAGCCTGTCGCTCCGGTCAAGCATCAACCGCCTGGAATTCGCTGACATGGGGCTTCCCCACGCCGTCATTGCGAGCGCAGCGGAGCAATCCAGAGCCAAACAGGACGCCCTGGATTGCTTCGCTGCGCTCGCAATGACGATAACAGCTTAAGGTGACGCCATCACGGTACAGGTCTTGAGGCGGGGGGCGCTACCCACGCAGTCTCATCATTCCCGTGGAGGCGCAAAATCAGACGCGCAGGTCCGTCGATAGAGAAAAAACGTGAGCGGCTCCGAAACCTCGCCTTCGCGGGGATAACGGATGATGGTGGAAGGCGGCCCTTGCCCTCATATTATCTGTACAACGTGCCGATACGCATGAATGAATGTTTTCGGAGCGGGGTAACCACATTGCAGTGCAACAGTATAAATCGAGGTATCGGGTGCATGGCCGTCGTCCCGGCAGCTTTTAGCGGTTTCGCTGGATTGGCTGACGGCGTTGGCCCGAAGGGCTGGCGCGGATTTGGCGAGGTTTTCGGCTGGTTCGAGGCGTGTCTCCTTACCGCCGCACTTCTCACCTTCTTACTTGCTCGGGGAGGGCGCGTCGGAATTGCGGCCTATCCGCTCGCGCTGGCGGCGGTCGCTGGGATAGGCGCACTCGCCTACAAGCTAATGGATTGGCTCGGCCTTGAGGCGCCAATATCTGCCAAAGCCGTGTTCACGTTTTCACTGCAAGTGCTCGGGGCGCTTGGGGCAGTAATCTGCGTAATCCTGATCGCCAGCACTTTTTGGAAGCGGGTGGTCTTATGTTCGCGATCGAGCCGAGCGTAGACGTTCGCGATGGGGCGCTTCCCGCCGGTCGACCTTCTGGCGCGCGAACGTCGCGAGACGGTGGAAAGCGGATGTTTGCGAGATCGCATGATCCAGGTCCGCTACGGTCAGAAGCGGACCCTTGCCAGACGGATCAGGCGGGAAAATGAATTCCGCACAGTTTGTTGCCGTCGGGGTCACGAAAATAGGCCAGTTCGATCGTGCCCATGGAGGCGGTTTCGCGCGGTCCGGGCGGCGCTTCGATCGAGGTTCCGCCAGCGGCAACGGCGGCGTCGTGAAGCTGCTTCACTTGCTCGGGCGAGTCGCAGGAAAAGGCGACGGTGCTGCCGTTGGCGACGCTTGCCGGTTCGTCGTTGATCGGCTGGCTGACGATGAAGTTGGTCCCGCTGCCATTATTGTAGATCAGCCGTGTATGGCCGCTATCGGCGATATTCCGCTTCCCTTCTCCCGCACCCAGGGTGCCGAGGACCGTGTCGTAGAAGCGCTTGGACCGTTCAATGTCGTTCGATCCGACCATGGTGTGAAAAAGCACGCTTACTCTCCTGAAACCTGATCGACGACCGATCGGTATTAGCGATCTTCGGTAACCCGCGCCTACCCCACAGTCACCCCTGTGCCCTCGGAATGCGCGCTGCTGGGTTCCTTTATTCGTCCACGACAGCCACTTGAACACCCCGCTGCTCGCTCAAGATCCTCCACGCCGTCAGGAACAGCGCGCCGACGACCGGCCCGACGACGATCCCGCTCAACCCCAGCAGGTCGATCCCGCCCAGCGTCGTCACCAGCACCAGCCAGTCGGGCAGCCCGGTGTCGCGCCCCACCAGGATCGGGCGCAGCACATTGTCGGCAAGGCCAATCACGAAAACGCCCGACGCGATCACCACGCCGGCTTGCCAGATCGCGCCGGTCGCCAGCAGATAGACCGCCACCGGCCCCCAGATGATCGCCGGGCCGACCGCCGGGAGCAGCGCCGCGATCGCCATCAACACGCCCCACAGCAATGCGGCGGGCAGGCCGACGATCCAGAAGGTGATCGCCCCCAGCGCCCCCTGCACCAGCGCGACGACGCCCGAACCCTTGATGGTGGCGCGCACCACCGTGACGAACTTGTCCGCCAGGCGCGTGGCGACGGACGGCTCCAGCGGCAGCGCACGCACCACCGCCGGGCCGATCCGCTCGCCGTCGCGGAGCAGGAAATAGGTGACGTACAGGCCGACACCGAACGCCAGCAGGAACGCCGCCGCGTTCGCGCCGATCGACAGCGCCTGTCGCGTCAGCATGCTGGCGCTATTGCTGACGGTTTCGGAGATACGGGCCTGCGCGCGCTCGAAGCTGCCGAAGCCGGCGGTGTCCAGCAACCGCTGGAGCCTGGCGGGCAGCGCGTTGTGAACCTGTTCGAAATACATCGCGAAATTGATCTGGCCGGTGCGGATCTGCTGATAGACGCCCGCCGCCTGATCGACGATCAGGCTGCCGAGGATCAGCGCCGGGATCACCACCGCGACGGTGATGACCAGCAGGGTCAGCGCGGCGGCCATGTTGCGGCGGCCCGGCCAGCGCTTCAGAAAGCGTTGGAAGATCGGCTGGAACAAGAGGGCGGCCAGCGCGGCCCACAGCAGCGCGCCGATGAAGCCAGAGACGACGGCCAGTAGGGCAACGGTGATGAGCGCGAGGAACAGGATGAGCCCGCCGTTCTCGACGTGCCGCCGACCGATCGTCATTCGTGAAACCCCCTGCGGTATTGTTCGAGCAGCGACCCATATGCCCGTCGTTGCGGTGGAGAAACGCTATCGACGTGGATTAGGTTTCGCGCGGCGGGGGTGCGAGTTTCGCTGACCGCCCCGCACCTTACCGTCACCCCGGCCCCAGTCCGGAAGGCTGCTGCAACGAAGCGTCGCCCGGCGTCACGCTCGCGCCGTTACTGTCCCCGGCTTTCGCCCGGGTGACGGGAGGTGATGGACAGGCGCGCCGTTCAGTCGAAGACGCGCCCAACATGCGCCTCACCGCGTGCCGCCGCCAGCAATTCCTGCCGGTGCCGTTCGGCATAGCCGGCGCGTTCCTCGGGCGTGCGAGTGTCATGGCACGCGGGACAGCTCTCCCCCTCGACGTACAAGGGCGACGCGCGATCCGCCGCGCCGACCGGCATCCGGCACGCATGGCATAGCACATGCGTCCCCGGCGACAGGCCGTGTCCCACCGCGACGCGCTGGTCGAAAACGAAGCATTCGCCGCGCCAGGCGCTGTCGGCCTCGGGCGTCTCCTCCAGATAGCGCAGGATGCCGCCGTCGAGATGATGCACCTGCTCGACCCCTTCGGCCTTCAGGAACGCGGTCGACTTCTCGCAGCGGATACCGCCGGTACAGAACATCGCGACGCGGCGCTTGCCCGCCAACAGGTCGTCGCGGTGGGCGCGGAACCACGCCGGAAAGTCCGCGAACCCCGCCGTGCCCGGATCCACCGCACCGGCAAAGGTGCCGACCGCCACCTCATACGCGTTGCGCGTATCGATCACCAACGTCTCGGGATCGGCGATCAGCGCGTTCCATTCGCTGGGCGCGACATAGGTGCCCGCATCGGTCAGCGGATCGACCGTGACGCCCATCGTCACGATCTCGCGCTTCACCTTCACCTTCAGCCGGTGGAACGGCATCGCCGCGGCCTGCGCATATTTGAGCGACAGGTCGGCGCACCCCGGCAGCGCGCGGATCTGCGCGACCACCGCCGCGACGCCGTCCGCCGGTCCGGCGATCGTTCCGTTGACGCCTTCGGTCGCCAGCAACAGCGTGCCCTTCACACCATGCTCCTGTGCGCAAGCCAGCAGCACCGCGCGTGCCCCATGCGGGTCATTCAGCCGCGCGAAGCGGTACAGCGCGGCGACAGTGACGGGTATTTTCGCCGTCATCAGTGCACGAAACGCGCCACCACGTCGCGATAACTCCGGCTGACCTTCACGTTCGCGCCTGAATCGAGCACCAGGAAGCACTCGCCATTGGTGTGCGGCTTCACCTGCTTGACCAGGTCGAGGTTGACGATCGTCGAGCGATGGATCCTCTGGAATCGGCGGGGATCGAGCCGCTTTTCAAGGTCTTTCATCGTCTCCCGCAGGATCAGGTTCCGATCCCCGGTGTAGATCACCATATAGTCGCCCGCCGCATCGATCCGTTCGATCGTGTCGACATCGACGCGGAAGATCTGACCTTGATCCTTGATATTGATCATCTTTTCGAAGCGGCTGGCATTGACGCTGTCGCTGCCGCCATCCGCCATCTCCGCCGCCGCTTCCGGTGCATGCTCCGCCAGCACCTCCTTCAGCTTCTCCGCCTCGCCCGCACTCTGCCGCTCCGACAACCGCTGCCGCACGCGATCCAGCGTATCCGCCAGCCGCGTTTCCTCGACGGGCTTCATCAGATAATCCGTCGCCTGCGCCTCGAACGCGCGGATCGCATGATCCGAATAAGCCGTGACGAACACGAACAACGGCGGCTCGACATCCATCAGTCCCTGAACGACTGAAAAGCCATCGAAACCCGGCATCTGGATGTCGAGAAAGACCAGATCGGGCTTGTGGGTCTTGATCGCGCTGATCGCCTCGCGGCCGTTCTGACACTTGGCGATGATCTCGACGTCTTCATGCGCCTGCAGACGCAGTTCGAGCCCCTGAATGGCAAGCGGCTCGTCATCGACGAGGATAGTACGAATGGTCATCACGCCTCTCTATTCGGTACTTCGAGCTGGTACGGGATCTCGATCTCGACCCCGAACCCGCCCGTCGGCATGGCCCGCACGTCAAAGCGGTGATCAGGCCCATAGGCCTGTGCCAACCGCTCCCTGATATTGGCGATGCCGACGCCGGTTGAAAGGCTTGGCCGCGATTTCGTCGGCATCAAACCCGGCCCGGTGTCGGATACGCCGAGCAGCACCCTGTCGCCGACGAGCCGAACGGTGACGCAGATTTCGGCGCCATCCTCCTGCGGCGTTACGGCATATTTGATCGCATTCTCGACCAGCGGCTGCAGCAGCAGCGAGGGCAACCGCGCCTTCTCCGCCGCGGGATCGATATCGAACTTGGGGCGCAGCCGGTCCTCAAACCGCATCTTCTCGATATCGAGATACAGCTTCAGCGTCTCGACCTCCTGCGCGACCGTCACATGTGCGGTCGGCTCGTTGGCCAACGTGTAGCGCAGGAACGACGACAGCCGGCTCAGCATCGCGTTCGCACGCTCGGTCTGCTTCAACAGAACCAGCGTCGAGATCGAATTGAGCGTGTTGAACAGGAAATGCGGGTTCAGCTGGTAGCGCAGCATCGCGAGCTGCGCCGAGGACGCCTGGTTCTCCAGATGCTCCATCTGGTCGATCTGGTCCTCGAGGATCAGGTAGAAGTTGATCCCGAAGTACAGCGCCGACCACCCGGCCAGCACCGTGAAGCTGAGGAACAGCGCCGCGAGCAGCAGCGACAGGTCGACGCCGGGCGCCGCCAGCCGGATCAGGCTGAACGAAAACGCATAGAGCGTGGCATAGAGGAACGTCGCCGCCGCCAGCGTGAAGATAGACAACAGGATGCCGGTAACGCGCGGCAGCCGCCGATAGTGGCCGTAGAGCACCGACAGCAGCAGCGTGATGCAATAACCAATGATCGATTCGATCAGGACCGAGACGATCACCTGCAGCGACGCATTGCTGCTCAGCGACGAGACCGAGCGCAGCACCAGGTAGCCGGTCCACCCCGCCGCCTGCAGCTTCCAGAACGCCGATGCCTTGTTCTCGAAGAACGGCCGGACGAACAACGGTCGCTCCGGCGTGCCGACATAGGCGGACGGGGCAGGAGCAGCGGAGACGGAAGTCGCGGAAGTCGCCATCCCGCCCCCTCTACACCGCCACCGCGCCCGGCGCAAAAAGGAAGGGCCGCCGTCCCCGAAGGAACGGCGGCCCGATGGTGGTCAGCTTAGCGCGATCAGAAAGTGAAGCGCGCGCCGATGCGGACCGAGTAAAGCGACTGACGCGACGAAATGACATTCTGCTGGTCCGGCGACACCGATGGAGCGGTGTAGCGGTACTGCGCGCACGCCTGGCCGGTATTCTGGGTGCTCTGGGCGCTGGTCGCTGCGGTACCCGTCGCCACCGCGGTCTGAAGGCACTGCACCCGGATTGCCGCCGTCGTGTACGGGAACGAATATTCGCGGATCTGTCCCCAGTTCTTGTTGATTAGGTTGCCCACGTTCTCGATGTCGGCGAACAGCGTAACGCGGCTGCCGCCTAGCCCGGTCGGGATTTCCTGCGAGATGTGCAGGTCAACCTTCGTGAACCACGGCGAGTTGAACGCGTTGCGCGGCGCGATCTTGCCGCGGAACTTGGACAAGCCGCTCGACTTGATGAGCGCGTCCAGATTTTGCGCGGTTTGCGCCGCAGTCTGGGTGACCACTCCGTTCACAATCGTATCGCCGTAGCTGACCAGCGCATCGGTGGTGGAGGTCGGCACGTACATCAGATACCGCGACTGGGTGCCAACGTTTCCGAAAATCGGGCTGCGGTTCGACGACGTGTCCTGCATCGTGTAGCTGAACGGCTTGCCGATGCGGGTTTCGCCAAAGATCGCGATGTTGGTCTTGTAGTCGCCGAAGAACGCGTGGTCGAAGGTCGCGCCGTACTTGATGAAGTGGCGGACCTGATCGTTGGACACGCCGTAGGTCGTGCCGCTGCCGTCGAAGAACGCGCCATTGCCATAGTTGGAACCGGCGGTCGACGAGGTCGCGGGCGTCTTATCCTTGACGTCCTGGTAGGTGTAGCTGGCCGAGAGGCTGAGCCAGTTGTCGAACGACTTATCGAAGCGCGCGACGCCGATGTAGGCGCGGCCCTGCGAGGTGTTGGTCAGCACGATGTCTTGGAAGCGGTCGTTGAAGGTCGTCACCGACTGATAACGAACGCGGCCGTCCGGGGTGGTCAGCGCGGTCGGGACGACGCGATAGTCGGCAAAATAGACCTGGTTGCGGACTTCCGACCACAGGAAGTCGGCGCCGAAGTGCCAGCCGCCGCCCAGGAACCCGCCGAAATCGCTGTCGTAATCCGCCGACAGCGTGCCGCGCCACTGCGACGGCAGACGGAAGTTGCGCGCAAGCGCGTTCGTCGGCGCACCCGTCGCAGTCGACGCGTTCTTCACCAGATCGTTCGCAGCACCAGGGATCGTCGTGCCATTGACGTTGGTCAGGATCTGACCGCCGGTGCCGACCGAATAGCTGCCGTTGTTCGACTGCGTGACGTCGATGCTGTTCGTCAGGAAGCCCGTATTGGAATAGCTGTTTGAGATATAGACGTCCGGCGAACCGCCCGAGAAGATGCCGATGCCACCGCGGAAGGTGAGCTGCGGCGTCGCCTTGAAGTCGAAGCCGATGCGCGGCTGGAACACGCCCTTGCCGGAGATATATTCCTGGTTCGTGAAGCCGTAGCGGTTGACAAAGTTCTGGTTCAGAGCCGGGCGACCGTGACCGCCGTACATGTCGTAGCGCATGCCGTAGGACAGCGTCAGTAGATCGCTGATCCGCCAATTGTCCTGAATGCCGAAGGCGTAAGACTGATACTGGAAGCGGGCAGCGCCATCGATCGGGTTCAATGACGGAACTGCGTTCTGATAACGCAAGCGCTGCGCGTTGCCCGCAGCGAAGTCCGCCAGCGAATCGAAGTAATAGTCACCGGCGGTGCGCTGCACGAACAGGTTGACGATCTTCGTATCGGACATCTCGCCAAACACGCGCAGATCGTGGTCATCACGGGTCAGACGCGCCTGCACCGTGCCACCCCAGGTGCGGCTGCTCAGTTCGTTCGACTGACGCGAGATATCCGGGCCGAAGGACACCACGCCCGATCCGTTGGCGCAGTTCGTGGACAGGTCGATGCCGGTGGCGGTGCTGCCGGCGCTGGCGAAGCTGCCACGGTCCGATTGAGCCGCGGTACAGACCTGGAACTGTGCGAAGCCGCGACCCAGGATCGGATCCTGACCGCGCTTGTAATCCTTGTAGAAGCCGCGAACTTCAGTCGAAAACTCGTCGGACCAATCCGAGTTCAACTGCACGACGCCAGCGTGAAGGCGGTTCGAGCCGACATAGCCGTTCGATTCAAGACCCAGCCCCGGCGCGTTGGCCGTTGCGCCTGCCGGTCCGACCTGGCTGTTCTGATTAAAGCGGATCGAATCCTTCGTGTACATGTACGTCACCGACGCGCGCTGTGTGTCGCTGAGGTTCGCGTCCAGCTTGGCGACGAGGCGATCGTCACGATCGTCCGAATTGTTCAGTACGCCGCCGGTGTCATAGCCATAGCGGCTTTTCGCGACCTGCTGGATTTGCTGAACCGCTGCATCGGTGATGTTCGGGATGACGGTACCGGCGTTGTTGCCCGGTGTGCCCTCCACGATCGGCGTACCGGCGCGCACGCGCTCCCCCGCGACCATGAAGAACAGCTTGTCCTTGATGATCGGGCCGGACAGTTCGGCACCGTAATTCTCGTACTTGAAGTTGGGGATGGTCACCCGCCCGGTCGGGACGCCCGGGCCGGCCTTCGTGCGCTTCCCGGTCAGCTCGTCGCTCGAATAGGCGTAGAATCCGGTACCATGGAAGTCGTTGGTGCCGGATTTCAGGATGGCATTGATCGCCCCGCCCTGGAAATTGCCCTCACGCACGTCGTAAGGCGCGACCTTCGTCTGGAACTGGCCGATCGCGTCGAACGGGACAGGCGATCGACGGGTCGGCAGACCATCCGGGTTGAGGCCGAAATTGTCGGTGACCGGCACGCCATCGATCGAGAACCGATTGTAGCGCGCGTTCTGGCCGGCGAAGCTGACCGCGCGGCCGCTCCCTTCGGAATAATCGAGGCGCGCGAACGGATCGCGGCGCATCAGGTCGCGAACGTCGCGGTTGACCGAGGCGACGCTGGCGATCTGCGCCGCCGAAAGGACGTTGGCCGGGCCCTGGCTGAGATTGCGCGCGTTCGGCAGCCGCGAGGCGGTGACAACGATATCTCCACCGCCGGCGGTTTCGGCGGTCAGCTCAATCGGCAACTCGAAGCTCTGCGCGACGACCGTCTGGATGTCGGTAACCTGCGTGCTGGAATAGCCGGGTGCCGTGACGGTGACGCTGTAGGGGCCGCCGACGCGCAGACCAGTGGCGTTGAAGCTGCCGCTGGCGTCGGTGGTCAGAGTCGACGTGCCGCCGGTCGGCACGTTCACGACCGTCACCGACGCGCCCGCCACCGGGGCGCCATCTGCCGTCACGGTGCCGCGGATCGCGGAGGTGGTTTCCTGCGCCATCGCAGCGGCGGGCATCATGAGCGCGACCGCGGCCACGCCTACGAACAGGTTGTTTCGCATCGAAATATGTCCCCTTTTAGCCGCTGCGCGACCCGCGACGGCTCAGTCGTCTGGCGCGCCGATGGGCTGACATTATGAAGGTTGCGTGACACCGGCGAGTCGAATGCTGCCCCGCTGCAACACTTTGCCGCGGCGTTGCATAAAAGCGACAGCATCCGTT
>CAJYSA010000094.1 GCA_913777325.1 uncultured Sphingomonas sp. | reverse complement strand
CGCGTCTGATCGAGCGGACGTTGCCCCCTGCCGAGGCGCCACCCGCCACCGCTACCCCGGCGCCCGCCCTCCCCACCGCCGCCGTCGCGACGACACCCGCCGCGCTGACCGAGGTGGTGCGCGCGGTGATCGTCGAAGGGCGTGATCGCCTGTCGCCGGCCGTCTTTGCGGACTCGATCGCCACGGTGATCGGCCAGCGGCTGGATCGCGCGCAGGTCGCGGCGCTGGCCGGCGCGATCGCCGCCACCGCGCGCGCGCAGGGATATCCGTTCGCCACCGCGCAGGTGCCCGCCCAGGCGCAGCGCGACGGCATCTTGCGCGTCACGCTCGATCTCGGGCGGATCGACGCGGTGCGGGTGGTCGGCGCGCGCAGCGCCACCGCCGATCGCCTGCTCGGCCGCGCGCTGGCCACCGGCGCGCCGGTGCGGCAGGGGCAGCTCGAACGTGCGCTGCTGCTCGTCGGCGACGTGCCCGGACTGCGCGTCACCGACAGTCGGCTGGTGCGGCAGGACGGATTCGGCATCCTGCTCGTCACGATCGAAAGCGACCGCGCGTCGGGATACGTCCAGCTCGACAATCGCGGCAGCAAGGAAATCGGCCCGTTCCGCTCCACCGCGCTCGGCAGCCTGCGCGGGCTGGCGCAGGACGGTGACGAACTGGCCGTGATCGTCGCGCAGACCCCGTTCCAGCCCACCGAATTCACGTTCCTGCGGGTCCGCTACGGCGCGCCGCTCGGCAGCGGCGGCGCGGTCCTGTCGGCCTCGGGGTCGCTTGCCCGGACGCGACCGGGCGGGTTCCTGCGCACGCTCGACGTTCGCGGGCGCAGCGCCGACGCGGCGGTCGCCTTGCAATATCCGCTGCTGCGCACCCGCGCGCGCAGCCTGTGGGCCACCGCCGAGCTGCGCGCGCTGGGCACCGATCAGGATCTCGCGCGTCGGCGCCTGCGCAGCGATCGGATCGCGACGCTCAGCGGCACATTGGGCGGCAACATGCTGTGGGCGGGCGGCGTGCTGCGTGGCGAGATGGCCGCGATCGCCGGTCTGCCGCTGGCGGGCACGACGCGCACCGGCTCGATCCTCGCCTCGCGCTTCGACGGAGACGCGCGGTTTGTGGCGGGCACGTACCAGCTCGACTGGACGGTGCCGCTCGGCAAGCCGTTCAGCCTGGTCGCCGCCAGCGCCGGGCAGATCGCGAACCGCCCGCTGCTCGCCGCCGCCGAGATCGGGCTGGGCGGCCCGGCGTTCGGGCGCGGCTATGATTATGCGGAGCGGACCGGCGATACCGGGGTGATGGGCTCGTTGGAACTGCGCGCCGATACCGGACGCATCCCGGGCAGCGTCGTCGATCGTGGTCAACTCTACGGCTTCGTCGATGGCGGCACGGTCGGCAACCTGCGCGGCGGCACCGGCGGCGGCACATTGGCCTCGTCGGGTGTCGGCATCCGCGTCGGGACCGGCAGGTTCGATTGGATGGCGGAGGCGGCCTGGCCGCTGACCGACGCGCGCTTCGACACCGGCGATCGCCGCCCGCGCCTTTCGGTGCGCGTGTCGCGCGTGCTGTAATGCGCCGGTCCAGCAACGCATTGATCCTGGCGGCGGTGGCGCTGATCGGCTTGCTGCTGATGATCCCGGGGATCGCCGCGCCGATCAAGCGCGCGCTGGAGCCGCTGCGCTTCGCGACGCAGCCGCATCCGGCCAGCGGGCGCGTCGTCGTCGTGGAGATGGATGCGCGCAGCGTCGCCGCGATCCGCCGCTGGCCGTGGCCGCGCGACCATTATGCGACGGTCGTGGATCGGCTGGCGGCGGCGGGCGCACAGACGATCGTCTTCGACGTCGATCTCTCCAGCGCCGGGGATGCGGCCGGAGACCGCGCCTTCGCCGCCGCGCTGACGCGTGCGCAGGGCCGCGTCACCCTGCCCACCTTCGGGCAACAGGCCAGCGCGGGGGATCAGCGCAACCTCGACGCGCTGCCGCTCCCCGCCTTCCGTCCTGCCGCCAGCCTCGCCTCGGTCAGCGTCGCGCCCGACGTCGACGGCCTCGTCCGCGCGCTGCCGCTCGCCACCATCACCGCCGGCGTGCCGCGCCCGTCGCTGTCGGCCTTCATCGCCGCGCGCAACGGCAGCGTCGATGCGGACTACCCCGTCGATTTCTCGATCGATCCCGACACGATCCCCCGGCTCAGCTTCACCGCGGTCGAACATGGCGCGTTCGATCCCGCCATGGTGCGCGGACGCAATGTGCTGATCGGCGCGACCGCGATCGAAATGGGCGATCGCTATCCCGTTCCGTTGCACGGCGTCCTGCCAGGCGTGACGATCCAAGCGCTCGGCGCCGAAACCTTGTTGCGCGGCATCCCCACGCGCGGCCTGTCCTTGTTCTCCCACGTGCTGGCGCTGCTGCTGTGCGTGCCGGCGGTACGTGCGCGCCATCGCGCCGTCGCGGCGGCCGCGTTCGTGGGCGCGCTGGCGATACAGGCCGTGACGGTGCTGGCGATCCAGCGCTGGCTGGCGACCTATTATCCGCTCGGGCTGGGCATCATCATGATCGCCGCCGCTGCCGGGTTGGTGGTGGCGCGCGACATCGCGCGGCGGTTCCGTGACGGGCGGCTACGTGACGAGGCGACCGGGCTCCCCAACCAACGCACGCTGTCGCTGCGCGGCGCGACCGGCGTCGCGGCGGTGGTGCAGCTCACCAATCTGGAGGAAGTGAGCGCGGTCCTCGGCGCGGCGGAGGCGGCGCAGGCCGTGCTGCGCACCGCCGAGCGGCTGCGGCTGTGCAGCGTCGACGGCGCCGCCTATCGCATCCGCAGCCACCAGCTCGCGATCACCCTGCCGACCACCGAGATCGTCGAGGACGTCATGGCCACGCTGCGCGCGCTACTGCTCCAGCCGGTCGAGATCATGGGGCGCAAGATCGACGTCGCGGTGGCGTTGGGCATCGCGGAGGATGGCGACATGGTCGCCGCGGCGCTGGCGGCGGGCGAGGCGGCGGCGGCGGGCGCGTTCTGGCGCCGCGCCGCGTTCAACCGCGCGCACCTGGAAAGCGCCGTGTCGCTGATGGGCGAGCTGGACGCCGCGATCATCGCGGGGCAGATCGAGGTTCATTACCAGCCCAAGCTGGCGCTCGCCACCGATCGGATCGCCAGCGTCGAGGCGCTGGTGCGCTGGCGCCATCCCGAACGCGGCTTCGTCTCGCCCGGCGCGTTCGTGCCGCTGGCCGAGCAGACCGATCGCATCACCGCGCTGACGCTCCATGTCCTGAAAACGGTGATCGCCGACGTGGCGCGCTGGCGCGAAGCCGGGCATGAGGTCAGCGCCGCGATCAATATCTCGGCGCGGCTGCTCGACGCGCCCGCCTTCGTCGCGGACGTCGATCGGCTGCTCGATACCGCGCCCGTCCCGCCCGCCGCGCTGATCTTCGAGGTCACCGAATCCGCCGCGATGGCCGATCCCGCCAAGGCGGTCGCCACCCTCACCTATTTCCGCGCGCGCGGCGTGGCGATTTCCATGGACGATTACGGCACCGGCCAGTCGACGCTCAGCTACCTGCGCGAGCTGCCGCTCAGCGAGCTGAAGATCGACCGCAGCTTCGTGCAATATGCGCACGAGCGCGAGAACGACGCCAAGCTGGTCCGCTCGACGATCGACCTCGCGCATGCGCTGGGGCTGAAGGTGGTGGCGGAGGGGATTGAGGATGCCGCCAATTTGGCGTTCCTGCGCGCGCATCGCTGCGATTACGCGCAAGGCTATTTCATCGATCGCCCGATGCCGTTCGAGGCGCTGATCGCGCGGCTTGCGGAACGCGCCGCCGCCTAGCCGCCGGGCGGGTCAGTCGTCGGCGAACAGCCACGCGCGGGCGTCCGCCTCATTGTCGAACAGCGCGCAGCGATCGTCCGCGATCCGCTTCGCCTGCAACCGATGCAACGCGCCGGACGGAAGCATTGCGATCCTCTTCGACGGCGAATCGGGCTGCACCATCTTCGCGAACATCCCCACCACCTCTTGGGGCACGACCTTCTTACGCCGCATGTCGATCAGGGTGCGAAGCTGCCCGTGCCGCACACCGGCGGCCAGCATCCCGCGCACCGCCGCCGCCACGTCCACGGCGTATCGCTCCGCCGTCTCGCGATCCCAGTCGCCGGCCAGCGTCAGGCGCAGGAATTCCCCCGCGGCATCGGCATCGATATCATAGGTCGGACGTGTCATGGCCGCATCATGCCACGCGGTTACTTTCCCATTGGTTTCCTGAACAAAAAAGGATGGCGCTCCCATGATCCTGCGCAGTGACGAAACGGTCGATGTCGACGTGCCCGGTGGCGGCACGATGCGGATGCACCTGTTTCGCCCTGCGATCGAGGGGCGGTTTCCGGGCGTGCTGCTGTTCTCCGAAATCTATCAGGTGACCGCGCCGATCCGCCGGCTGGCCGCGATGCTGGCGGGCAACGGCCATGTCGTCGCGGTGCCGGAGGTCTATCACGAATACGAACCCGCCGGCACGGTGCTGGGCTATGACACGGTCGGAACGGATCGCGGCAACGCGCTGAAGATCACCAAGCCGGTCGCGGCCTTCGACGCCGACGCCACCGCCGCGATCGGCGCCTTGGCAGCGCATCCGGCCTGCAACGGGCGGGTGGCGACGTTCGGGGTGTGTCTGGGCGGGCATCTCGCGCTGCGCGCCGCGTTCGACCCGCGCGTCGCGGCGGCGGCGTGCTTCTACCCGACCGACGTGCATTCGGGGACGCTGGGCGAAGGGCGCAGCGACGACACGCTGGCGCGGTTGGCGGAGCTGCGTGCCGAGGCGATGCTGGTCTGGGGGCGGCAGGATCCGCACGTCCCGCTCGCCGGCCGCGCGACGATCCGCGCGCGACTGGAGGAAGTCGGCGCACCGTACGAATGGCACGAGTGGAACGCGCAGCACGCCTTCCTGCGCGACGAGGGACCGCGCTACGACCCGGCGCTGTTCCTTCAGGCGATGGCGCTGACGCTGGCGTTCTTCCGGCGGACGCTGGCGTGACGGGCGGGCGGCGCCGATCGCCGCCCGCCCCGGTGGCGCCTCAGAACCCGTAGGTCAGACGCGCATAACCGAACCGCCCTGGAATATCGTAGGTGGTCGGGTCGAAGTTGTTGAGGCTGCACGAGATGCACGCCGGCGGATCCTGATCGAACAGGTTGTTCACGCCCAGCGTCAACCCAACCCGCTCGCCCACCCAACCCGGGCGGAACGACAGCTGCGCGTCGGTGTAGAAGCGGCTGTTCATGCGGTTGCCGTTCTGCAGCTCGCGCACCCGGTCGATGTAGCGCCCGGTGATCGTCGCCGCGACCGCGCCGATATCCCAGTCAAGCGTCGCCTGCCCCTTGAAGCGCGGGAACGCCTGATCGGGGCTGCCGCGCTCGGTGCCCGTATAATCGATCGTCGTGGTGCCGGTCGTGGCGGGCACGATCTCGCGATAGTGGAGCAGGTAATTGCCGCTGACCGACAGGCCGAACGTCCCCGCGCCGGTCTGGCGCGTGCGCAGATTGAAGGTCGCGTCGATGCCGCGCGTCTGGATGCCGCCGGTGTTGAGCAGCAGGCCGTTGATCGCGGTGATGACCCCGGTCGGTGCGCGGACGATGGCGGCGCACGACAGCGCGTCGCCCGTCTGCGCGCAGCGGTTCAGCAGCGTCGCCTGCGGGATCGCCGCGATCGCGCCGTCCACCTTGATGTCGTAATAATTGACCTCGAGGCTCAGCGCGCTGGCAAAGCCCTGCCGCGCCCAGGCCGGGCTGTAGACGCCACCGAACAGCCACGTCGTCGCGGTTTCCGGGTTCAGGCGCGGGTTGCCGCCGGTCAGGACCGGCAACTGCCCGTTCGGCTCGGCATAGCTGCCGTTCGCCGGCACGCCCGCCGCGGTGCAGTTCGTCCGTACCGTCGCCGACGACTGGTAGGGCGATCCCGCGACGTTGCTGCACGGATCGGGCAGCGTCGCGTCGAAGCGCGACTGCGCACCGAACAATTCGCCGATCGACGGCGCACGGTAGCTCTCGGCATATTGGCCGCGCAGCAGCAGGTCGCTGACCGGCTTCCACAACGCGCCACCCGTCAGCGTGGTATTGCCGCCGAAGGTCGAGAAATTCGAGTGCCGCGCGGCGCCGTTCAGTTCCAGCAAGCGCAGGAACGGCACGTCGCGGATCAGCGGCAGCCGCAGCTCGCCATAGAATTCGTCGACGTTGAACTGCCCGCGCGCCGCCTGTGCCGGGATGTCCGCGCCCAGCCCGGCCTGGATGATCGGGTCGGGGGTGAAGCTGCCCTGCTGGTCGCGATGCTCGTAACCGACCGCGACACCGACCGGGCCGCCGGGCAGGTCGAACAGCTCGCCCGACACGTTCAGCGTGTAGTCCTTCAGCGTCTGCTGGCTGCGCGAGCGCTCGTCGAAACCGACGAACGCCAGCATCTCCGGGGTGATCGATCCGACTCCGCCGAACATGTTGAACGGCACGCACGCGCCGGTGCACTGCGACACCGGACCCAGCGCCTGCGCCAGGTTCGCGGCGTTGATGTTGCCGGTGAACAGCTGGTGCGCGTCGTTGGTCGCCAGCACCGCATTGGCGTCATAATACCAGTTGCGGCCGAACAGCTGGAACTTGCCGTCGATCGTGCCGGTCACGGACCAGGTGTCGACCGTCTGGTTGTAGGTCCGCTGCCCAGCCTCGACGAGGCGGCGGTAGATGGCGTCGTAATTCTGCCCCGGCACCAGCGACACGCCGAACGGATTGTACGGGTTGGTCGCGTCGACCGTGATCGTGTCGAGCAGGTTGCCGTTGCCGACGTCCGGCCCGATCCCCAGCGGCAGGAACGCCGCCTGGTTCTGCGACTGGCGATGGTTCCAGACGGTGCGGACGCGGACGTTGAACCAATCGGCGAACTCGGCACGCGCGTTGGCGAAGCCGCCGTAACGCTCGTTCGGAGTGAGCAGATAGTTGAACGGCGCGAAGTTGAAGCGGTCGGCATTCGTGAACGCCTTGTAATCGCCGGTCGCCAACGTCGGATCATAGACCGGACGACGTCCGGTCACCGGCCCGCGCAAGGTCATGTTCTGTCCGTTGACGACGAAGCGGCCCAATGGCGTGAAGCTGGAGCAGCCGCCGTTGGGGATGTTGCAGGTCGTCTGCCCGGGGTTGGGGAATTGCGAGATCGAGCGGTCGCGCGCGCTGACGTCATCCTGCTTGGTATAGAAGATGCCCGCATCCAGATGGATGCGCTCCGCGCCGCCGCCCCAGCTCAGCTGGTAATTCTGCGTGCCGCCGTCGTTCTTGCCGAGGAACTGGCCGTATTGCGCCGAGGCGCGAAAGCCGTTCTGGCCCGAGCGGGTGATGATGTTGACCACGCCGCCGATCGCATCCGACCCGTAGAGCGCGGAGGCGGCGGATTGCAGCACCTCGACACGCTGGATCATGACGTCGGGGATCGAATTGAGGTCGACCGTCCCCGGGATGCCGCTGGCGCTGGCGCCGTTGACGTAGCGCAGGCCGTCGACCAGCACGAGCGTCCGCTTGGCCCCGAGATAGCGCAGATCGATCGCCGCAGACCCCGCGCCCACGCCGCCGCCGTCGGGCGGATTGCCCGAGTTGCCGGAATTGTTGAACTTGCTGTTCAGTCCGCCCGAGGACGCGGGGATGCGTTGCAGGACGTCGGCGACCGACGACAGACCGGTCTTGGCGATCGCCGCCTCGTCGATCGTGACGACCGGCGACGGATTGTCGAGCGGGTCGCGCCGGATGCGTGATCCGGTGACCACGATATCGCCGCCCTCGGTCGCCGCGCTTTCGCCGGGCGCCTGTTCGGGCGCGGCCTGCGCGATCGCCGAGCCCGGCATCGAGGCCGCGACGATGAGCGCGATAACGCTGACACGATGAACGAGAAGCAACCGCATGTATGTCCCCTTCGAAAGCGCTTGTGGACGCGCCTGGAAGCAGGAATGTGACCAAGGGGTTAGTGGTCGCGCAAGATCGTTAATGAATTCAGCGCTGCGGCGCAGCGTAATTCCACGGGCCGTGGCAAATTTGACACATCGATGACATGCGGGTCGCGCGGGTCGTCACATCCGGAAGCGCAGCTCGGCCATCGCGATGCGCGGCTCGCCGGGGAAATGGCCGCTCTGCGCCGAGAACCCTGACCCGGCGTAGCGACGATCGAACAGGTTATCGACGCGCAGCAACAGCTCCACCGGCCCCAGCCGCTTCGTCAGCGATGCGTCGAAGATCGTGTACGGACGCACCTGCTGCCCCGCCAGGCTGATCCGCCGCGACACGTGCTCGCCGCCGAAGGCGATCGCGGTGCCGATCGTCGGCAGTTGATAGCGCGTCCAGAAGCCCAGCTTGTGGCGCGGCGCATTGGCGAAGCGGTCGCCCACCGCATTGGTCACCGCCTGTCCCGCGACCGCCTCGGTGATCCGCGCGTCGTTGTAACCGTAATTGGCGAGCAGCACCCAGTCGGGGGTCAGGTCGGTCGCCAGATCGATCTCGACGCCCTTGCTGGTCACCGCGCCGATCGGGCGCAGCTGATCCTGTCCGTTGACGGGCGGCAGCGTGGGATCGACCTGAAGAATATTCCGCCGCATGATCCGATAGGCGGCCAGATTGGCCTGGACGCGCCCGTCGAACAATGCGGTCTTGATGCCGCCCTCCACCTGTCCGCCCGTCACCGGCGCGAACGGGCCACCGGCGTCGGCGGTCTGGCTGGCCGCGGCCTGCGGCTCGAAGCTGCCCGACCAGCTCACGTACAGCGACATATCGGTGCGCGGCTTGTAGACCGCGCCCGCCCGGTACGTCAGCTTGCCGTCGCCATAGGCCGAGGCTGCGGCGGCGGTGGTCGTGCGATCGTCGAACCGGTCGTAGCGGACGCCGCCGACCAGCAGGAACGCGTCGCTCAGGCTGATCCGATCCTGCAGATAGGCGCCGTACCTTTTCGTCCGCGTATCGGTGCGCGCGAACGGCAGCGCGGCGGCGCGCGCCACGTCGCGCCCGGTCGTGGTGTAGACCGGATGGCGCAGGCTCAGCGGGGTCACGCCTGCGCGCAGGATTCGCGAGTCGAAAAGGTTCGTCTCGTCATACCAGTCGCCACCGGCCTGAAAGCGATGCGCGAGGCCGAGCAGCGCGACGGTCGCGGTCATGTTGGCGGTCAGCGACAGCCCGTCGACCGCGCGGATCTGGTCGCGGAACTCGCGACTCACCAGATCGCGCTGCCCGGCGACGAAGCCGCGTGCCTCGTGATATTGCTGCCGTTCGGTCGAGGAAAAGTGCCGCACCCCGGCGTCGAACGTCACCGCCGACCCGATCGTCGTCGCATAGCGCGCCTGAAGCACGCGCGACGTCAGCCGCAGGAAATCGGTCGGCTCGTTGGCGTTCCACCGGATCGTGGTCAGGAAGCGCCCGGCATCGTCGACCGGCACGCCGCGCAGCCGGTTGCCCGGCAGTTCGTTGTCATAGGCGGTCGCCTGTAGCGTCAGCGCCCCGCCGTTGTTGGTCCGCACCGTCAGCCCACCGTCCCCGATCAGCGAGGTGGAGCCGCTGTTGTAGCGGAACGGGCGCATCGCCTCGTAGAAGCCGCCGACCCGGTACGTCACCACGCCCGCCGCGTCGACCGGCCCGGTCGCCTCCGACGAGATGCCGGCACGATCATAGGTGCCCAGCGTCGCCACGATGCGCAGCGCGCGCGTCGCGGACGGGACTTTCGACACGTAATTGATGATCCCGCCCGGCGATCCGGGGCCGAAGAACAGCCCCGCCGGCCCCTTCAGCACCTCGACGCGGGCGACGTTGAACAATTGCGGCACCGAGAAGCCGATGAAGGGATTGCCGCGCTGCCCGTCGTAGAACGACTGGTCCTGCCGGAACCCGCGAAACGTCACCCCCGCATAGCTGAAGAAGCTGACCCCGCTGATGTTGCGATAGATATCGGTCGCGTCGCGCGCGCCCTGATCGGCGAACAGCTCGGCGTTGATCACCTGCACCGCCTGCGGGATGTCGAGCGGATTCTCGTGGCTCTTGCCCACGGTCGTCGTGTCCGCGCGATACAGCCGCTGCGCCCGCGCGGTGACGACGATGTCCTCCGCCTCGTCCGGTGCGTCCGCCATCGCCGGGGCGGAAGCGAGCGCCAGCATCGCCGCCATCGGTGGCCCCATCACAACCCTCACACTGCCCCCAAATCCGCTAACGATACTGGCTCGCATTATCTTTGGGGAGCAAAAGAAGCAACCGCCGCGCAACGATCTCCGCACGACGATTGGCAAACCCGCCCGCGCGGCGTATTGCGGGGTCGGCTCCGGTTGCCGGGGCCATGATCGCGTCGGTGCCTCCGATGAGGAGGCGTAAACGGGAATGCGGTGCGGGGCTTGCCCCAAGGCCGCAGCTGTCCCTGCAACTGTAAGCGGCGAGTGACGGGCACATGCCTTCTCCACGTGGGGAAGGCGGCCACTGGATCGGGTTCGCCCATCCGGGAAGGCCGTGGCCGGAACGACGACCCGCGAGCCAGGAAACCTGCCGACGAACAGGTCGCTCTTGCCGGGGTTCAGGGACTGATCCGGGCACGGTATTCCGTCTGAGCGGCGAAGCCATGCGGCCGGGGCCGCATCGGTGCGCGTGGCGCGGGCGATTCTTGAGCGCCCGTCCGTTGCCGGCGCACCGGCCTTCGTGCGCCCCGCCCGCGTCGACGTCGCGGCGCTCGCGAAGGAATATCCGTGGCCGATCTCGCCAAAGTTCCCGTCACCATCGTCACCGGCTTTCTGGGCGCGGGCAAGACGACGCTTATCAGCCATTTGATCCGCAACGCCGGCGGGCGGCGGCTGGCGGTGGTCGTCAACGAATTCGGCACGCTGGGCGTGGATGGAGACATCCTGAAGGGCTGCGCGATCCCCGATTGCCCGGCGGAGAACGTCGTCGAACTGGCCAACGGCTGCATCTGCTGCACGGTCGCGGACGACTTCATCCCCACGGTCGAGCGGCTGCTCGCGCTGGAGCCGCGCCCCGATCACATCCTAATCGAAACCTCCGGCCTGGCGCTCCCCAAGCCGCTGCTCAAGGCGTTCGACTGGCCCGCGATCCGCTCGCGCATCACCGTCGACGGCGTCGTCGCGCTGGCCGATGCGGAGGCGGTGGCGGCGGGGCGCTTCGCCCCCGATCCCGCCGCGCTGGAGGAACAGCGCGCCGCCGATCCGGGGATAGACCACGAGACCCCGCTGTCGGAATTGTTCGAGGACCAGCTCGCCTGCGCGGACATGGTGCTGCTCACCAAGGTCGACCTGGCCGGTGCCGAGGGGGTCGCGGCGGCGCGTGCGGTGATCGCCGCCGAGACGCCGCGTCCGCTGCCGGTCGTGGAGCTGGTGGATGGCGCGATCGATCCCGCGATCGTGCTGGGGCTGGACGCCGCCGCCGAGGACGACATCGCCGCCCGTCCGTCGCACCATGATGGCGCGGACGATCACGAACACGACGATTTCGACAGCCTCATCCACATCGGTGGCGAGATCGACGACCCGCAGGCGCTCGCCGCCCGGATCGAGACGCTGGCGCGCACGCACGACATCCTGCGCGTGAAGGGCTATGCCGCCGTTCGCGGCAAGCCGATGCGATTGCTGGTGCAGGCGGTCGGCGCGCGCGTCCGCACCCAATATGATCGCGCGTGGCGCGCGGACGAACCGCGCGCGACCCGGCTGGTGGTGATCGCCGAGCATGACCGCCTCGATCCGGCGGCGATCGGATCGATCCTGAACGGCTGAGCCGCGCGATGCACGTCGTCTTCCGCGAGAGCCACGGCCTGGAGGAGACCGCCACCCCGCGCGATCTGCGCCAGGATCCCGCGGATCTGGTGGTGCTGTCCTTCTCCTACAGCGATCTGGGCGCGTTCGCCGCCGGCTGGCATGCGGCGGCGGCGGGCGGGGACGCGCCGCCGTCGCTGCGGCTCGCCAATCTCGCCGATCTGGCGCACCCTTTGTCGGTCGACACCTATGTCGAGCGCACGTTGGCCGGCGCGCGCGGCATTCTGATCCGGCTGATCGGCGGACGCTCCTATTGGTCCTATGGCCTGCAACAGGTCGAGGCATTGGCGCGGTCGCGCGGCATCGCGTTGGTGGTGCTCGCCGCCGACGGGCGTCAGGATGCCGCCCTCGCCGCCGCCTCCACCGTGCCGCTCGCGACGGTCGAACGGCTGGCCGCGCTGTGCGATCGCGGCGGGGCGGTCGCCGCGCGCGCCGCGCTGTCGGCGCTGGCGCATGCCGCCGGGCTGCCCGCCGCCTCCGCCGATGCCACCGACAGTCCCGCCGTCGGCGCCTGGACCGACGCAACCGGCATCGCCTGCCCCGCCGCGCTGGCGCTGTGCCACGACGGACGGCCCCGCGTGCTGCTGGTCTTCTATCGTTCCTACCTGCTCGCCGCAGACCTTGCGCCGATCGTCGCGCTCGAACGCGCGCTCGCCGCACGTGGCCTTGCCGTGGTGCCGCTGTTCGTGCCCTCGCTGAAGGAGCCGACGGCGCGCGGCTGGCTCGCACGCTGGGTCGCTGCGCTCGCCCCGGCGGCGATCGTCAACGCCACCGCGTTCGCGGCACGCGGGGGCGATGACGATGCCTCCCCGCTCGACGCCGCCGACGCCCCGGTCTTTCAGGTCGCGCTCGCCACCGCGACGCGCAGCGCCTGGACCGACAGTGCGCGCGGCCTTTCTCCCGCCGATCTGGCGATGCACGTCGCGTTGCCGGAGGTCGACGGACGCCTGTTCGCCGGGGTCGCCAGCTTCAAGCAAGAGGCGGTGCGCGACCCCGCGCTGCAATATGCCCGCCGCGCGCACGCGCCCGATGCCGTACGCGTCGCCGCGATTGCGGATCGCGTCGCTGGCTGGGTCCGATTACGCGACACCCCACCCGCCGCGCGGCGGCTGGCGCTGATCCTCTCGACCTATCCGGGCCGGCAGTATCAGCTCGCACACGCCGTCGGGCTGGATGCGCTGGCGTCAGCCGAGGCGATCCTCGCCGATCTGGGCGAGGACGTCCAACCGGCCGATCCCCGCCCGCCGCTGGCGGTCGCGCTGACCGGCCGGCACGAACGCTGGTCGATCGCCGCCTATCGCGCCGCGCTGGCCCATCTGCCCCGCGCGTTGCGCGACGCCCTCGACGCGGCATGGGGGGCGCCGGAGGACGATCCCGACGCGACGGACGGCCATTTCCATTTCGCCGCGGTACGGCGCGGCACGACGTTGGTGGCGCTTCAGCCAGAACGCGGCGCGATCGCGACGCGCGTCGAGGCCTATCACGATCTCGCCCGTGTCCCTCGCCATGCCTATGTCGCCTTCTACCTCTGGCTGCGCGCGCGCGACACTGACGCGATCGTCCATGTCGGCGCGCACGGCACGCTGGAATGGCTGCCCGGCAAGGCGGTGGCGCTATCCGATAATTGCTGGCCGGAGGCGCTGACCGGCGCGATGCCGATCGTCTATCCATTCATCGTCAACGATCCCGGCGAGGCGGCGCAGGCGAAGCGGCGGATCGGCGCGGTCACGCTCGGCCACCTGCCCCCGCCGCTGGTCGCCGCCGGGGCGGGCGCCGGGCTGGGCCGGCTGGAGGCGCTGCTCGACGAATTCTCGGTCGCCGACGGCCTGGACCCCGCGCGTCGTCGCCGCCTTCAGGCCGATATCGCGCAAGAGGCGGAGGCGATCGGGCTGGCCGCCGAACTGGGCCTGTCCCACGCCGCCACGCCCGAGGACGTCGTGACGCGCATCGACACCTTCGTCTGCGACGTGAAGGACAGCCGCTTCGGCGACGGCCTGCACGTCTACGGGCGCGGCGCATGCGGCGCGGCGGAGCGCGCCGGGCTGCGCGCCGCGCTGTCGGGACGGCGCGTCGCCCCGGGGCCGGCGGGCTCGCCACATCGCGGGCGGCGGGACGTGCTGCCGACCGGGCGCAACCTGTTCGCGGTCGATCCGCGCGCGGTCCCGTCGCGATCGGCGCATCTTCAGGGACAGCGGCTCGCCGACGAGCTGGTGCGCCGCCATCTTCAGGACCACGGCGACTATCCGCGCGCGCTGGTCGTCGACCTGTGGGGATCGGCGACGATGCGCACCGCCGGCGAGGAATTCGCGATGGCGCTCCACCTGCTCGGCGCCGCGCCGGTCTGGGATAACGGCTCGGAGCGCGTGACCGGCGTGGAGATCCTGCCCCTCGCGCTGCTCGATCGCCCGCGCCTCGACGTCACGTTGCGCATCTCGGGGTTGTTCCGCGACACGTTCGCGCCGCTCTGTGCGCTGTTCGGTCAGGCGGTGCGCGCGCTGGCGGCCCGCGACGAACCCGCCGACTGGAACCCGTTCGCCGGGCATGCGGCCACCGCGCGCGTCTATGGTCCCGCTCCCGGCGGCTACGGGCTGAACATGGGTGCGGCGGCGGACACCTATACCCCGGCCGCGCGCCGCGCCGCCGGCGAGGCATGGCTGGCCGCCTCGTCCTGGGCGTTCGACGGCGAACACGAAATGGCCGATCCCGTCGGGCTTCGACGCCGCGTGGCGGGGGCGGACGCCTTCGTCCATCTTCAGGATCTGCCCGAAACCGATCTGCTGCTGGCCGCCGATTACGCCGCGCATCAGGGCGGGTTCGCCGCCGCGCAGGCGGTCACCGGCGGCGATGCCGCGCTCTACCATCTCGACGCGCGCGCCCCCGATCGTCCGCGCGCGCGGCCGCTGCGCGAGGAGATCGCACGCACCGTCCGCGCGCGCGCCGCACAGCCGGCGTGGGTGGCCGGGATGATGCGCCACGGCTTTCGTGGCGCGGCGGAGATCGCGGCGACACTCGATCATCTCGGCGCCTTCGCGCATTTGGCGCGGGTCGTCACGCCCGAGCTGATCGATCTCTATCACGACGCCACGCTGGGCCGCGACGACGTTCGCGCCTTCATGGCCGCCGCCAATCCGGCGGCGCTGGCCGCGCTGGAGGCGCGCTTCGCGGCGCTGCACCGCTCCGGGCTGTGGGCGACGCGCCGCAACTCGATCCGGGCGGCGCTGGCATGAGCGGTCGGGTGCGCGGCTGGTGCCCGGATGCGTGGCATCCGATGGCGGCGGGCGACGGGTTGCTGCTGCGCCTCCGCCCCCCGCTCGCGCATCTGACACCAGACCAGTTGCGCACGATCGCCGACGTCGCGGGTCTGTATGGCAATGGTCAGATCGATCTCACCAGCCGCGCCGCGCTCCAGCTACGCGGGCTGCGCGAGCGCGACGGGGCGGACGCGCGCGACCGGCTGGTCGCCGCCGGGCTGGTCGACGCCGATCCGCGACGCGAGGCGCGCGTGGTGCTGGTCGCGCCCGCGTGGCGTCCCGGCGACGACACGCATCGTCTCGCCATCGGCCTGCGCGACAGCCTGGACGCGCTGCCCGCGCTGCCCGGCAAGGTCGGCATCGCGATCGACGCCGGCGACGCGGCCGTGCTGCACGACACCTCCGCCGACTTCCGGATCGAACGCGGCGAGAGCGGCGGGCTGATCCTGCGCGCCGATGGTCGCCCGCGCGGCACGCCGCTTTCGCCCGGTGCAGAGCTCGACGCGCTCGTCGCGCTCGCCCGCTGGTTCTCGGCTAGCGGCGGCGCGGCGGCGGGTCGCATGGCACGCCATCGCGCGCCGCTTCCCGACTGGGCGGCGGGCCGCGAAGCGCCCGCCCGCGCCACCCTCGCCGTCGTTCAGGGCGCGCATCCGCTCGGCACGATGATCGGCACCGCGTTCGGGCGGGTCGATGCCGATCGCCTCCTGCGCCTGCCCGGCCTGCGCGGCGTGCGGCTCACGCCGTGGCGCGCGCTGCTGCTGGTCGGCGTCGCGCCCGACGACGCGCGCGCGCTGTTTCACGATCCCGCGTTGCTGCGCGTCGATGCCTGTGTCGGGGCGCCCGCCTGTCCGCAGGCGAGCGTCGCGACACGCGCGCTCGCCGCGCGGCTGGCGCCGCACGTCGCGGGACGCCTCCACGTCTCCGGCTGTGCGAAGGGCTGCGCGCGCGCCGCGCCCGCCGACGTCGTGCTGACCGGGCGCGACGGACGCTTCGACCTTGCGCATCACGCCCGGGCCGGCGCGCCGCCGCACCGCACGGCGCTGTCCGCCGATGATCTCCCCGCTCTTTTCGAAGGCCCGTTCCGTGCCCCGTGACTATGAAACCGACGGCGCTGCGATCTATCGCCGCTCGTTCGCCATCATCCGCGCCGAGGCCGATCTCGCGCGCTTCTCCGCCGACGAGGAGCCGGTGGCGGTGCGCATGATCCACGCCGCCGGCATGGTCGATCTCGCACCGCACATCCGCTTCTCCCCCGGCGCCACCGTGGCCGCGCGCGCCGCGCTGGCGGGAGGTGCGCCGATCCTGTGCGACGCGCGCATGGTCAGCGAGGGGATCACGCGCGCGCGGCTGCCCGCGGCGAATCCGGTGATCTGCACGCTCCACGATGCGGAGGTGCCGGCCCGGGCCACCGCGCTGGGCACCACGCGCTCCGCCGCCGCGCTGGAGCGGTGGCGCGACCATCTGGACGGCGCGCTGGTCGCGATCGGCAACGCGCCCACCGCGTTGTTCCACCTGCTCGACATGCTGGCCGACCCCACCTGCCCCCGCCCCGCCGCGATCATCGGCTGTCCGGTCGGCTTCGTCGGCGCGGTGGAGTCCAAAGCCGCCTTGTGGGCGGAGCGCCCGGTGCCGTGCGTCGTCGTCGAGGGGCGGCTGGGCGGCAGCGCGATCACCGTCGCGGCGGTCAACGCGCTGGCGAGCCGCGCCGAATGACGCGCGGCACGATCCACGGCGTCGGCCTCGGCCCGGGCGCCCCCGATCTGATGAGCGTGCGCGCCGACCGGCTGGTGCGCGGCGCACGCCACCTAGCCTATTTCCGCAAGCGCGGACGCCCCGGGCAGGCGCGGCGGATGGTGGAGGGGATGCTGCGCGCCGATGTCGTCGAATTTGCGATGGACTATCCGGTCACCACCGAGATCGCGGTCGCCGATCCGGCCTATAATGCGCGGCTCTCCGCCTTCTACGCCGATTGCACCCGCCACCTGCGCGCACTGGCCGATGCGGGCGAGGACGTGGTGGTGCTGTGCGAGGGCGATCCGTTCTTCTACGGCTCGTTCATGCACCTGCACGCGCGGCTCGCGCCTCATGTATCGGTGCGGATCGTGCCGGGCATCACCGGCATGTCGGGCGCCTGGACCGCCACCGACGTGCCGATCACCTGGGGCGACGATATATTGACCGTGGCCACCGCGACGCTGCCCGAGGCGGACCTGGCACGCCGCATCCGCGAGACCGACGCCTTGGTGGTCATGAAGATCGGGCGGCACCTGCCCAAGCTGCGCCGCGCAGTGGCGGCGGCGGGGCGCACCGATGCGGCGTGGCTGGTCGAATATGCCGCGATGCCCGAGCAGCGCGTCGTGCGGCTGGCCGATGCGGGCGACAGCGCGCCCTATTTCGCGATCCTGCTGATCCACGGTCGGGGCCGGCGGCCATGACCGGCTGGCTCGCGATCGCCGGACTCGGCCCGGGCGATGCGGCGCTGGTGACGCCGGAGGTGACCACGGCGCTGGACGCGGCCACCGACGTGATCGGCTACATCCCCTATGTCGCGCGCGTCGCCCCGCGCGCCGGCTTGACGCTCCACCCGTCGGACAATCGCGTCGAGTTGGATCGCGCGACCCATGCGCTGCGCCTCGCCGCCGCGGGCCGCCGCGTCGTCGTGGTGTCGTCGGGCGATCCCGGCGTGTTCGCGATGGCGGCGGCGGTGTTCGAGGCGCTGGAGGCCGGGCCGGCGGCGTGGCGCGCGCTCGATATCCGCGTGCTGCCGGGCATCACCGCGATGCTGGCCGCCAGCGCGCGCGCCGGCGCGCCGCTGGGGCACGATTTCTGCGCGATCAACCTGTCCGACAATCTGAAGCCGTGGCCGGTGATCGAGCAACGCGTCCGGCTGGCCGCGCAGGCCGATTTCGCGATCGCCTTCTACAATCCGCGCTCGCTCGCGCGCCCCGACGGGCTGGACCGCGCGTTCGACGTGCTGCGCGCGACGTGCGGCGACGCGCGCCCGGTGCTGTTCGCGCGCGCAGTCTCCACCCCCGAGGAAAGCCTTCGCGTCGTTCCGCTGCCCGATGCGCGCGGCGCGATGGCGGACATGCGCACGATGGTGATCGTCGGATCGAGCCGCACGCGCACGATCGATCGCCCCGGCGCGCCGTTGCTCTACACCCCCCGGTCGGCGGCATGATCCAGCCAGTCGAGCACCGCTGCCACGCTGTCGACCGCACGTCGTGCCGGCACCGGCGGGCGGTCGATCATCACCACCGGCAGGCCAAGCGCGCGCGCCGCCTCCACCTTCGCCACCGCGCCGCTGCCCCCGGCATTCTTGGCGACGATCAGGTCGATGCGCTCCGCAATCAACAGCGCGCGGTCCCGCGCCACATCGAACGGCCCCCGATCGACCACCAGCGTGTGGCGCGGCAGCGGCGGCACCCCCGCCGCCCGGTCGACGAAGCGCAGCAGATAATGATGCTGCGGCTGCGCGGCGAAGGCGGCGACGTGCATCCGCCCCAGCGCCAGCATCACGCGCTGCGCGGGCCGGTCGAGCGCCGCGACCGCCGCGTCGATATCGCGCACCCGCGTCCAGCGATCGCCGGCCTGCGCCGCCCATGCGGGCCGGGTCAGCGCGATCGTCGCGACCCCCGTCCTCTCGCCGGCGGCCACCGCATGCGCGCTCATCTGCGCCGCGAACGGGTGCGTCGCGTCGATCAGATGCGTGATCGCCTGTTCGCGCAGATAGGCGGCCAGCCCTGCGACGCCGCCGAACCCGCCGACCCGTGTCGGCACCGCCTGCCGCGCCGGTGCGGCGGTGCGCCCGGCATAGCTGAGCGTCGCGGCGATGCCGCGCGCCGCGCACGCGGTCGCCAGCGCGCTGGCCTCTGTCGTGCCGCCCAGGATCAGGAGCTTGGTCATGGCTGATCGCACTCCGTGGCTGACGATCGTGGGGATCGGGGAGGACGGCTTTGCCGCGCTGCCGCCCGTAAGCCAAGCCGCGCTCGCCAACGCCACGCTGATCGTCGGCGCGCCGCGACAGCTCGCGCTGCTCCCTGCGCTGGCCGGCGAAACGCAAGCCTGGCCGGTGCCCTTCGAGGCGGGCGTCGCGCACCTGCTCGAACGGCGCGGCACGCCGGTGGTGATGCTCGCCTCGGGCGACCCGTTCTGGTTCGGTGCGGGGGGCACGCTGGCGCGGCATCTCCAGCCGGACGAATGGGTCGCGCACCCGGCCCCGTCCACCTTCGCGCACGCCGCCGCGCGGCTCGGCTGGCGGATCGAGGAGACGCTGTGCCTCGGGCTGCACGCCGCGCCCTTGACGCGGCTGCGCCCGCATCTGGCGCCCGGCACCCGCGCGATCGTGCTGCTGCGGGACGGCGCGGCGGTGGTGGCCACCGCCCGTTACCTCGACGAACAGGGGTTCGGCGCCTCGCGGCTGACAATATTGGAGGCGCTGGGCGGCGGGCGCGAGCGCATCCGCTCCGCGGTGGCCGCCGCGCTGCCGTTCGACGATATTGCGCATCCGGTCGCGCTGGCGGTCGAGATTGCGGGCGATGGACGCGTGCTGTCGCGGGCCAGCGGCGTGGCGGACGACTGGTTCGCGCACGATGGCCAACTCACCAAGCGTCCCGCGCGCGCGCTCACGCTCTCCGCGCTGGCGCCGCTCGCGGGTGAGACGCTGTGGGATATCGGCGCGGGGTCGGGCTCGATCACGATCGAATGGTTGCTCGCCCACGCGACGACGAGCGCGATCGCGTTCGAGCGGGACGCGGTGCGCGCCGCGCGTATCCGACGCAACGCCGACACGCTGGGCATCGATCGCCTCACCATCGTTCAGGGCGACGCGCTGTCGATGCTCGCCGATCGGCCGCCGCCCGACGCGGTGTTCATCGGCGGCGGGCTGTCCAATGCGCTGCTCGACACGCTGTTCGCGCGGCTGCCGCCGGGAACCCGGCTGGTCGCCAACGCGGTGACGCTCGAATCGGAGGCGCTGCTCGCCCGCTGCCACGCCGCCCGGGGCGGGCATCTGCTGCGGATCGAGTTGTCGGAGGCCGCACCGATCGGCTCGCGGCGCGGCTGGCGCGCCGCCTATCCGCTGGTGCAATGGAGCGTCACGCTGTGATCGTCGCCGGCTTCGGCATGCGCGCGGGCGCCACCGCGACGTCGTTGCGCGACGCGCTGACCGCGACCGGTGCCGCCCCGGACATGCTGGCGGCGGCAATCGACCATGCCCCGCGCGTCGCCGCCTTGGCCGAGACGCTCGCCCTGCCGCTGGTCGCGATCGCCGCCGACGCGCTCGCCGCGCCCCAAACCGTCACGCACTCCCCCGCCGCCCAAGCCGCGCGCGGCACCGGCAGCGTGGCGGAGGCCGCCGCGCTCGCCGCCGCCGGTCCCGGCGCGCGACTGCTCGTCCCCCGCCGCATCGCGCCCGACCGGATGGCGACCTGTGCCATCGCCACCAGCCTGCCCGCACCGGAGCCACGATCATGACCGTCCATTTCATCGGTGCCGGCCCCGGTGCCGCCGACCTCATCACGTTGCGGGGGCGCGACCTGATCGCCGCCGCGCCGGTATGCCTCTACGCCGGTTCGCTGGTTCCCGCCGCCCTGCTCGATCACTGCCCGCCGGGCGCGCGGATCGTCAACACCGCGCCGCTGTCACTGGATCAGATCGTCGCGGAGATCGTCGCGGCCCATGCGGCGGGGCACGACGTCGCGCGGCTACATTCCGGCGACCTGTCGGTCTGGTCGGCGATGGGCGAGCAGCTTCGTCGGCTGCGCGCGCTGCGCATTCCCGTCTCCATCACCCCCGGCGTGCCGGCGTTCGCCGCCGCCGCCGCGACGCTGGAGGCGGAGCTGACCCTGCCGGGCATCGCGCAGTCGCTGGTGCTCACCCGCACGCCGGGCCGTGCCAGCGCGATGCCCCCCGCCGAGACGCTGGCCGCGTTCGCCGCCACCGGCGCGACGCTCGCCATCCATCTGTCGATCCATCGCCTCGCCGCGATCGTCGACGCGCTGCTCCCCACGCATGGTGCGGACTGCCCGGTCGCGATCGTCTGGCGCGCGAGCTGGCCCGACGAGCGCGTGGTGCGCGCGACGCTCGCCACCATCGTCGCCGCCGCGGCGGACGGACCGGAGCGAACCGCGCTGATCCTCGTCGGTCGGGTGCTGGCCGCCACCGACTTCGGCGACAGCAGCCTGTACGCCTCCGGCTACGATCGGCGCTTCCGCCCACAGTCGGTCGGTTCGCGCTTCGCCGGTGGCGACGCGGCATGATCGCGACGCCGGGCCTGATGATCGCCGCCCCCGCCTCGGGCACCGGCAAGACGACGGTGATGCTCGGGCTGCTCCGCGCCTTCCGCGACGCCGGCGTCACGGTGCAGCCGTTCAAGAGCGGCCCCGACTATATCGATCCCGCCTTCCACCGTGCTGCCAGCGGGCGGCCATCGTTCAACCTGGACAGTTGGGCGATGCCCGACGCGCTGCTGGATGCCTTGGTCACGCATGGCGACGATGCCGCGCTGGTGCTGGCGGAGGGTTCCATGGGGCTGTTCGACGGCGTCGCGCGGCGCGGCGCCAGCGGTAATGGCGCCAGTGCCGACGTCGCGGCGCGGATGGGCTGGCCGGTGGTGCTGGTGCTGGACGTGTCCGGCCAGGCACAGTCGGCGGCGGCGACCGCGCTGGGGTTCGCGCGCTTCGCCCCCGCTGTCCGCATCGCCGGCGTGATCCTCAACCGCGTCGCCAGTCCGCGCCACGAACGGCTGGCACGCGCGGGCATGGAGCAGGTCGGCATCCCAGTCTTCGGCTGCCTGCCGCGTCGCGCCGATCTGCGCTTGCCCGAACGCCATCTCGGGCTGGTGCAGTCGATCGAACATCCCGATCTCGACGCGCGCATCGCCGATTATGCCGCCATGCTGGCCGCACAGGTCGATCTGGCGGCGTTGCGCGCGGCGGCGGAAGCGGTAGCGCGGCCCGCCGCGTCCCCCCGCCGCGTCATTCCCCCGGCGCAGCGGATCGCGCTGGCGCAGGACGCCGCCTTCTCCTTCGTCTATCCGCACCTGCTCGACGGGTGGCGCGCGGCGGGGGCGCAGATCCTGCCCTTCTCCCCGCTCGCCGACGAACCGCCCTCGCCCGATGCCGATCTGGTGTGGCTGCCGGGCGGCTATCCGGAGCTGCACGCCGGCCCCCTCGCCGCCGCCGGTCGCTTCCGCGCCGCGCTCCACGCGCATGTCGCCGCCGGCGGCGCGGTGCATGGCGAGTGCGGGGGCTATATGGCGCTCGGCCAGGCGCTCATCGATCAGCATGGCGTTCGCCATGCGATGGCGGGGCTGCTGGGGCTCGTCACCAGCCATGCGCAGCGACGCATGCATCTTGGTTACCGGCGCGCGACGCTTGCCGCGCCGATCGGCGTTTGGGCGGCACCGGCGTGTTTTGTCGGCCATGAATTCCGCTATGCCACGATCCTGGAGCAGCCTGATGCGGCACTGGCGGCGGTCACCGATGCCGATGACGCGACGGTGGCGGATGCCGGATCACATCGCGGGCGCGTGTCCGGCACCTTCTTCCACCTGATCGCCGCGGCCTGACGATGCCGGACAAGCCATTGATCGACTTGCATCTTATCGGCATCGGCACCGGCAACCCGGATCATCTCACCCGCGCCGCCGAACAAGCGATGCGCGGCGCCGACCTCATCCTTCTCCCACGGAAACGCAGCGAAACCAGTGATTTGCTCGATCTCCGCCGCACGATCTGCGCGCAAGTGCTGCACGGTGCCCCGACGCGGGTCGCCGAGTTCGACCTGCCGAACCGCGCCACCGACACCCCCTATCTCGATGCAGTAAACGACTGGCACAACGCGATTTCTTGCGCCTGGGCCGCCGCGATCGCGACGCACCTGCCGCACGGCGGGCGCCTCGCGCTGCTGGTCTGGGGCGACCCCTCGCTCTACGACAGCACATTGCGCATCGCCGATCGCCTCCGCCACGACGGGCTGGCGCTCAGCGTCACCGTCACACCCGGAATCACCAGTCTTCAGGCACTTACGGCCGCGCACGCCATCCCGCTCAACCTGCTTGGCGCGGCGGTGACGATCACCACCGGGCGCCGACTGCGCGATTACGGCTGGCCGCCGGTGACAGAGACGCTGGCGGTGATGCTCGACGCCGGTTGCGCGTTCGAAACGCTGGATAATTCCGGCATGGAGATCTGGTGGGGCGCCTATCTCGGCATGCCGCAACAGGCGCTCGTGGCCGGGCCGCTGTCCACCGCCGGGCCCCTGATCCGCGACCGTCGCGCAGCGTTGCGCGCCGAACACGGCTGGATCATGGATACGTATCTGCTGCGCCGCCGCTCCGTAACTCCTTGATCCGCCAGCGATCATGTCGCGAGAGAATCAGCATCGTCAGCGGCGCGATGTCGATGGCGGCGGTCGCAACCGCCGGCACACCCAACACCCGCGCGACCGCCGCGCGCAGCACCGCCGCATGCGTAATCGCCAACAGCCGCCCCTCCTCCAGCGCGCCGAGCCACGCCGCGACACGGTCGCCCACCGCGTCCATGCTCTCACCGCCCGCCACCGCCGCTTCTGGTGCCGCCAGCCAGCCGCTCAGTGCCACGGGATCGATCGCGCTCAATGACTTGCCGGCCCATGCGCCATGATCGCGATCGCGCAACGCCGCGTCCACCTCCGCCTCCACCCCCAGCAACGTGGCGGTTTCGCGCGCCGCCGCCGCCGGACTGACGACGCACCGCGCCGGGGGCGGGCCGGGCAAGGCAAAGGCGCATACCTTCGCGCGCCCGCCCGCATCCAGCGCGTCCCGCTCGGTGCCGAAGCGCCCCTCGCGGACCGCTGCCGTGGCGCCAGCGCACAGCAGGACGAGACGGGTTGGCATCGCATCGGGCTCCTGATCGGTTGACGCCCCGATGCCCAGCCGCCACAACGACGGTCGAGCCGGGCGGGAAGCCGGTGAGATTCCGGCGCGGTCGCGCCACTGTGATCGCCAGCAGCGATGCTGTCGAGAGTCAGACCCCGCCCACTTCGTCACAAAACCCGAACCGGGCGCGCTTTCCCGGCAGGAGCACCACCGATGACCACCACCGCTTTCGACGATACGTTCGCCCCCGTCGGCGCTGCGCCGTCCATCCCGCTCGCCGACATTGCGCCCTGGGCGGTCTTCGCCACGATCGTGGCGCTGATCCTGCTGTATTTCGTCAGCACCGAACAGGGCGCATTCGCGCTGTTCGACGGCATGTACGTCCACGAATATGTCCACGACGGGCGGCACCTGCTCGGCTTTCCCTGCCACTAAGGGCCGCGCACATGATGATGAGAGCGCTCCTGTGGCGCGGCCTGTTCGCAGGTTTCGTCGGCGCGTTCGTCGCCGCCACCTTCGCTTGGCTGGTCGCCGAGCCGCAGATCGACGCCGCGATCGCGCTGGAGGCACGCCACGCCGCGCATGCTGGCGCGATCGGCGACGAACTGGTCAGCCGGGCTACGCAGCGCACCTGGGGACTGTTCACCGCGATGGCGCTATACGGCACCGCGATGGGCGGTCTGTTGGCGATCGTGTTTGCCGGGATGTACGGGCGGGTTGCGCGGATCGGGCCGCGCGGTCTGGCGCTCGCACTCGGACTGGCGGCCTTCGCGGTTATCGCATTGATTCCGGCTGTGAAATATCCCCCAACCCCGCCGGCGGTGGGGCTGCACGAAACGGTCAGGCTGCGCACCGCCGCGTATTTCGCGATGATCGCCGTATCGACGCTCGCGGCGATCGGCGCTTCATGGACGCAGCAACGGCTCGCCCGGCGTCTGTCCGGGATCGACCGACTGCTGGTCGCGATCGTGGTCTATCTGGGCACCGTCCTCGTGGTGCAGTGGCTGCTGCCGTCGGTGGACGAGGTGCCCGCCGACTTCCCCGCCACCTTGCTCTGGCGCTTCCGCCTTGCCGCACTGGCGACGCAGGCGCTGTTCTGGCTGGTCGCCGCCGATCTGTTCGGTCGCTGGTCCGAACGTTCGCTTTTGACGCGGCAGTCGCGCTGACGCCGTAAGGTCGATCAACACCGCGGCGGGCGCATGGTCGGCATGCCCCCGCCGCCGCGATTCAGGTCCAACCATTAGACGTTGGTCGAAGTGCGGCGACCGCGCGCCCGCGCGTTAACTTGGTGCAACCGCCCCCACGATCATCTGCCGGCCATGGCACGACCCGTTTCTGGACCACCTTCATGACCCGCGCGGACGTCGTGATCCTCCGCGCAAGGGGCGTACGACCATCGCGGGCGTCATGTGCCGGCGAGCATGGTGTAGATCGTGTCAACCCTTGGCATCAAGGCCCACAAGCTACTGATTGTTAAACAACAAAGTGGCAAAAGTCATGTTGCCGGTTTGTTTCTGGGAGGGGGATCCGGGCACATGTCGCGAGCCATAACGTGCTTACTGCATCACCACGATCAAGCGATCGTCGTGCTTGCCCTGCTGGTCTGCACGGTCAGCTCGCTCTCCACGTTCCTGCAGCTTCAACGCGCCCGCGAGTGCGTCGCGGCGCGCCGCCCGCTATGGATAACATCGGCGGCGATCACGGCCGGCGGCGGCGTCTGGTCGACGCATTTCATTTCGATGATCGCGTTTCAGAGCGCGACCAGCCTGGGCTTCGGTCGGCTGCTCACCGCAATGTCGGCGACGGTCGCGATCTGCGCCTTCGCGATCGCGTTCGCGAGGCTGGCGCGCAGCCGACAGCCGGTTGTGATCGGCCTGTCGGGCGCCATCGCCACGCTCGGCATCGCGGGCATGCACCTCGTCGGCATGGCGGCGGTCACCAGCCCGCAAATCCTCGGCACGTCCGCGCGATCCTTGAGCGTCGCGTCGCTGCTCGCCTGGATCGCGCTGACCGGCGCGTTCGCGGCATTCACCCGGTGCAACGGGCTGAAGCGCATCTTCCTGCCCGCCATCGCCTTGGTCGTCGCCACCATCGTCATCCACTTTACCGCGATGTCGGCCACCACGATGTCGGACCATGAAGCTGCCACCGCGATCGCCAACGCCGGCCATGCGTGGTTGCTGGCGTGGATTGCCGCCGCCACGCTGCTTCTCATCACGCTCACCGCCGCCGCGTCGTTGATTGACCGATTCCTCACCGATCTGCGCGGGTTCGCCAATGCGACCTCCGAAGGATTGCTGATCAGCAGAGACGGCAAGGTGATCGAGGTGAACGAACAGGCATGCACCCTGCTCGGTGTGCAGCGTGCCGCGATCCTCGGCACATCGGCGATCGAATGGTTCGTCATCGATCAGCCGGTCCTGTCGGCTGCGGCAAAGAGCGAGGTTTCGCACGCCCAGGTTCGCGGCACGGCGGTGCCGGATCAGCTGATCGAGTTGAGTTCGCGCACCATCGAGTATCGCGGAAAGGCCTCGACGGTCCTGGCCATACGGGATCTGACCGAGGCGGCACGCGCGCAGCGCGCCATTGAGCATCTGGCATCGCACGATCCGCTCACCGGACTGGTCAATCGCGCCGCCTTCGATCTCGCGCTGCGCGAGGCGGTCCGGTCCGGCGGGCAATTCGCCTTGCTGGCGGTCGATCTCGACCGTTTCAAGGCCGTGAACGACGTCTTCGGCCACGCTGCGGGGGACGAGGTGCTGGAACGCGTCGCCGCGATCCTTGACAAGGCGGTACGCGCCCAGGATCTGGTCGCACGCGTCGGCGGAGATGAGTTCATCGTCCTGCAACGTGACATTTCGTCGACCGATGATGCGCGTCGCCTCGCCTCGCGCATCATCGCCCAGTTCACGGAGGAGATGAGCCCGGCGCGCGATCCGATGGCGGTCGGGTGCAGCCTTGGCGTCGTGACCTACCCGCGCGACGGGACCGATCCCGAAAGCCTGCGCCACAACGCCGACGTCGCGCTTTACCGGGCGAAGCATAGCGGGCGGGGCACCGCCTCCTTCTTCGACGAGGAAATGGACCGCGCGGCACGCGATCGCCGCAGCCTCGAGCACGAACTGCGCCATGCGGTCTGCCGCGAGGAGCTCGCCCTCGTCTACCAGCCGCTGGTGTCTACCGCCTCGGGTCAGATCGCCGGTTACGAAGCGCTGCTGCGCTGGCGGCACCCGGAACGTGGTCAAGTCCCGCCCGATATCTTCATCCCCGTGGCAGAGGAGGCCGGCACGATCCTGGCGCTCGGCGAATGGGTATTGCGCCGCGCTTGCTCCGAAGCCGCCACCTGGCCATCGCATCTCACGGTGGCGGTGAACGTCTCGGCGGTGCAGTTGCGCGTGCCTGCGCTGGCGGAGGCCGTCCGCCTCGCCCTCCATGACACGGGGCTTGAGCCATCGCGGCTGGAGCTGGAAATCACCGAAACCGCGCTGCTGCGCGATCGCGAGTTGACGCTCCAGACGTTGCGCCAGATCCGGGCGATGGGCGTGCGCATTTCGATGGACGATTTCGGGACGGGCTATTCGTCGCTCAGCAACCTGCGGCACTTCCCGTTCGACAAGCTCAAGATCGACAAGAGCTTCGTGTCGGCCATGCTCGACGACGACGCGGCGCGCTCGATCGTCCGCGCCATCGCCGGTCTTGGCAAGGGATTGAATCTTCCGGTCGTCGCCGAAGGCGTCGAAACCGAGGCGCAGCACAAGATGGTCGCGGAGGAGGGCTGCCCCCAGGCGCAGGGTTACTACTTCGGCACGGCGCTCTCCAAGCCCGTGCACGTGATACCGGAACCTGAAACAGCCTCGAAAAGGGCATGACGCCGCGAGATGGGTCTTTGCATCATCTGATCGAATGAGGAGGATATCTCATGATTGGCTGGTTTTCGAACGACGCGCCGATCCGCGTGAAGTTTCGCATTCTCGCGACGCTCTACGTCCTCATGTCCGCCGGCATGGTCGCCGTTCTCGGCGCCACCGCGCTGGGGGCGACGGCCATCCCGCCACTCTATGCCGTCGGCTTCGGGACCGCAGGCGTGGCCGGGATCGGCGCGCTGACGCTGCTGGCGTCGCGGCTGATCTGCACGCCATATGTCGCCACCGTGATGCGAATGGAGGCCTTGGCGGCCGGCGATCTCGACAGCCCGGTGCGCTACACCGACAATCGCGATTGCGTCGGTCGCATGACGAAGGCGATGGCCAGCTTTCGCGAAAGCGCGCTGGCAGCTCGCGAGCGCGACGTGCAACGACAGATGGCATTGGTGATGGGCGAAGGCCTGGCCAAGCTGGCGAAGGGCGACCTCACCGTCCGCATCGACGTCGAGTTGCAGGAGCCGTTCCAGACGCTCCGTAACGACTTCAACCAGGCGGTCGCCGCGCTCCACGCCACGCTGACGTCGGTGTCCGGCGCGGTCGAGGGTATCCGGCGCGGCTCCGGCGAGATCAGCGCCGCCTCGGACGATCTGGCGCAGCGTACCGAACAACAGGCCGCCAGCCTCGAAGAGACCGCGGCGGCCATGGAACAGGTCACCGTCACCGTGCGCGAGACCGCCGGTTCCGCCGGACGCGCGAACCAGATCGTGACCAGCGCGCGTGACGAGGCGCTCGAGTCCGGGGACGTCGTACGCCGCGCGGTGGAGGCGATGGCCGGCATCGAACGCACCTCCGCCGAAATCTCGGACATCATCGCGGTGATCGACGGCATCGCCTTCCAGACCAATTTGCTGGCGCTCAACGCCGGCGTCGAGGCCGCGCGTGCCGGTGAGGCGGGTAAGGGCTTCGCGGTCGTCGCCAGCGAGGTGCGCGCACTCGCGCAGCGCTCGGCGGAGGCGGCGAAGGACGTGAAGCAGCGCATCACCGCCTCGGTCCGCACCGTCGATGCCGGCGTGTCGCTGGTCAGCGAAACCGGCCGCTCGCTGGATCGGATCGTCGGGCGGATCGGCGAGATCAGCACCTTGGTGGCCGAAATCTCGGAGGCGGCCAAGCAGCAGTCGCAGGGTCTGGAGCAGGTGAACACCGCCGTCGGTGAAATGGACGGCGTGACCCAGCGCAATGCCGCGATGGTCGAGGAAGCGACCGCGGCGGCCCGCAGCCTGGCCAGCGAGGCGGCGGCATTGGCGTCGGAGGTCGGTCGCTTCCGGCTCGGCGCCGCCCCGCCCCGGCTCGCGGTGGTCAGCGATCGCGGTCGCCGCCACGCTTATGGCTGAGCGGCGGCCTGGAGAAGCCAGGCGGAGGGTGGGTCCAGATCGATGTCGGCAACCCGACGCATGTCGACATGCCAGAGCGGGCGATGGCCCGCCCCTTTTCTCCTCACTTGCCCGCGCTCATCGAAAAGGGCGCGTCCGCCGCTCGGGCGCCCCACGCCTTGTTCGGCGTCGGGCCCATGACGAAGCGGAGCGTGCCGCCGGCCTGCAACGCCTCCCGCGATAGCCATGGCCGGTCATGGCGCACGCCGTTGAGTGTCGCCGACTGGATGTACACATTCTCCCGGCTGTTGCCCGGCGCCTCGATCGTCAGCCCCTTGCCGCCCGGCATCGTCACCCGGACCGAGCGGAACAGCGGGCTGCCGATCGCATATTGCCCCACCGTCGGGGTGACCGGATAGAAGCCCAGCGCCGAGAAGACGTACCAGGCCGAGGTCTGGCCGTTATCCTCGTCGCCAGGATAGCCGTCGGGCGCCGAGGAATAGAGCTTTCGCATCACCTCGCGTGCGTGGAATTGCGCCTTCCATGGCGCGCCGGCCCAGTCATAGAGGTAGATCATGTGCTGGATTGGCTGGTTGCCGTGCGCATATTGCCCCATGTCGACGATCTGCATCTCGCGGATCTCGTGGATGACCTGTCCATAATAGCTGTCGTCGAAGATCGGCGGGGTGGAGAAAACGGAGTCGAGCCGCGCGACGAATTTCTCGCGCCCACCCATCAGGTCGATCAGGCCCTGCACATCCTGCATCACCGACCAACTGTAATGCACCGAATTTCCCTCGGTGAAGGCGTCACCCCATTTGTACGGATTGAACGGCGTCGACCAGGAGCCGTCGCGATTGCGACCGCGCATCCACCCACTCCGCGCGTCGAACAGCTTGCGGTAGTTCTGCGCCTGCGCGGCGTACTTGCGCGCCTCGTCACGCTTGCCGAGCGCGCCGGCCAGCCGCGACAGCGAGAAATCGGCGGTGGCATATTCCAGTGTCCGCGCCGCATTCTCGTTGATCCCGACGTCATAGGGAACGTAGCCGAGTTGATTGTACAGTTCGACGCCCTCGCGCCCCACCGCGGTCAGCACCTTGCCCTTGGCATCGCGCGGCCGCCCCTGTGAGGTCGTCGCGTTCTTGACCATGGCCTCGTAGAGCGTGTTCACGTCGAAGCCGCGCACGCCGTTCAGATAGGCGTCGGCGATCAGATTGGCCGAGTTCGACCCGATCATCACGCTGCGATGTCCGGGGCTCGCCCATTCGGGGAGCCAGCCCGACTCCTTGTAGGTGTTGACAAGCCCCTGCATGATCTCGCCGTCACGCTCGGGATACATCAGCGCGAAGAACGGGAAGACCGCGCGCCACGTGTCCCAGAAACCATTGTCGGTATAAAGCGGCCCGGCGTGCACCTGCCCGTCATAGGGGCTGTAATGGATTTGCTGCCCGCGCGCGTCGATTTCATGGAACTGTCGCGGGAATTGCAGCATCCGCCAAAGCGCGGAATAGAAAGTGCGGCGATTGTCGAGGTCGGGATCGTCGACCGCGATCCGATCCAGCTCACGCGCCCATGCCGCTTTGGCTTTCGCCTGCGTGGCGGTGAAATCGTCCCGCCCGATCTCGCGGTCCAGATTACGCTCGGCCTGCTCCACGCTGATGAACGACGAGGCGACGCGCACCGCCACCTGCTCACCCGCCCGCGTCGCGAAGCTGACCACCGCGCCGACATGATCGCCCTCGGCACGGCGGCCGTTCGTCACCGTACCAGCCCCGTCGAACGTCCGCGTCACGGTGAAGTCGCGGTCGAACTCGGCGACGAACCAGTTACGGAAATTGGCGGGCACCCCGCCGTGATTGTTGCGGACATAGCCGGTGATCCGCCGTCGTTTAACGTCGATCGACACCATCGATCCGCCGGCGTAGCCGTCCAGCAGCACGTGCGCCTGCTCGGTCTTCGGAAAGGTGAAACGGAAGTGCGCGGCGCGTTCGGTCGGCGCAACCTCGGCGGTCACGTCATAATCGGCGAGATAGACCTTGTAACCGTAAGCGGTGCTGACCTCCGCCTTGTGGCTGAACCACGATGCGCGATCGGTCTCCCTCACCTTCAACGCACCGGTCATCGGCAGCAGCGCGAAGGCCGCGTAATCGTTCATCCACGGGCTGGGCTGATGCGTCTGCTTGATGCCGTTGATGCGTTGCGCACTATAGGTATAGCCCCAGCCGTCGCCCATCTTGCCGGTCACCGGCGTCCATGCGTTCATTCCAAACGGCAGCGCGATCGCCGGATAGGTGTTGCCGTATGACAGCTCGTAGCTGGAGTCGGTGCCCATCAGCGGGTTGACCAGATCGATCGCCGCCGCCGGCCGCTCCTGCGCGACGGTCATCGCCGACGTGGCGATCATCGTCCCCGCGCTCAGTGCCGCAATCCCCTGGCGCATCAGCTTCCTGGTCAACGATCTTCCTTTCGTCGCAGCGGGCGCGGCATGGTGACGCCCGTATGGGTCAGCTTGACGGGCACGATCGTGCCGTCCTTGGCGAAACGCATCGGCTCGATCGCGATCTGGCGATGCTCGCCCTTGTCGTCGCTAAGCGGACGCCGGTGATAGACGATATACCAGTCATCGCTGCCCGGCACGTTGACCACCGAATGATGCCCTGCCCCGCGCGCGACCTTCATGTCCTGCGCCAGGATCGTGCCGCGCTTCGTGAACGGGCCGATCGGCGATTTGCCGGTGGCATAAGCCACGCGATAGTCCGGGCCCGTCCAGCCGCCCTCCGACCACATCAGATAATAGACGCCCTTGCGCTTGATGACGAACGATCCTTCGACATAGCCGGGCGGCGTGATTTCCTTGAAGGTCGTCCCATCGGCATGTTTCTCCACCGATGAGAGATCGGCAGTCAGTCGCACGACGTTGCAGTGCTTCCAGCCGCCGTAGTAAAGATACACCTGCCCATCGTCGTCCCGGAACACGAACGGATCGATCGGCTGCGCGCCGTTGTGGAATGCGCCGATCAACGGCTTGCCCAGCGCATCCTTGAACGGGCCGCCGGGCGTATCGCTCACCGCCAGCCCGATCCCGCCGACTTCGCGATCGCTTTGGATGTCGTTGGCGCTGAAGAACAGATAATAGCGACCGTTCGCTTCGATCGCCGACGGTGCCCAGATCGCATAGGCGGCCCAGGCGGCGTTCTCGACATCGAAGACACGTCGGTGCTTCGTCCAATGCACCAGATCGGGGGACGAGAATGCGTCGAAGAACGTCTGCTTGGCGTAGGATGGTCGCACCATCCGCCGCTTGCGATCCTCAAGCTGCCGCTCGGAGAAGCGCGACGCCGCCGCCGGAACGGCGGGATCGTCCGAATAGGTCGGGTAGATCCAGTATCGGCCGGCGAAGATCCGGATCTCCGGATCGGCATACCAGCCCGGCACAATCGGATTGGCGGCCCACAATGCCCCGGCTGAAAGCAGCGCCGCGCCTGTGATCAGCATCCGGCCCACCGTACGTCTTTTCATGCAATGCCCCTTCTCACAAAAAAGTGGGTGACCGCACCGCGGTCACCCAGGAGGGAAGCAGAAGCGAACGTCAGAACTTGTACGACACGCCGACATAGGCACGCCGTCCGGAATAGACGTTCGAGATGAACCGTGCATCGGTGTCGTTACCGAGATGCTGGCGTTGCTCGGACTTCGTGAGGTTGATCACCGACGCGCTCAACACGAAATTCTCGAACAGATTGTACGATGCGTTCAGATCGATCTGTTCGTAAGGGTCGTCATAGACGTTCAACCCGGATTGCAGCCCGCGCACCACCTCGCCGCGCCGATTATACGACGCGCGCAGCAGCATCCGGTCGTTCTCGTAGAACAGCGATCCGTTGATCTGCGTCTTGGCGCTGCCGACCAGCGGCGAGCTGCCGACATTCTGCCCTTCCAGCGTGATCTGCGCCACCGACGTGTCGTTGTAGGTGAAGTTCACCTGCGCGCCGAGGCCGAACGGCAAGGTGTGTTGCGCATAAAGCTCCACGCCCTGCGACCGCGCGTTCGAACCGTTGGCGACGGTGCTGTACGGCTGGATCAGCTCCGGTCGCCCATTCACCGTTTGCGTGACGTCCAGCACCAACGGCACGATGAAGTCCGACACATCCTTGCGGAACGCGGTCGCGCCTAGCACCGACCCACGCTTGAAATACCATTCCAGGCCGATGTCGTATTGCCACGCCTTGAACGGGTTCAGCGCGCCGTTGCCGCCCAAACCCGACCAGCCCTCGCGTTCACCGAACTGCCGCCGGTCGAAGGCATATTCCGGAGAGCGATAGGTCAGGCTGCGCTGCGACCCCAGGTTGGTGAATGCCGGTCGCGCGATCACCCGCGCGACCGCGCCGCGCAGCAGCAAATTGTCGGTGACGTCGAAGGACGCGTTCAGGCTGGGCAGCCAATCGCTGTAGGTCCGCGTCTGATCGAGCTGCGTGTTCACGATCGTCTCGCGCTGCGCCAGTGGTAGCGTGATGCAATTGCCATCCGCGCCCACCGGCGGGGTCACGAACGGGCCCCCCTCCGCGTTGACGCAATAATCGTTCAGGATCTGCAACCGGTCGGACGTCACGCCGGTCTGGCGGGTGTTGACGTAGCGCAGGCCCAGATTGCCGCGGAACCGCTCCGCCTTGAAGTTCGCCTGCGCATAGCCCGCCCAGATCCGCTCGCCGATGCCATAGACGAAGCCGGTTTCGTCGACGCGCACCGCTTCGCCGTAGGTGGTGGTGAGATAGTTCAGGTAGTTGCGGAAGTTGATCGCCGGAAAAGCGTTGCCGCTGAACCCGCCGGCGATATTGCCCAACGGATTGTCGAAGAAGAAGCCCGGTCGCGTCGTCGCGGCGCCCGGCGTATCCTGATAGCGCAGCTCGGTAACCGGATCGGCGTACCATTCGTTGCGTCCGGTTGCGCGGTTGACCTGCCCGTCGCGCCACTTCGCACCGACCTGTACCGAATCCAGAAACGTCTCGAAACGCCGGGTCAGGTCGAGCTGCGCATAGCGTTGCGCGATCGAGCTGCGGTTGAACGACGAATTGGTCGAACCCAGGTCGATCTGCGTCAGCCCCTTGTTGATATTGTCCTGCAGGTCCGGCGAGAATGCGAAGTTCGCCGACTGGTCGGTGAAGGTCCAAGCGCTGAACTGGTTGCCGTTGATCCCGGTGATCCCGTTCACGACGCGCGGCTTGGCGGCAACGCTGAACCGTGCCGAAGGGCCGCCGGTCGCGCGCGTCTTGCCCAATTTGAACACCGCTTCGAACCGGTCGCGCTTGAATGCGCCTTCGACATCGAACGTGTTCGAAACCGCTTTCTCGCGGCTGTAGGTGCCGTAGATCTGCGGCGTCTCCATCGTACACGGCGGCTGGTTGCCAACCTGCACGCGGCATCCCGTGCCGTCGGCGGGCACCTGGAACTGTGCGGACTGAAAGATCGTGCCGCTCTTGTCGAGCGTCGCGCCCGAGAAGAAGTTGCCATATCCCCACTCCGGGATTTGGATGCCGTTGCTGATATAGTCGTCGTCGACCTGGAAGCGGAAATAATTGGCGGTGACGGTAAAGTCGTCGAAGGGCTTCATCTGCGCGGTCGCCTGGATGCCCAGCCGCTTGCGGTTCTGCTCGGTAACGGTTTGGCTGACCTGCTGCGGCGCCCAATAACCCGAGAACCGCTGCCCCGCCTGCGTCGTCGCACCGGTATCCTCCGGCCAATATGAGATCGCATCGTCGTTGGCATAGGGATTGCCGTTCACGTCGGTCGCCGGCTCCTTCGCCCGGTCGTAGGTCCACCAGTTCCAGCTCGATGCCGCGGCGCGATGGTCGCGCACCGTCCGCTCCTGATAGGTCGCGCCCACCAGGAAGCCGAGCGTCTCCTCCGCGTTCTTCCACGACAATTGCCCGCCGATCTGCGGCTGCACCTTACGGGTCACGTCGGCGTACGTCCCCTCGACCGACACGAAGCCGCTCAGCGACTTCAGGTCGAGCGGCCGGCGCGTGTGGAGGATGATCGTGCCGCCGACGCCGCCTTCGTCCAGCCGCGCTTCCGGCGATTTGAACACGTCGACGCTGCCGATCATGTTCGATGGCAGCAGCAGATAGTTGAACGAACGCGACGGCTCGTTGTCGTCGGCGGACGCGATGAAATTGCCGTTCAGCTGTGTCAGCGTCAGGTCCGATTGCAGGCCACGGATGCTGACGCGCGAACCTTCGCCGCCGTCACGATCGATGATGATGCCCGGCACGCGCTGGAGCGAATCCGCGACGTTCTTGTCGGGAAACTTGCCGATATCCTCGGCGGTGATGACATCGACGAACGCATTCGCCTCGCGTTTGCGGCTCAGGCTTTCTTCGATCGACCGGCGATAGCCGGTGACGACGATGTCACCCGCGCCGGCATCCTGCGCCGTCCCGACGTTAGTGTCCGTCACCGAACTGTCCTGCGTCTCGGCATCGGCGGCGACCGCTGGCGCGGTGGCGGGTGTCGTATCTTGCGCCTGCGCCGTCGTGGCAATGCTGAGGCCTGCGGTTGCCAGCAGCAACGGCATCAGGCGTCGCGCGGGCAGCCCCGCTCGAAAATGACGATCGGACATTCGACCTCTCCCAACCCCGGAACGAGCGTCCACTCGCGACCGGCTCCCTGTGGCGTCGCATACGATTTCACGCTCGTGGGCCGGCGTCGGTTCACCACCACAAAGGCGGGCCGTTTCGATCGATGCGACAGCCATCATGTCGCAATAAAGAAAACAACTTGTCAAATAGAATTCTGTAGAAATGTTTTGATACCAATCACTTAATTCATGTTGTGGTAGCGCTAGCCCAGACAACCAGCGTGCGTCGTGCGCAGCGTCGCAACCAGCGCGGCAAAGTCTAGCCATACCGTCCCAGGTGTAGTCCTAATCGACTCCTGCGGCGAACCGACACGAGCCTCGCCGGTTGAGAATTCCCAAAATTGCTGTTTTAATTCTAAGCACATGGCGTTGACCATGGTCGGAGAGACACGATGACGGATAGCCGAATGGGCAACGATCGATGCAGAACCGTGGCCGGCACGTTGCGCTCCTGTGTGGCAGCGCTCGCATTGACCGCCGTCGTCGCTGCGCCGCTGGCCGCACAGGAGGCCGACACGCTGAACGCGGTCGATCCGTTCATCGGCACCGCGGGCGAGGGGCACACCTTTCCCGGCGCGGTTTCGCCGTTCGGGATGGTTCAACTATCGCCGGATACCGACACGTCCTGCGTCATCCGCGCATGCTATGCTCATGCGGCCGGCTATCGCCACGACGATCCGACGATCGAAGGATTCAGCCACACGCATTTCTCCGGTGCCGGCCACTCCGATCTCGGTGACATCTTGGTGATGCCCGTATCCGGCGAGACGGTTGCGATGGATCCGGGCACGGTTGCCGCACCGGGCTATCGCTCACGCTTTTCACATGCCAGCGAGCAGGCGACCCCCGGCTATTATGCGGTGACGCTCGATGGGCCGCGGGTGCGCGCCGAGCTGACGGCGGGCACCCGCGTCGGCGTGCACCGTTATGCCTTTCCCGCCGGCACATCGGCGCATCTGGTCGTCGACCTGCGCTCCTCGCTCTACAATTATCCGGGCAAGGTGCTGTGGTCGGGGCTGCATCTGCGCGGCGACGGCACGCTGACGGGCTTTCGCGAGACGCGCGGCTGGGCGCCGGGGCGCAAGCTGTTCTTCGCGATGCGCTTCTCCGCACCGCTGACCGACCATGCCCTGCTCGACCGGGACAAGGACGTGACGTACAAGGGCTTCTCGCCCCCGGGCCGGGGCAGCGATCGCCTCGTCGAGAAACTGGGTCGCGCGCTGGAAGCGCGTCTCGATTTCGGCACGCTCGATCGCCCGCTCGAGGTGAAAGTTGCCCTGTCCGGCGTCGATGAGGCGGGCGCGATCGCGAATCTGGACGCCGAGTCCGGCACCTTCGACGCGGTGCGTGCCCGCACGCAGGCGGCGTGGCGTGATGCGCTAGGCGCGCTCGAACTTGACGCGCCGCGACCGATGAAGACGATGGTCGCCACCGCGCTCTATCACACGCTCATCGCGCCGAGCGTGTGGAGCGATGCCGACGGACGCTGGCGCGGACCCGACGATCAGGTTCATCATGCGACGGGCTACACGCAGCGATCGACCTTCTCGCTATGGGATACGTTCCGCGCCGAGCATCCGTTGCTGACGCTGGTACAGCCCGAAAGCACGACCAGCGACATCGTCAATTCGCTGATCGCCAGCCAGCGCTTCAGCCCCCACCACATTCTGCCGGTCTGGCAGTTCGCGGGCCGCGAAACCTGGACCATGATCGGCTATCATACGGCCCCGGTAATCGCGGACGCCTATATGAAGGGAATGCGCGGCTTCGATCCGCACGCCGCGCTCGATGCGATGGTCGCCAGCGCCAGCTATGCCCCGTACGGCGGGCTCGGCGACTATATGGCACGCGGCTACGTACCGATCGATCGCGAACCGGAAGCGGCGTCGAAAACCGTCGAATATGCCTATGACGACTGGACGATCGCGCGAATGGCACGCGCATTGGGGCGGGCGGATATCGCCGCGCGCTTCGACACACGCGCCGGCTTCTGGCGAAACAGCTTCGACGTAAAGACGGGGTGGCTTCGCGCCCGCCGCAGCGATGGCGCATTTCGCACGCCGTTCGATCCGGCCGCGATCAACTACGGATCCGATTATACCGAGGGCAATGCCTGGCAATATAGCTGGTTCGTGCCACAGGATCAGGCGGGGCTTTTCCGGCTTCTCGGCGGCGACGCCCGTGCGATCCGCAAGCTGGACACGATGTTCGATTATGACAATTCGAGGCTGGACTACAGCCATGCCGAGGATATCGCCGGGCTGATCGGCCAATATATCCACGGCAACGAACCGAGCCATCACGTCGCCTATCTCTACACCTACGCCGGCGCGCCATGGCGCACGCAGGAGCGACTGGGACAGATCGTCGAAAGCCAGTACAAGCCGGCACCCGACGGCCTCTCCGGCAACGACGATCTGGGCCAGATGTCGGCCTGGCTGGTTTTTACCGCGCTGGGCTTCTACCCGGTTGCGCCGGGCAGCAACGAATATGTGATCGGACGCCCGTTCGTGTCGCGCGCAAGCTTGCGGCTGGGGAACGGGCGCACCTTCACGATCGTCGCGCGCCACCTCTCCGAGGCGAACCGGTATGTCGGCTCGGTCACGCTCAACGATGTGCCCTTGAACCGCGCCTATCTCCGCGATGGGGAGATTCGAGCCGGTGGCACGTTACGGTTCACGATGACCGACAAGCCCAACAAGCGCTGGGGGCATGCGCGCTCAAACCGCCCGTATTCAGCATCGCTGGCTCGATAGTTGCGAGAGTTTCGCTCCACTTGCACGGTGCTCCACGATTGTCGCGGCCACCGCGCTTTCCAAGCAGGCCTACAATTCAGCCACGCAGCCTGAGCCCGACCCATACGGTTCGCGGTGTGGCACGCTCGATGATGTTGGCGCCACTGATGCCCGTCTCCATATCACCGCACCGCACCGCCCCTTCGCCACGCGAGCGAACCCGACAGCAGGTCGCGCGGCGTCTGCGCGGGGCGCAACCCGTCGAGCGCCGCCGCACCGCCGCTGGCCTCGACACGCGGATCGACGTGGCTCCAGGACGCCCGCAAGGACCAGGGCCCGCGATCCCAGCGTGCGTCGACCTCCAGCCCGATCGATCGGATCGCATCCAGGTTCTGGCGGACCCGGTAGAAGCCCCCACCGCCATCCACGCCCACCAATCCCTCCGGATCCGGCGCGGCATTGGCCGCCGTCGCTTCGGCGCCGACGCGGATCGGGCGGTAGAGATCGTTAAGCGTGGGCAGTCGCCAGCCGCGATAGCCGGCGGCGCGCAATGTCACCGCCGACACCGGCGCCCAGGCCGCCCCGGCGCGCCCCGTCCACTCGGTGCCGCGCCCCTCCGCAAAGCGCGCCTCGGTCAGCGGCACGCCCGGCGCGATCACCTTCTCGCGCAACACGCCGTCGTTCAATCGCCACTGATCGAGCCGCCCGCCCAGCGTCAGGTCGCCCAATTCGGCACTGCCGTCGGCGAACAATCCATAGGTCAGCGCCGCGCCACCCGCCACGCGTAGCTGGGTCGGCAAACCCGTGACATAGGAATAATTTTCCTGCGTCCGCCCGTCGACGCGGCGAACGTCGGCTCCAAAGCACACGTCGCGCCCCTGCCCGACCGGCGCCACCAGTTCGAATCGTCCGCCGACGCCGGATGCCGGCGTATTATACTGGTTGAGCGTAGGGTTAGCGACCGTGCGCGCCGCATCGACGCCGGCGAACCGGGACGCGAAGGCGCGCGTCTGAAGGTAGGCGAGCGCAGACCAGCCCCATGTCCCGCGACCGACAAGCCGCACGCTGGCATCTGCTCCCTCGCTGCGATTGCGCGTGAAGGCGGTGCCGCGCTCACGCGTGTCGGTGAAGCCGGACAGGTTCGCCTGCAATTCCGTTTCCGCCCCGACGGCGATCACGGTCCGCGTGGCAGCGGAGAACTGCTTGTAAGGCGCCGGCCGGTCGGCGGGACCACGCGATCCGCTGACGGTCGGGAAGAAGCCGTCACCGCGGGCGTAAGCCGCCGACAGCGTGGCCGCCCCTTCGCCCCGTGCAAGCGTCGCCGAGGCGGAGGCGTCGAAAGCGCGACGGCTGCCATAAGCGAGATCGGCGGCGAGCGGCGCTTGCGCCTGTGCTGGCGCGCTCTCGATCTCGACCGTACCCGCCAATTCTCCCGGCCCGAAGTACCCACTGCCGCCGCCACGGGTGACCCGGATCAGCCCGATCCGATCGGTGGCATAGGCCGGAAATGGAACCCAGCCGCCGAACGGGTCAGCCTGCGGCACGCCGTCGAGCACCAGCAGCGCACGGCTCCCCGCATTGCCGCCGATGCCTCGCAAGCTGATCCCCTGGCTGGTCGGATTGGCGGTGCGCGAGTCCGACCGGCGAAATTGCTCTAGCCCGGCAACATCAGCGAGGACGCTCTCCAGACGGTTGCTCGCATTCTCCCGAACACGGTCGGCATCGATCACGACGACGTCGAACGCGCGGTCGCCTTGGCCGCGGGGCAAGCCCGGTGCCGACCACGACGATGTCCTCCCGCCCCGCCGACGTCTGCGCCAGCGCGGGATAGGCAACGCTGCACCCCAGCAGCGCCACGACGGCTCATCCACTCTCCCATACAAGCTATCATCGGCTGTAAGGGTCGGCCCGGATCACGCCAGACGATCCACCCCCAACTTAGCGTAGGTTACGGCAAACGCTCGCTTCATACGATGCGCCAAATGGCAGTTCGTTCAAGACCGGCTCGGCGCACGACTCGCAGACCCTCATCAACCCCATAATTACCGCACTCAAGATTGTAAAATAATGCGCCGTCCAATCCGTCACTTCTCCTTTTAGGAAGCTGGTTAGCAAATGAATTCAACATAGATCAGCGCTCGTCTGTGAAATTAGGATTAGGCGCACATTAACGCCTTGCCCCTATCGCGGAGAGGACATCGGGGCATCCACGCTCCGCACGGCTTCAGGGGGTAGAATGAAGGGGTTCAGCAGCATGCCTGCCAATGGTCTGGCAAAGCGCAAGGTCGGCCTGCGCCGTTCCGTATCGGCATCGGCGTTCGTCACCGCGATCGTGGCCGGCGCGGTTACGGCTCACGCTGCTCCGGCAGTCTTCTTCAACGCCGATCTCATCGCCGGCGAGCAAACCTTCCGCGACACGGCGGCTGCGGCTGATGCGGCATACAATGCCGCCAACCCGGGCGCGACGCAAAGCTCTGACATTTTCCGGATCGACCTCACCAACGTGACCGGCAGCAATTTCGCCGTCACGAACGGCGGCACCACGGTGTATGTCAAGACGACGCGCGCCGGAAGCGCCGCACCGAACAATCAAAATGGCGATGAAGGCGGCGATGGCTTCACCAATTGGAGCGTCGGCTACACGCCCGGCGACTTCAACTCGGCGATTTCACAGGGATATACGCTCTCCTTTTTCTCGGATTCGGCATACACGTCCGCCTATAATGTGAACGCCATCGGGTTGCACGTGTCCGACTGGGGCACCTGCTGCACGGCGAACAACGCGGTTCCCGGCGGGGGCACGGCGAATGCCTCACAGATCTACATGCTGTTCAACGGATCCACGCCGCTTCTGGTCGGCGGCATCTCGACCTCGATCCGCGGCGAGGAGCATTTCGTCGCGGCGATCGACGACCGGAACAGCTTCAACAGCGTCACGATGGTTCCGAACGGTCGCGGCGAAGCGTTCGGCGCGGGCGGGGTCATCCTCTTCTCGACGTTGCAGTTGAACAGCGTACCCACCGGATCCTCTGTGGTGACGCTGCCCGGCGGCACGCCGACCCCGACGCCGCCGCCCTTGATAAGCACGGGTCACACCTATACCGAGGCGCAGGTGATCGGCGGAACGGTTGCGCCGGTGTTCGATGGCGGCACGTTGCGGCCGACCTCCTCTACCACGCTCCCGACGAACCTGACGGTCCGCGGCACCGGTGGCACGATCGACACGGCTGCCAATAACGTCACGCTCACCGGCACGATCGCCAACGCGTCCGGTGCAGCGGGCCCGTTGATCAAGGACGGAACCGGCACGCTCACGCTGACGGGAACGAACAGCTATTCGGGCGGCACGACCGTCAACGGCGGCACGCTGCGCGGATCCACGACGTCGTTGCAGGGTGACATGGTCAACCACGCGACGATCGATTTCGTGCAACCGGGCAACGGCACCTATGCCGGCACGATCTCGGGCGATGGCGCCGTGACCAAGTCGGGCGTGGGCGAACTCACCTTGACGACCGCGCAAACCTTCACCGGAAACACGACGGTCGATGCCGGAACGCTGAAGCTCGACGGTAATGGCAGCATCGCGAGCTCGCGGAAGGTGGTGGTCGACGGTGCGCTGAACACCGCCGGCCACAATGGCGATGTCCTGCTGCAATCCGTGGCAGGCGCGGGCAACGTCACGCTCGGCGCCAACAAGCTGATCCTGGCCAGCGCCGCCGACCGCTTCGACGGCACGATCGCGGGCACCGGCGGCGTCAGCGTCACCGGCGGCACCCAGCAACTGGCCGGCGCCAACACCTTCACCGGGCGCACGGTGATCGCATCGGGCGCCACGCTCGGCCTCGCCGGTGACGGCAGCCTCGCCACCTCCAGCGGCGTCACCGCCCGCGGCACCTTCGACATCGCCCCGCACAACGGCGATGCCACGATCCGCACGCTCGATGGCGCCGGCAACGTCACGCTGGGCGCCAACAAGCTGATCCTGACCGACGCCGTCGACCGCTTCGACGGCACCATCGCGGGCACCGGCGGCGTCAGCGTCACCGGCGGCACCCAGCAGCTGGCCGGGGCCAACACCTTCACCGGTCGCACGGTGATCGCGCAGAACGCCGCGCTCGGCCTCGCCGGCGACGGCAGCCTCGCCACCTCCAGCGGCGTCACCGCCAACGGCACCTTCGACATCGCTCCCCACAACGGCGATGCCACGATCCGCACGCTGGACGGCGCCGGCAACGTCACGCTCGGCGGCAACAAGCTGATCCTGACCAACGCCGCCGACCGCTTCGACGGCACGATCGCGGGCACCGGCGGCGTCACCGTCACCGGCGGCACCCAGCAGCTGGCCGGTGCGAACACCTTCACCGGTCGCACGGTGATCGCGCAGAACGCCGCGCTCGGCCTCGCCGGTGACGGCAGCCTCGCCACCTCCAGCGGCGTCACTGCCAACGGCACCTTCGACATCGCTCCCCACAACGGCGATGCCACGATCCGCACGCTCGACGGCGCGGGCAACGTCACGCTCGGCGGCAACAAGCTGATCCTGACCAACGCGGCGGACCGCTTCGACGGCACGATCGCGGGCACCGGCGGCGTCAGCGTCGCCGGCGGCACCCAGCAGCTGGCCGGTGGCAACACCTTCACCGGGCGCACGGTGATCGCATCGGGCGCCGCGCTCGGCCTCGCCGGTGACGGCAGCCTCGCCACCTCCAGCGGCGTCACCGCCAACGGCACGTTCGACATCGCCCCCCACAACGGCGATGCCGCGATCCGCACGCTCGACGGCACCGGCAACGTCACGCTCGGCGGCAACAAGCTGATCCTGACCAGCGCCGCCGACCGCTTCGACGGCACGATCGCGGGCACCGGTGGCGTCAGCGTCACCGGCGGCACCCAGCAGTTGGCCGGCGCCAACACCTTCGCCGGTCGCACGATGATCGCATCGGGCGCCGCGCTCGGCCTCGCCGGTGACGGCAGCCTCGCCACCTCCAGCGGCGTCACTGCCAACGGCACGTTCGACATCGCCCCCCACAACGGCGATGCCGCGATCCGCACCCTCGACGGCACCGGCAACGTCACGCTCGGCGGCAACAAGCTGATCCTGACCAACGCGGCGGACCGCTTCGACGGCACGATCGCGGGCACCGGCGGCGTCAGCGTCGCCGGCGGCACCCAGCAGCTGGCCGGCGCCAACACCTTCACCGGCGGCACCAGCATCGCGCGCGGCGCGGCACTGGTGGTCAGCGGCGGAAAGGCGCTGGCGGATACCGGCACGCTCCGGAACAACGGCACCCTCACCGTCCTGTCCTCCGAGCAGGTCGGGCCGATCAGCGGCAGCGGCACGATCCGCCTGGCGGGTGCGACGCTTGGCACCCGCAACGACGGCGACACGCTCTATGCGGGCGCGATCACCGGCACCGGCGGTCTGACCAAGACGGGCGCGGGGATCCTGGCGCTCAGCGGCGACAACAGCATGACCGGCGGGCTTACGATCGCCGATGGTACGGTGGCCGTCGCGCGCGCAGCGAACCTTGGCAACGGGCCGATCACGATCGGCGCGGCGATGCTGGCGACCGCCGGCAACCTGTCGACCGACAATGGCGTCGTGCTGACCGACGCCGCCAGCGCGATCGACACGCTGGGCCATGACGTGACGCTCGCCGGGACGGTTTCCGGGGATGGCACGCTCAACAAGCTGGGCAACGGCACGCTGACGCTGACCGGCGTGAACGCGCAGAACGGCATCAACGTTCGCGGTGGCACCCTGGCCTTCAGCTCCGACGCCGCTCTCGGCAAGGCGGGCAGCGTCGTCACGATCGAAGACAACACCACATTGCACACCCTGGCCGACATGACGATCACGCATGCCATCCAGGTGCAGAACACGAAGCTGGCGGCGTTCGACACCGGCGCGCACGATATCGTGGTATCTGGCAATATCCTGGGTTCCGGCATCGTCCAGAAGACTGGGGCAGGCACGCTGACGCTGACGGGAACGAACAGCCAGGTGGTCATCGACGTGCTGGGCGGCCGCCTGCTTGCGACGCAGCAGTCCGCGATCGGCGCGGCTGGCGGTGACATCTATCTGCGCCAGGATAGCCGCTTCTCCGCGGGGGCCGACATGGCGATCACGCAGAACGTGCACGTCACCGGCACGAATGCGGTGATGGACACCGGCGACAGCACCGTCCGCCTGCTGGGTGCACTTGACGGTAACCAGTGCCTGATCAAGCAGGGCGCCGGGCAGCTCAACCTTCTGGCCGCCGCAAGCAACGCGATCGGTGCGTGCGTCCAGCAGGGTACGCTCAGCTTCAACAACAACTTCGCCGGCAACGTGTGGGTGGAGAAGGACGGCACCGCCGGCGGCTCGGGTGCGATCAACGGCGGCATGGAAGTGCGCGGCACGCTGGCACCCGGCAACTCGCCAGGTCGCCTGGTGGTGTCTGGCAGCGTCACCCAGTTCGCGGGCAGCACGTTCGCGGTGGATGTCGACGGTGACACGCCGGGCATCGGCGCGGGCCATTACGACACGCTGGTGCTGAACGGCGCCGGAAGCGTCTACACCGCCGCGGGCACGATCGCGCCGAAGCTGCGCGGGATCACCGGCGACGCCGGCAATGCCTACACGCCGGCGATCGGCCAGACCTTCACCGTGGTCACCGCGCAAGGCGGCGTCACCGGCAGCTACGCCGCCCTGACGCAGCCGACCGCAGGCCTTGCCGCCAACAGCCGCTTCGACGTGCTGTATGCGCCCAACGCCGTGGTGCTGACCGTCACGGCGGCCAGCTACGCCCGGCTGTTCCAGGGAACCAACGGCAACGCCGCCAGCGTCGGCGGCGCCATCGATGGCTTCCGTGGTGCGGCTGGCGTCCGCGACACCAGCGACAAGGGCACGTTCACGAATGGGCTGATGGCTCTGTCGACCGCACAGCTCAGCCGAACGCTGAGCCAAGCCTCGGGCGAGATCTATGCCGATGCGATGGACGCGGTGGTCCAGAGCAGCCGCCTGACCCGCACCAGCGTGTCGGACCATCTGCTCGACACCGCGGTCAGCGGGTCGGTCGGCAGCGACATGCCGGTCAGCCAGCGGCTGTGGGGCACGATCGCCGGTGCCACGCAACAGATCGATGGTGATGGCTTCGGTCAGGGCTATCGCGGCACCGGCACCACGATGACGATCGGCATCGACAAGAACGTGTCGGATCATGCCCTGATCGGTGGCGGTGTATCCTACGCGCGCTCCAACGCCTCGGCGAGCGGGTTGGGCCAGGCGCGAATGAACAGCTACCAGCTGATCGCTTATGCGCAGTGGCAGGGCCACGGCATCTACGCCAACGGCGTCCTTTCCAGCGGGATCGATCGTTACAAGGTGTCGCGTGCCGTCCAGTTGTCGAACGACAATGCGCGCCTAGCGTCCACGCCGCGTGGCGCCTCGATCGGCGGCGATCTGGAAATCGGCGCTCCGATACGGCTTGGTCGCCTGGATCTGACTCCCGCGCTGGGTCTGGCCTACGATCGGCTCGATCGCCGCGCGCTTGGTGAGCGTGGAGACACGGTCACCGCGCTTTCCGCCGGGACCGATCGCCGCGAGGCGTTCCAGTTGCGGAGCGGCGTGCGCCTGTCGACCAGCTTCGACCTGGGCGGCGCGCAGGTGCGCCCCTACGCCTCGGCCTTTGCGGTGCGCGAACTGGCCGATGCCTATAGCACGATCGATCCCACGCTGTACGGTCAGCGTTTCTCGGTGCGCGCCGCCAATGCCGGGGATACCGCCTTCCGCGGCGCGGTCGGCGTCGATGTGGCCGTCACGCCGGGTGTCAGCCTGCGGGCGAGCTATCGCTACGGCGATGCGGCGAACGCGCACAGCGACACCTATGCCGGCGGGATCAGCGTACGCTGGTAACATGTGCCCCGGCCGTCCATGATCGGGCGGCCGGGTTCCCACGGGCAGAAGAGACGGATGGTGACGATGATCGACAAGGTTGCGACGATGGCGCTGGCCGTCACGATGCTCGCCGCGACCCCGGCGATGGCCGGACAGTCGGCGCCAGGCAGCGCCGCCCCGAAGGTCTACGGTTCCGACCGGCATTTTGACGCGTGGAACCTGCATTGCGAGACGCGAACCGACATCACCCCGGCTGTGCGTATCTGTGGCCTGATGTCGACGGTCACGCTGAAGAACGAAGCCGGAGCGTCAGCCGTCGCGCTCAAGCTGATGCTCCGCTCCATTCCGGGGGAGCCGGGGCGCCAATTGTCGGTCGACGTTCCGATCAGCGCATGGTTGCCGGAGGGCGTGCGCCTGATCCATACGGGGAAGGAACTGGTGCGCCTGCCGTTCGTGGCGTGCCGTCCGGACAGTTGTCAGGCCGGCGCGGTGTTGAGCCAGGAGCAGCTGGCCGCGCTCGGCGCAATCACCGATCAGGCGGATGCGTCATACCAGGTTCAGACGCGCAAGACGGTAACCTTGACCTTCTCGATGCGCGGCTTTGCCGACGGAGCGGCGGCGTTGGAGAAGAGCCTGAGCCAGGGCAAGTGAGCCGACCAGCGGCGCTGCGTCAGGACGCCACACCAGCCTTGTCAAACAAGGGGCAATCTTGAGTATTCGACAGTCTTTGGCGAAACCGCCGGAGGTGAGCTGTACGCCGCTCCGGGTGATTGACATCGTCTGAACGACATGGCTGATTGACGGCATGGGGATCGCGATCTCCCCACGAGGCGTCAGCCAAAGAATCGCGTCCAGCACCAACACGCAAGGGACGCGCCATGCCTGCTCCAAACGTCATAACGCCGGACAAGCTCGCCCGACTCGCAGCATCCGCCGGCGCGCCTCACGTCGTTGATCTACGTGACGGCCCGATGGAAGCCATTCCGGGATCACGATTCCCGATGCATCCCGATCCAATCCGGTGGGGGTATGTTGCCGGGTCACCGGTCGTCGTTGTGGATGCCGACGGCAGCGGACCGGCGGTCGCCGCAGCGGCCATTCTGCGGAGCGAGGGGGTGGCAGCCGACGTGCTGGACGGCGGGTTTGCGGCATGGCGCGCAAATGCGCTGCCTGTCGTTCGCCTGGCCCGTCTCCCCGCACGGCACGACGATGGCCGCACCTGGTGGATCACGCGGGCGAGGCCCAAGGTCGATCGCATCGCCTGTCCATGGCTGATCCGGCGCTTCGTCGATCCGGAGGCGCGTTTCCTCTTCGTGGCGCCCGGCGAGGTGCTGAGCGTCGCTGCCCAGCAGCGCGCCGAGCCGTTCGACGTCGCGGACGAAGGCGTGTACTGGAGCCACCGCGGTGAGCGCTGCACCTTCGACGTGATGGTCGAAGGTTTCGGGCTGGACACGCATGAACCGCTGCTCCGCCTCGCTGCGATCGTGCGTGGTGCGGATACCGACCGGCTCGACCTGGTGCCGGAGGCCGCTGGACTGCTGGCCATCTCGCTTGGCCTGTCGCGCATCCATAGCGACGATCATGTCCAGCTTGAAGCGGGCATGGCGGTGTACGATGCGCTGTATCGCTGGTGCCGCGACGCCCAGAACGAGAAACACAATTGGTCCTCGCATCAGCCGGCGCGCGGAAAGGTCTCGGCATGACCGCCGTGACGGCGGAAGCCGCAAGCCCGACGCGCCCGGAGGCTGTCACGCTCGGCGAGGCCTTCTGGGTCTGGCTGCGCATCGCGCTGCTGTCGTTCGGCGGCCCGGCCGGCCAGATCGCGGTCATGCACCGCATTCTGGTCGACGAGAAACGCTGGATCGGCGAGGAGCGTTTCCTCCACGCGCTCAACTATTGCATGTTGCTGCCGGGGCCGGAGGCGCAGCAGCTCGCGACCTATATCGGCTGGCTGATGCACCGGACGAAAGGGGGCATTGTCGCCGGGGTGCTGTTCGTCGTTCCGGGCGCCGTCGCGATCATGGCCCTGAGCTTGGTTTATGTCCTCTATGGTCGCGTCGGTATCGTCTCCGCATTGTTCTTCGGGCTCAAGTGCGCGGTGTTGGCCGTCGTGCTTCAGGCGGTCGTGCGAATCGGCGGACGGGCGCTCAGGTCGACACCGGCTAAGGCGCTTGCCGCGCTGGCGTTCGTCCTGATCTTCTTCGCGGGCGCGCCATTCCCGCTGATCGTGCTGGGCGCCGGTCTCGTCGGATGGTGGTCCGCCCGGCGGGGCAGCACGGCCTTCCGCGGCGGAGGTCATGGCGCGTCCCACGCCGGCATCGTAGCCGACGCAGACACGTTGCTCGGCGAATATCTGCCGGCCCATGCGCGGTCGAGTTGGCCTCAGACGATCCGCACGGCGCTGGTCTGGCTGGCGCTCTGGCTCGTGCCGGTGGCGGCGCTGCTCATCGCGCTTGGTCCCGACGACGTGTTCAGCCGCATCGCGACCTTTTTCTCGACGATGGCAATGGTGACGTTCGGTGGGGCCTACGCCGTCCTTGCCTATGTCGCGCAGCAGGCCGTCGAAAATTATGGCTGGCTGGGGCCGAAGGAGATGCTTGATGGCCTGGGCATGGCGGAGACGACGCCCGGCCCGCTCATCATGGTCCTTCAATTCGTTGGCTTCCTCGGCGCCTATCGCGATCCCGGCGGGCTGTCGCCACTGGTGGCCGGCACGCTCGGCGGCCTGCTCGCGACCTGGGTGACCTTCGTCCCCTGCTTCCTGTGGATTTTCCTCGGCGCGCCGTTCATCGAACGGCTGAGGGGCAATGCAGCGGTCGCCGGTGCGCTATCGGCGATCACAGCGGCGGTTGTGGGCGTCGTCCTCAATCTCGGGGTGTGGTTTGCGTTGCACACGCTGTTCCGCGCGACGACGATAGTCGCGGCGGGACCGCTCCGCTTCGATGCGCCGGTGCCGACCAGCATCGATCCCGCTGCGCTCCTCCTGTCCTTGGGCGCCGCCTATGCGATCTTCATGACGCGGGCGGGAGTTATCACGACCTTGCTGGCGACATCCACCGCCGGGCTTGCGCTTTACGGTCTTGGCGCAATCCGGTGAAAGACCGGAAATCCTGCGAATGACTGTGTCACCGGCATCAAATCCACTTGGATCACAGGAAGGTTGCCGCCGGTGCGCACCAGCGTGGATTCGGTTTCGACCATCCGCGGATCGATCGTGCTGACACGCACCCCGGTGCCGTGCAGGTTAAATCGGGGGTTGAGCGAGAATTGCTGATCGAACGCCTTGGTGCCGCCGTGTAGCAACAGAGATACTACGACTAGGCGCTGGCGACCGTCGCCAGTGCTGCTGCACTGGCGACGATGGCTTTCACGCGATCACCACGACCGGCTGACGATGAGGCGAAAATTGCGGCCGAACACCGGTCGACCATAGATCGCGGTGGCGTTGCCCTGCCCGGAAAGAGAATCGGTGCGCGTATTGCCCTCGGTCAATCCATGCGCGTTGGTCAAATTGTCGCCGACGACCTGAAGCAGCCATGGGCCATTGGTGACCATGACCCCCGCACCGAAGCTGCCGAACGCGGGCAATGCGGTCTGGTTGAAGAAGTCGGTGTAGCGCTTGCTGGTATATTCGTAGCTGCCGTAGAGCGACGCATGCGTCGCGCCGATGTCGAAATCGACAGTCGGGCGCACATGGCCGTAAACCTTCGGCTCGCGAATGATCTGCTTGCCGTTCACGGCGCTGGGGTCTGCGCCGACATTGTTGGCCAAGTTCTTATACTGTGGTTCCCCGACCGTGACCGAACCGGCTAGCGAAAAGGTGCGGCCCACGGCCAGTCGACCATCCGCCTCGATCCCTTTGGTGACGGCGGTTCCGACGAACGTTACTGCCTGATCATTGCGACCAGTGACGGGATTGTAGGCGATGAAGCTGGCGTTGAGCGGATCGAACTTCGTGTAGAAGCCGGTGAGATAGAGGTACGATCCACCCGACACCGCCTTCAGGCCCACCTCATATTGTCGCGCCTTCGAGGCGATGGGGACGGTCGAAGTGCCGAACGCCGTGCCCGATGTGATCGGGATCTCCAGCTGCGATATCCGGGCATAGGCACCGAAATGATGCGTCAGGTCGTAATTGATACCTGCCGTCCAGTTGGTCGCCTGGGGTGCGAAGCGGTTGTTGACGACCGCACCGGTGAACGCGCGCGTCGCATTGTCGGCCAGCGTGGTCGGATCGCCGAGATTGGCGGTTGCCGACAGCATCGCAGAGCCGCGATAGCCATACCATTCGTGCCGCACGCCGGCATCGATACGCAGGCGATCGGTCACGTCCCATGTGTCGTTCAGATAGACGGCCGCCATGCGCGCGTCGACATTGCCACGATTCAACGTGGTGGTATCGCGCAGCACGCCGTTCTGCGTCACGCTGCCCAGGATCGCTCCGTTGGCATTGTAGGCATAAAGATCGAGCGTGCGCGGCTTGCCCCGCACCTCGATGAGATAATCCTGATAGGCCTGTAGAACGTTCTGACCCCAGAGCGAACCGTACAGACCAGCCTTGACGTCATGCCGGCCGATCGGCGTGTCGAACTGACGCGTGACGCTCAGATCGCCCTGGGTCGAATAAAAACTGGCCTCGATCGCACGATACTGACCCGACATCACCAGTCCGGATGCGCTATACGGATCGTACACGCTCGCCCCGTTCGTACCCGCGATCGCATAGCCCATCCGCGTCACCGAAGCGCCGAACGCCGTCTTGGACGCATTCAGATAGCTGGCGGCGAAGGTCGCACCATCGACGGGATTGGTGGTCGAATAGAAAGCGTCGAAGCTGTTCTTGCCGATGGTCGCACCGGTCTTCAGCGAGATCGTCCAGTCGTCAACCGTCGCCTCATAGGTGAAGCCGATATTGCCGAAGCGAATGTACCGCCCATTGGCGAGATCGCGGCGAAGCGTGGTCAGGCCACCGTCTGCATTCTGGAACGTGATTCCGACGTTGCGCAAGGCCGGCGAGTTCATCGTGCCGGTGAAGTAATTGATATAAGGGTTGAGCGAGACCGACGGGTTGCGCGGGTCGTTGGTCGGGATCGGCAGGTAGAAGACGTTGTGATCGTCGACGAACTGCGCGCTCAGCTTGAAGAAGCCGTTGGCGAAGTCGTGCTTGATATTGGCGCGGATCTGGCCGCCGCGATCGTTGGGAAAGCCGTTGTCGCGGTAACCGTCATGATGGCGGATGAAGCCGCCGACAGCATAATAAGTGTTCGAGTCGAGCGGGCCGGCCTGATAGGCATCCAGACGGTAGAGGCCGGTATCGCCCAGTGTCACCTGCGCCCGACCGCGCGTTGTCGCCGTGCCGGTTACGGTAATATTGTTGACGATGGCGGCCGCATCGCTGGCGTAGATCGGCGCCGGTCCGCCACGGACCACTTCCACCCGCTCGGTCATCAGATCGTAGCGGTTCATGCCTTCACCGGCATTGAAGAAAAAGCCGTCGATCTCCTGGTAGAGCGGCAGGCCGTCCTGCTGGAAATAGAGATAACCGCGATCGGTCGGAATGCCGCGCACGCGGGTTATGTTCTGAACCTCGCCACCGGTGGCTTCGACCTGGATACCGGGAACGTTGCCCAGCAGATCGGCGGTGTTGAGCGGCGCGATCTTTTGAATGTCCCTTTGCGACAGGCTGTTGACCGCATAGGCGACGTCGAAGCGCCGTTCGGCACGGGCGGACCCGGTCACGACGATGTCACCCGCCTGATCGTCCGCCGGAACAGTCGCCGCCGCTTGTGGCGATGCGCCATCGGCTGTCTGGGCCAGGGCGTGCGTGGGAATGGCCGCGGCGATGCACAGCGCGGTGATCCCGACTTTGTCGAGTAAAGCGGATTTTTTCACGGAGAGCCCCTTGTTTGTTGGGGGCGCCTTTCACGCTTTTCGTGACAGTTTTTATTATTTCCTGCAAAAATAAAACAGATATTCGGTCGATCCTGTAGAGGCGTGGGCATGGCTGGCGATCTTCTCAACGACCGGATGCAGAACCGCATCCTGAATCGACTGTGGGTGCGGGGAGAAGCGTCGCGCTTCGTCTTGTGTCAGGAAGTGGGGCTGAGTCCTTCGGTAATGACCAAGATGACCAGCGACCTGATCGCGCTGGGCCTGATCGAAGAGGCGGATGCACAACGTGGACCGGGACGCGGCCGCCCGTCCGTTCCGCTCAGGATTTCGCCGACGGCCGGTTACGCGATCGGCGCGGCCCCACATTATGGCGCGGTCGACGTGACCATCGTCGACTTTCGAGGCAAGCCCATCGCCGTCGTTCGCGAACCGTTCGACGATTCGCATCCGACGGTCTTTGCGCGACAGGTCCGCCGCATCGCGTTGGAATTGGTCGACCGGCACAATCTGCTCGGTCGGCGGCTGATCGGCTGCGGCATCGGTGTTCCGGGGCCGAATGCGATCAACGATCGCGCCCATTGGATCACGGTCGCCAGCCTCCAGCAATGGCGCGACACGGATCTGGTCGCCGTGATGTCGGATATCTTCGGGATGCCCGTCTGGGTCGAGAACGACGCCAATACGACGGCTTTGGCGGAATTCTATCTGTCAGACCTCGCCCAGCGCTGTCGTTCGGCGCTGGTCATCCTGTTCGGTCACGGCATCGGCGCAGGCGTGATCGAAGACGGGCGGCTGTTGAAGGGCCAATATGGCAACGTCGGGGAGATCGGACAGCTATTTCCAGCGGACAAGCCTCGCCCCAGTACGGCCGACCTCATGCGCACCCTTCGCGAGAGCGGTCACGTGGTCAGCGCAGTGACCGACATCCCGCAGTTGATCGATCTCAACAACCCAACCGTCGCCACTTGGACGAAAAGGGCCGCGTCGCAGCTTGCGCCGGTCCTCTCTGGCGCGCTCGCGTGGTTCGATCCGGGGGAGATCGTATTATCCGGCCCCCTCCCGCAAGTGATCCGCCACGACCTGGCGCAGCGCCTCACGAAACGGCGGTGGGAAGAGAATCTCGGCCGCCCCGCGATCCGCGCGTCGTCCATCGGCGAGCAAGCCACCGTCCTGGGAGCGGCGCTGCTTCCCATCATTGCCACCGCAGGGATTTCGAGCGCATCTGCATGAGTGATCGATCGCCTCATGAAGCTGAAACAGGTCGTACAAGAGGCTGGAACCAAGCGATGGGAGGATGCTGACCCTTATAGGGCCGCTTCCGCTTCGATCGCTCGCACCGACGTTTTCGCTCCCTCGAAGTGCATCCTTACGGCAGGCGCCCGCCTGAGAACGTGCTGGCACGCCAACGTCATAGAGACACGACATAGGTGCGGCTGGAACGGCGAAGCGCCGAGACGATCCTCCACATCACAGATGCCGCGGCTGGTAACCCATTTCTGCACGGCCGGCGTCACGCTGACTTTGCGAAACCTGCCATGCTCGGCAGCAGCACGACAATAGCGGAGATGGCGAAGCTCGATCGAGGACGCCCTCTTGATCAAGGTGATGCCTTTCCGACGTGCGAGCGCCGCCGACGCGGACGGTCGCTCATTGGCACGCTGCGGCGGGTTCCCGCATCACGGCTCTTTCCTTCTTACGGCTGAATGCCCGCCCGATTGTAACAAATCGCTAATAGCAATGCCGCGTAACTGTCTTCCACCAGATCTATCCGCCGCCCGGTCGTCGCCATAGCGGCACGGGGGGAAGGCCATCGTGAAGACCTTGATGCTGCTCATCGGTACGTCCGCCGTTGCGCTTTCGACGGCGGTGCCCGCCAGCGCGCAGACGAGCCCGGCGGTCGCACCGACGGCGGATGGGGACACGCCCGCTGACATCGTGGTGGTCGGCACCGCACAGGGCGAGAAGAAGGCGATCGAAGCCAAGCGCCAGGCGGACAATGTCGTCGAGACGCTCTACGCCAATGACGTCGGCAAGCTGCCCGACCAGAATGTCGCCGAGGCGGTCCGCCGCCTGCCCGGCGTCTCGGTGGCAAACGATCAGGGCGAGGGGCGCTATGTCATCATCCGCGGCGTCAATCCGAACCTGGTCAATGTCGTCCTCAACGGCCTGACCATGCCGGCGCCCGAGCCGGACGGACGGCAGGTGAAGCTGGACGATATCCCCTCGGCCCTCATCAATTCGGTGATCGTGACCAAGTCGCTGACCCCCGATCAGGACGCCAACGCGATCGGGGGCGAGGTCAATATCCGAACCCTGACCGCCTTCGACCGCAAGCCGCCGCTGTTTGCCGATGCGCGGCTGCAATATGGTGCGTATCACCTCAACGGGAAGCATCCCTATGAGGGGGATATCCAGGTCGGCGGGCGCTTCGGCCGCGACCAGCAGTTCGGCGCGGTCCTGTCGGTCAATTATTCGCAGCGGCCGATCGAGTCCGAGAATTTCCAGGGCTCGACCAACTGGCGATCCGTGACCGCGGGCGGGCAGAGCGTCACGCTCCCCGACCAGGCGGGGCTGCGCGACTATAATCTGGTGCGCACCCGCGAGGGCGTCGTGCTGAACCTCGACTGGCGGCCGAGCGATGCGGTCAAGCTGTTCCTGCGCGGCACGCTGTCGCGCTTCGACGACAATGAGACGCGCGACCAGTTCATCATCGACAACCAGTCGGCGATCACCCCGATCAGCGCCACCGCCGGGACCTTCCGGGGGCGCGGCAGCGTTCGCGTGCGGCGGCGCGAGGAGGCCGACAATACCGGTTCGGTGCAGGGCGGCGGCAGCATCCGGCTGGGCGACGCGACGCTCGACCTGGCGGGGGCATGGACCCGCGCGCAGAAGCGCGATCCGCTGCGCTCGGAATATAATTTCCGCACCGGCGGCAGTGCGCTGACCGTCAATTACGACGTATCGGACACGCGCTACACCTTCATCCCGACGGTCCAGCCCAACGCCAACCAGACCGCCTATTCGCTGAACAGCGTCAATTACGATCATCGCAACGCGGTCGAGACGCTGTGGCAGGGGCGCGCCGACCTGACACTCCCCATTGCCGTCGGCGGTGACAGCACGCTCAAGTTCGGCGCCAAATATCTGGACCGCAGCAAGACCAATGCCCGCGACTATCTGACCTATGCCCTGACCAGCGGGCGCGGCTTCACGCTCGCCAATGTCGCCTACCTGGGGAACGGCAGCTTCTACGACGGCCGCTACGTCTTTCCGGTACGGATCGACTATGATCGCGCGCAGGCGTTCCTGGCGGCAAATCCGGGAACGATCACCGCCAATATCGGCTCGAGCCGCGTCAACAGCCTGACCAACGACTATGACGTCGCCGAGCAGATCTCGGCGGGGTACGCGATGGCGACGCTGCATCTGGGCTCGCTGACGCTGACGCCGGGTGTCCGCGTGGAGCATACCCGCGATCGGACCAAGGCCAAGCTCATCACCGCGACCTCGTCCCTGAACGAGGATTACAACAGCTTCGGCGCGAAATCCTATACCAACTGGTTTCCGGGCGTGAATGCGAAGTGGGAAATCCGCGACGGCCTGATCGCGCGCGCGGCGGCGACGACCGCGATCGGCCGCCCGAACTATCCCGATCTGGCGCCCTATGTGCAGGTCGATCAGACAACCTCTCCGACCACCGTCACGCTCGGCAATCCGGGGCTGAAGCCGTACAAGGCAGTCAATCTCGACGCCGCGCTGGAATATTATCTGCCGGGACAGGGGCTGATCTCCATCGGCTATTTCTACAAGCACATCGACAATCCGATCTACACCGGCACGACGGTGAACGCCTCGGGCACGTTCGGCGGGCAGGCGCTGACGGGCATCAATCTCGTCCAGCCAATCAATGTCGATCAGGCGATGCTGCAGGGGATTGAGGCCAATCTGCAGATTCGCTTTACATTCCTGCCCGGCGCACTCGACGGCTTCGGGGTGTCTGCCAATTATGCGCACATCACCGGGCACGGACGGGGCACGATTCCGGGCGGGCGCAGCGGTGATTTCCCGCTGTTCCTCCAGTCACGCGATGTCGGCACCGCGCAGCTCTTCTACGAGAAACACGGCCTCGCGGTGCGCGCGGCTTGGTCTTACCGCTCCAAATATCTCGATACGATCGGAGCCACGGCGGCGACCGACCAATATACGGACAACAACGGCCAGCTCGACCTGAACCTGTCCTACGAGGTCACGCCGCAGCTGACCTTCTTTGGCCAGGCGCTGAACCTGACCGACGCGCCGTGGCGGCGCTTCATTGGGACCGGGTCGCAATTGGTGGAGCGGGAGCGCTATGGCTACAGCTTCCGTTGGGGCGTGCAGATGCACTTCTGATGAAAGGATTGCCGGCGTTGAGATTCGCCCTGTTCCCGCTCCTGCTGACGATGGCAGCGCCGTCAATGGCCAAGGGGCCCGCGCTTCCGCCGGGGCTGAAGCTCGACCGTGTCGTCCTGCTGATGCGCCACGGCGTCCGCCCGCCGACCAAGGCGACGCCGATGCCCGAGGGCACCGCCAGGCAGCCCTGGCCAAGTTGGCCGGTCAAGGCCGGTTATCTGACCCCGCATGGCCAGGCCGCTATCGCGCGGCTGGGCAGGTATGACCGCGGCATCTGGACGGCCGCGGGATTGCTGCCGCGTTCGGGCTGCGTCGATGTTCGCATGGTCGCCGATAGCGACGAGCGCACGATCCGCACCGCCGAGGCCTATGCCGGGACGCTGATGCCGAATTGCACGATCGCGATCGCCCACCAGCCCCAGGATGTCGCCGACCCGCTCTTTTCGCCAGTCGACGAGGGTGCGGTGTCCTTCGACCCCGAACAGGCCCGGCGTGCCGTACTGGGCGAGGCAGGCGGCGAGGCCGGCATCGCGCGGCTCGAGACGCGGCTGGCCCCCGAACTGGCGCGGCTGAACGCGATCCTGTGCGCCCCCGTGTCGGCGGGTTGCGGCGTGACGCAAGAACCTTCGGGCCTCGCCCCCGCCAAGCCCGGCAAGCGCCCCAAGCTGACCGGCGCGCTCGACCGCGCTTCGACCGCCGCTCAGATCCTGCTGCTTGAATATGCCGAGGGCAAGCCGATGGCCGAGGTCGGCTGGGGCCGCGCGACGGCCGCCGATATCGAACGTCTGGGGGTGTTCCACAGCGAGGAGTTTCGCCTGCTCGCTCGGCCGCGTTATGTCGCCAAAGCCAATCTGTCGGGCCTGACGCCGCTGATCGTCCAGGGGCTGGCGGCGGCGAAGGGACCGGTCGTCACGATGCTGTCGGGCCATGACACCAATATCGCCAGCCTGGGTGGGCTGCTCGACCTGCATTGGAAGGTGCCGGGTCTGACGGCGGACGATCCCGCGCCGGGCGGTGCGATCGTCTTCGAGCGGCTGGTCGATGCCAGGGGGCAGGCCTATGTCCGCGCACTATATCGTGCCCAGACACTGGCGCAGATCCGTAATCTGGCCGACTTGGCAAAAGAGCGGCCTTATATTGCGGTCCTGCCGATTCCCGGCTGCACCGCGCGGGGCGTGGTGGGGATGTGCTCGATACGGGCGTTCGAGGAGCGGCTCACCGGCACCCGCTGAGGCCAGTACGTCCAAACGACCATAGGTCGAAACGGCAATGACGTGCCCCTTACTCAGTCGAGCCGTATCGCTTCAGCGCCCTCTTCATGAAGGCAAGCGCGGCCGCCGTGTCGCGGCTTGCGCCAACAGGGCATGTCCCTGCCCCAACCCTACCCGTTTACCAGCCGGTGCATTCGGTTTGACGGTGTCATTCGACTTGTCGCACTATCTGGATTGCCGTTGCGCTCAGTAGGCGTTGAACGTGAAGGGGATGCGTAGCGTCGTCCGCACATCGGCGGCATCGCCGGTGGCACCAACCTCGACGTTCCAGTTGAGTGTCGTGGTCGGCGAGGTGCGATAGCTGACGCCGAACAGCAGGCGACCGATCTGGAGGTCGCGGCTGAGGGCGGTGACGGGATTGCCCAGTTCCTGGGTGGTCTGGTTGAGGGCGCGGACGCGGGTTTTGGTGCCCAGGGCCCAGGTCTGGGCATAGCCGAAGCTGATCGATGTGCGCGGATTCAACGCGATAGCGATGCCGGCGCTGGCCGAAGGCTGGCTGCCCGGCGCGACGCGCTCGATGAACGCGGCACCGATCTGTCGGTTTATGGTGCGTGCGAAGTTGTACGTGTAGCCCAACGTCGCGAACAACACCGCCGGATCGCTGGGTAAAATCGCGGTCAGGTTCGGTGTCAGCGCCCAGAATCCCGCCCCCGTTGCGCCCTTCAGCGCATTGCCGAGCGCGTCGCGCGGTACGCGGAACGGATCGGTGCCGGTTGGTGCCACTGCCTGCACGCCCGCGATCAGATACGGCGCGCCGTTGTTGCCGTCGGTAAATTGGTAGCGCAGGCCGAAGTCGATGTCGCCGATGTTCGCCCCGCTGACCGGGCGATCGAGCTGCCCCGCGTTCGGCTCGGACGGGTTGGCGACGGGGGCGAGCACCGACTTGTCGGAGCGGTAGACGAACGGCAGCCGCCCGTTGATCTCCAGCCGGCTGGTCAGCCCGAGCCGCCCGACCGTTCCGACGGTCAGCACGTCCTGCCGGCTCTGGTTGATGTCGAACACGCCGATCAGCACCGCCTCCGGAATCTGCACGCCGCGGAACACCACCTGATTGCGATCGGCACGTGCATATTCAAAATTCACCTCGACCGTGGCGCGCCCCGCCTTGGTGATGATCCCGCCCTGCTCGGAGAGCACCGCGACCTGCACCTGGCGCTGATCCGACGGCGCCTCACCGACGGTCTGCACCTGCGTGCCGGCGGGCGGTGGCGCGGGCGGCGGCGACACGGGAAGCGGCACGCCGCCCGGCGGCAAGGCGGTCTGCGCGACCTGCGTTCCCGTATCGCCCGAAAGCCGCGCCTCCAGCCTGTCGATCCGCGCGCGTTGCTCGTCGAGCGCCCGCTGCTGACGGTCCAATGCCTGTCGCTCGATCGCGAGCGTCCGGCGCAGCTCGTCGCGGTCGTCCAACGCAGCCGGGACCGCCACGGTTGACGATGGGACGGGCTGCTGCGCCGCTGCCGGGGCAGCGATCAGCCCGAGGGAGAGAAACGCGCTGGAGGCCGCAGGTCGCATCGAAGATTATCCCCTTCCCAAGTCATTCAGCGCGGCCCCGCAGCCTCCGTCGCAATTCGGTTCACCAGCAGCATTCCGTTCATCAGCCCGGCGGGCAGCCCGACCAGATTGACGTTGACGGTGCTGACGGTGTCGATGACGCGGTCGTTCGCGGTATTCGAGATCACCGCGCCGGTCGCCTGCCCGACCAGATGTCGGAT